>JAPYWH010000057.1 GCA_028276475.1 Thermocrinis sp.
TCAACACTTCCTATGTGTTGGCAAGAAGGCTCATCTCCGAGGCGGAAAGGGAAGAGTTAAGGGAACTGATAGGCAAGCACTACAAATACACCCAAAGCCAGTGGGCGAAGTATATCCTGGAAAACTTTGAGGAGTTTGCGGAGAAGTTCTACAGGGTGGTTCCCTTAGAGGCTTGCAAGAGGGATACCTTTGGGGCTACCGATGTTTGCGAGGTGGAGGTAAAATCATGAAGAGGGTCATCTTAGCTTACTCGGGAGGGCTGGACACCTCCGTAATAGTGCGTTGGTTGGCGGAAAGGGGCTACGAAGTGATCACCTACACCGCCGACGTGGGACAGGGAGAGGAACTCACAGAGATCCCACAGAAGGCTAAGGCTTCCGGGGCAGTGGATGCCATAGTGGAGGACCTAAAGGAAGAGTTTGCAAGGGAGTATTGCCTGCCCACCCTTAGGGCTTTAGCCCTCTACGAGGGAAGGTATCCTCTGACTGCGTCCCTCTCAAGACCGCTCATTGCCAAAAAGCTGGTGGAGTATGCAGAAAAGTTTGGGGCTGACTTTGTAGCCCACGGCTCCACAGGAAAGGGAAACGACCAGGTGAGGTTTGAGCTGTCCGTTTGGGCTCTGAACCCAAACTTAGAAGTTTTGGCACCGGTGAGGGAGTGGGAGTTCAAATCTCGGGAGGAGGAGGTGGAGTATGCCCTGCGTCATCAGATACCCGTTAAGGCTACCAAGGATAAGCCTTACTCCATAGACAAGAACCTTTGGGGCATCTCCATAGAGTGCGGTCCCTTGGAGGACCCATGGACAGAGCCTCCCGAGGACGCCTTTGAATGGACCGTATCTCCAGAGAAAGCCCCCAACGAGCCCGAGTATGTGGAGATCACCTTTGAAAAGGGAGTTCCCACCCAGTTAAACGGAAAAACCTACGAAAAGCTCAGCGAACTGATCCTTGAACTTAACCGGATTGCAGGAAGGCACGGTGTGGGACGCATAGACATGGTAGAAAACCGCCTTGTAGGTATAAAGAGCAGGGAGGTTTATGAGGCACCAGGGGCGATGGTTCTATACAAGGCATACCAAGACCTCCTTTCTTTGACCACAGACAGATGGACCTTTCACTACTTCCTGACCCACATACCCCACGAGTATGCCAAGCTTGTTTATGAGGGACTTTGGTTTTCTCCCCTAAGGACTGCCTTGGATGCTTTTACAGAAAGCATAGCCCAGTTTGTTAATGGCACCGTAAGGCTCAAGCTATACAAGGGTAATGCCCAGGTGGTAGGAAGGAAATCCCCCCACTCCCTGTACGTGGAGGATCTGGCAACCTACTCGGAAAAGGATGCCTTTGACCACAAGGCGGGAGCCCAATTTACAAAGGTCTTTGGGCTTCCCCTAAAGGTCCTTGGGAGGATAAAGAATGCTCATAGCGGTCCCTCTGACAGATAAAAACTTTGAAGAGGACGCAAAGGCTATAAAAGATATAGGTGCGGATGCAGTAGAAGTTAGGGTGGACCTCTTTGAGGACAAAAGCCCAGAAAGGGTCCTTTGGTGTCTGCAAAAGGCACGGTCCTTAGGTCTTTTGACCATTCTGACCATAAGGAGCCCGCAGGAAGGTGGCAAAGAGGTGCCAAACAGGAAAGAGCTATTTGAAAGGGCTTGCCCACATTCAGACTACACGGACATTGAACTTTCCTCCCAAGACCTCCTCCCCTTTGTGAGGGATTTAGTGAAGGGCTCAGGAAAAAAACTCATCATCTCTTACCACAACTTTGAACTAACACCCGCCAACTGGATCCTGAGGGAGGTCTTCAGGCAAGCCAGAAGGTGGTCCGCAGACATAGTAAAGGTGGCGGTAAAAGCCAACTCCTACCAGGACACCGCAAGGCTCTTGTGCCTTTGCGAAAAGGAGGAGGGAGAAAAGGTCATAATAGCCATGGGTAAATACGGAAAAATCTCCCGCCTGGCAGGATACCTTTTTGGTAGTGTGATAAGCTACGCCTTCTACCAGTCTGCCACCGCAGAAGGTCAGCTCTCCTTGGAGGAGATGGTAAGGCTAAGAAGAGAGTTTTACCCTTGAAGAGGGTCCTCCTTACCCGTTCAAAGGACGATATAGAGAGGGATAGAAAGCTCCTTGAAAAGGAAGGCTTTGAGGTTATAGCCCTGCCCCTCATACAGGATGTGCCCTTGGACTTTGACGTGCCAGAAGGTCCCTTTGACTTTGTGCTCTTTCAGAGCCAAAAGGCGGTAAAGCACTTTTTCGCTAAGTGTTCTCTAACAGGGAAAGAAAAGATTCTGGCGGTGGGAGAAAAGACAAAGGCAGAGGTGGAAAAGCATGGCTACAATGTTTGGGCAGTTCCCACCGAGTTTTACGCGGAAGAGGTTGCAAAGCTTTTGGAGGGCTACAGTGGAAGGGTTCTGATCCCAAGGTCCTCCGTAGGAAGGGAGGAGGCAATCGAAAGCTTAAGGAAGCTTGGCTTTGAGGTGGTCCCCCTTGACGTTTACGAAACCAGGCTTTTAGACTATCCGTCGGAGGAATTTGAAGCCAAGGTAAGACTCTCGGACTTTTTAGTCTTTGCCAGCCCATCCGCAGTCAAGGGCTTTTTTGCAAACTTGCAAAAGCTAAGGGACAAAAGCCTTTTAAAGGATAAAAAAATTCTCTGCATTGGCAAAACTACCAAAGGAGAGTGGGAAAGGACCTTTAGCACTCCCTGTGAAACCCCAGAAAAACCAACAATGGAGGATATTCTAAGGCTCCTAAAGAAGTTGGCATAATTTTTGCATGTAAGAATAAAGAGATGAAGAAGGCTACCATAAAACAAGAGGTTACCTTTGAAGGTGTAGGACTTCATTCGGGTGAGTTTTCAAGGATCGTTTTGCACCCAGATGATGGAGGCTCTGTTAGGTTTTTGATAAAGGGTGAGATGATCCCCGCCCATTACCAGTATGTGGTGAACACCAACCACTCCACCGACCTGGGGAAAAAGGGTGTGGTAGTAAAAACGGTGGAGCATCTTATGGCGGTCCTTTACATCCTTGGTATAGACAGCTTGGTGGTGGAGTTTTTAGAAGGTTTTGAAGTGCCCGCCATGGACGGCAGTGGTTATTACTTTTACAAGTCTCTGAAGGACCTGGTCTGTGAGATTGACCAAGAGAAGGAGTTTTTAAAGATAGAAAAGCCCATAAGTGTTAAAAACTGCACCGCAAAGATTGATGCCCTACCGGGCAAGGGCTTTTCGGCGGAATACATCGGGAGTGTGGAGGGTGCCCTCAAGGACCATCGGGTTAAGTTCAGAGGAAACGCCAAAGACATAGTCTTTGCAAGAACCTTTTGCTACGATTATCAAGTGGAAGCCCTCAGAAGCATGGGCTTGGCAAAGGGTGGCAGTCTGAAAAACGCAGTGGTGCTGACCAAAGAGGGCAAACCCTACAACCGAGAGGGTCTAAGATGCAAAGATGAACCCATAAGGCATAAGCTTTTGGACCTAATAGGAGACCTTTCCCTTTTGGGCAAAAGGCTAAAGGGCAAGGTTGTATCCCATTACGGAGGACACAGTCTTAACTATCAACTGGTGAAAGCCCTGTCTAAGTTATAATATTTCCTTCCATCCATGGCAAAGGAAGAGAGCCTCTTAGAAAAGGGTCTTTACTTTTTAACTGCGCTCGTCATAAACCTTATCCTTTTTACACTGCTTTCCGCCTACCTTCTGTTTGCAAGACTTAGCTACGAGGTGAACAGACCCATTACCTTGCTTCTGGAGGAAATACCCAGAGAGGAGAAAGTAATCTTTGAGAAGAGAACAAAAAGGGCAGGAGGAACTAAAGAAAAGCTTGAAAGGGATAAAGGGGGCAAGCCTGTTCCTTCCCTTCCCCCAGTGGCAACCAAAAGCGGAGATGTCCCAATAGCCTCAAAAGAAACCGCCGAGGAGTCCATTCTCTCGGAGATAGAAAAGAAGGTCAAAAGCCAAAAAGCGGAAGCTACTCAGGGCAAACCTAATGTTAGCGAGAGCTTTGGTGAGCTCAGCGGAGTGGTTTCCAGAAGTGGGGTGGACCTTACAAAAAGTGTCACGAGAAAGATCTTATATATTCCTCCCTTTCCAAAGCTTAGGGCTACCGAACTGCCCTCCACCTTTCAGGCTAAGCTCTGGGTGGAGCCTTCGGGTAGAGTTTCTAAGGTTGAGGTCCTAAAAAGGAGCGGAGTGCCAGAAATAGACAGCGCCTTGGTGCAACTTTTGAGGGGTATAAAGTTTGAACCCATAGAAGGTAATATAATACAAACAGGCATTATAACCTTTAGGTTTAAAGGAGGCGAAGGATGATCGGTAAGTTGGTGAGGCTTGAGAGGATCATAAACAGGGAGACAGGT
>JAPYWH010000058.1 GCA_028276475.1 Thermocrinis sp.
ACCTTAGAAGACAGAAAATACTTGGCGGTAAAAGCCTTTTCTTTGACCGCCTATTACGATGCCTTGATCTCCAACGCCCTGGCAAACCTGTTTGGCATTTCTGAGATGTTTTCACACATGGCAATTCCCTTAAAGCTTGTAAAGGTATTGAGGTATGGAGAAAATCCTCATCAAAGGGGCTGGCTTTTTAGCAATCCTTTGGAAGGTCTTGGGATTGCCAACGCGGAGGTCCTGCAAGGAAAGGATATGTCCTTTAACAACTACTTGGACGCGGACTCCGCCTTAAAGCTTGTCTTTCAGTTTGAAAAGCCTGCCTGTGTGGTCGTAAAGCACAACAACCCCTGCGGAACCGCCTTGGGAGAAAGTCCCTCAGAAGCCTTTTTGAAGGCAAAAGAAGCAGACCCAGAGTCCGCCTTTGGTGGCATTGTAGCCTTTAACTGCAAAGTGGATGAGGAATGTGCCAAACTTTTAACGGAGATGTTCTTGGAAGTGGTGGTTGCCCCTGAGTATGAACCCAAAGCCCTTGAGATTCTAAGCACCAAAAAGAACCTTAGGGTGATCCGTAGTTTAGGATTTTCCTACTACTGGGACGTAAAAAAGGTCTCCGGTGGCTATCTTTTGCAGGAGGAGGACACCACAAACTGGGAAAAATGGGAGGTGGTAAGCAAAAGGGCACCCACTGAGAGGGAAGTAAAGGATTTGGAGTTTTCCTTTAAAGTGTGTAAGTTTGCCAAGTCTAACGCGGTAGTCCTTGCAAAAAATGGGCAGACCTTGGGAATAGGCACGGGCAACACCTCAAGGGTGGATAGTCTAAGGTGTGCCATCGCCAAGGCCAAAAGGTTCGGCTTTGACCTAAAGGGCGCAGTGATGGCTTCGGAGGCTTTTTTGCCCTTCAGGGACAGCGTGGATATCTGTGCCCAAGAGGGTATAACCGCCATAGTTCAACCCAGTGGAAGCATAAGGGACAAGGAGGTCATATCCGCCTGCGACGAGCATGGAATAGCCCTAATATTTACAGGAACCAGACACTTCAGGCACTGATCAAGGAATACCAAAGCAATAACCCATCGTAATAGCCCAAAAGGTCCTCACAAGCCCTCTCGGGGTGTGGCATCAAACCAAAAACATTAAAAGTTTCGTTGCAAACGCCCGCAATGTTGCCCACAGAACCGTTCGGGTTGGCTTCTTTTGTAATAGAGCCATCCTCCTGGCAGTATCTAAAGAGAATCTGTCCCCTCTCTTCCAACCGTTTTAGCTCACCCCCCGGCACATAAAACCTTCCCTCTCCGTGGGCTATGGGCATTCGGATAACTTCTCCCTTTTCTAACTTTTTTGTGAAGGGGGTTGAACTGTTTTCCACCCTCAAATAAACATCCTTGCAAACAAACCTCAGATTTTCGTTCCTAAGCAGGGCACCCGGCAGGAGGTGAAGCTCGGTGAGGATTTGAAAGCCGTTGCATATACCCACCACAAAGCCACCCCTTTGGGCAAAATCCATTAGAGCCTTTGCGATGGGTGTTTTGCTTGCCAGCGCGCCAGCCCTAAGGTAATCTCCAAAGGAAAAGCCCCCCGGCAAAACCACGCAGTCTATGTTCTGTATCTTAGTCTCCCTAAAGTCCAGAAACCTAACCTCTACCCCCACCACATCCCTGAGCACATAATAAGTGTCGTAATCACAGTTGGAACCCGGAAAAACACAAACACCAAACTTCATTCTATCACATACTCCTCTATGAGGGGGTTGTATAGGAAATTTTCCACCATCTCTTTAACTTGGGATGGGTCATCCACCTCCAACTCAACCACCTTGCCCATCCTTACACTTTTAACCTTGTATCCGTTATCCTCAAGGATCTCCTTTACCGCCCTCCCCTCCGGGTCCAAAAGTCCCTCCTTGGGAGTGATCAGAACTTTAACTCGCATAGCCTATATTATAATGCTCCTTGATGCTTTTACTGCTTTTGCTTTTGCCTCTTAGCCTACTTGCCAAAGAGCTAACGCTGTGCTACAAAGCATACTATGCATTTTTTCCCGTAGCCCAAACCTGCATAACTTACAAATTGCAGGAGGATGACCTTGTGGTTTCCAGCTATGCCAAAACTATAAACGTGGGAGGGCTTGTAAAAAGGGTGTATAACTATGGATATGCGGTTATATCTGCAAAGGACCTAACTCCCAAAGAGTTTTTCTACCATCAAGAGGAGGGCGAGTTTAAAAGAAAACAGCACTACATTTTTAAGAACTCTAAGGTCTATGTAAAGGAAACCCACTATGTGGAGCTAACAGACAAAGTGGAAAGGGAGGAGGAAAGGGTATATCCCTTTGAGGGCTACGCAGACCCATACACCGCAAGCCTTGTGCTCTACAAAAGCTCTATCCAAAATGGCGAAGGTATAATAAAGATGTTTTACGACGACAAAAAGTATCACATACCCTACAGAGTAGCAGGTGAGGAGGAAATTAAAGTGCCCGCGGGCAACTACTACGCAAAGGTTGTGGATGTGAGCCCCAATGTGGAAACAAAGGGGCTACTGCGACCGAAGGGAAGATGGAAGCTCTGGATAGAAAAGGACAACCTTTTCCCCGTAAGGATGCAACTCTTCTTTGTTTTAGGGAGCGTCCGAGCTATTTTGGAGGAAGTTGAAGGAGACCGAGAGCTCCTAAGGAAAGTCCTTTTGGGGCAAGGTTGATGGAAGTCAAGCACGCAATAATCCTTGGTTTTGTGGAAGGGCTCACTGAATTTTTGCCCGTATCTTCCACCGGGCATCTCATATTAGTTGCCCACCTTTTGGGACTTGACCATTCGGAATTCACAAAGAGCTTTGAGATCTCCATCCAACTTGGTGCCATCCTTGCGGTGGCAGTTCTGTATTTTGAAACTTTGCTTAGGGACTTAGAAACTTGGAAGAGAATAATAATAGCCTTTTTGCCCACTGGACTGCTGGGATTTTCCCTTTACAAGTTTATTAAGGGCTACCTTATAGGAAACGACCTGGTGGTGGTGGTTAGCTTAGTTTTGGGTGGAGTTTTTCTACTCTTTGCGGACAGGTTCTGTGAAAGGTTTTGCTATCTTCAAAGTCTAAGGGAGCTACCTCTAAAAAAGGCTTTTGTAATAGGCTTATTTCAGTCTTTGGCTATGGTTCCGGGAGTTTCCAGAAGTGCCAGCACTATCATCGGTGGTATGCTAATGGGATTAAACAGAAAGCAGTCCGCGGAGTTTTCCTTTCTGCTAGCGGTCCCCACCATGCTGATCGCCACGGGCTATGACCTTTACAAATCCCACTCTCAATTTTCAACCCAAGAGTTTCACCTTCTGGCATTGGGCTTTATCACATCCTTTTTAACCGCCCTGCTGTCTGTAAAGCTCTTTTTAAGGTTTATATCCACCCACAGCTTTTTACCCTTTGGCATCTATAGAATATTAGTTGGACTTGCTTACGCCTACTTCTTTTTGGTTTAGGTCAACCCAAAGCCTTTTGCTGTGTGTGTAATAGCATTCTGGCTCCTTTATCTGAAGATTTCTGAGCTTTTTGTATTCTTCTATGTTTTCAAGGAACCGCTTTAGATGGTCCTCTTTATCAAAGTAGAGATAATTTTCACCACACCTCAGTACGAAATACTCCTGGTTTGGCTTTATGTATGCGGAACATACCACGCACCTTGTGTTCTCCGAAGGCTTTGGCGGTGGAAGGCTCTTTTTTTCCCTGTAGGCATAAAAGAACACCAATCCATTGATGAATATTACAATTGCCTCGTAGATTATGGCATGGGTGAAGGAGAGAATGCCTAACAGAAAGCTAAGCACAGTGGTGAATATGCCACCTACCGTCAGGAGGGCTATGAGAAAGATATATCTGAGCCGGGCACCCAAGAAGATAAGGGCTATCATGCAGGCGATACCTACTGCCCTCAAAAGTCCTGCCAGTATGACCAATATATGTGAAAGCTCATGCTTTTCCATGCTAAAAAGTGGGCTGGGCGGGAGTCGAACCCGCGACCCACGGATTAAGAGTCCGTTGCTCTGCCAGCTGAGCTACCAGCCCTGATATTTTTAATTATAATTCTTTCCTGATACACGCTGAGTGAGAAATCAAGCACATAGCTGAACTTTGATATTTCTGTAGAAGCTGTAGCCTACTGCATAAGCATACAAGTAAGTAAGCAAGGTGATACCCTTTCTCCATCCGCTCACAAAGTT
>JAPYWH010000006.1 GCA_028276475.1 Thermocrinis sp.
CAGATACCCTATGGATACCAACACTCTTGATAGTCCTGAGCGGTATATTAAAGTCCGCACAGATACCCTTTCACGTTTGGTTGGTTTATAGCATGGAAGGTCCCACCCCCGTATCCGCCCTTATGCACGCGGGCATAGTAAACGCGGGTGCCATCATAGTAAGCAAGTTTTCCTTCTTGTTTGCTTACGACCTGTATGGGCTTAGCCTTTCCTTCTTGGTGGGCATAATAACTGCGGTGTTGGGCTCCACCCTTATGCTGATGCAGAACGATGTAAAGAAGGCGTTGGGATACTCCACTGTAGGGCAGATGGGTTATATGATGATGGAAGTGGGTGTGGGTGCCTTTGCCCTTGCCATATATCACATGATGGCTCACGGCATATTTAAGGCTACCCTGTTTCTTTCCTCGGGTGGTGTTATACACGAAGCAAGAAAAGACCCCAACATCCCAAGGGACGAGGTTTACGACGCATTGATAAAAAAGGAGGAGCATTACAAAGATACACCCACCGTGTTTTATGGAGCCATTACCTTGTTGATGCCACTTCTGTTAGTTTTGATTACTCACTACATCTTTGAGCCGGATTTCTTTAAATATCAAGCTCCCCTCATACTTTTGTTCTTTGGCTGGATCGCATCCGCCCAGGTGCTTCTGAACCTTTTCAAGGTAGGCAGGGAAAAACCTCTGCTTACTGCCCTCTTAGGTATCGTTTCCCTGTTTGTTCTTCTGAGTATATATGTCCTTATGTCCCATCTCCTTAGAGGCTTTGTCTTTCCTTACGAGGGTCTGCAGGAAAAGATATACGAAAGGGCATTCTCCAACCCTGTCCTTCTCGCACTCGGTATAGCCATAAGCTTAATTTTGGTCTTGGTGGGCTGGATACTCATATACTTTGCCAACAGGGAGGAACCTTTGAAGGTCCACCTGAGCCTTTATGCCCACCTTTCCAGGGAGCTTTACTTTCTAGACCTTTATAAACTCACGGGAGAAGGCTTTATGAAGTTGGCACGCCTCTTATCCTTTACTTCTTTTTCTGCGGTGTCTGCTTATGGAATTTTCTACGCAGGAGAAACTTCGGAGAATTTCCCTCTGGACGCACTCATACTCGCGTTCTTTATTCCCCTGTTTCCCATAAGTCTGATAACCTCTTACCTTATAAGAAGGTTTTGGATATACTCTTACCCCCTTGTTGCCCTTTTGGGTGCGATAAGCCTTGCGTTCATAAAAATACCAAACTACGAGTTCCTTTACTATCTTGCAAGCTTTACGCTACTTTTCCACTCGCTAAGGGCTGTAGTAAGCCAAAGCTTTAAGGAAGGTATTTCAGAGCTGTACCCTGCGCTCCTTAGCCTGATTTGGCTATCCAAGGAAGAAGCGCACTTCATTTTACTCCTACTACCTTCCGCCCTTCTCTATCTTCTTGGCATTTACACTAAAAGGATGCTACATACAGATAGCTTTTATTACGCGGGTGGGTTTATAGAAAAGATGCCCGTCTATTCCCTTTTGTTAGTGATCGCCTCTTTGCAAGCATACCTTACACCCCTTATGCTAAGCTTCTATCCATTCTTTGATGCACTTTTGAAAGCCAATATCCTACAGACAACTCTGCTAATAACAGTATGGTTTATGCTTGGTGTAGCCGTTGCACTTTCTGTATGGAGACCATTGCACGGCTTGCCAAGGAAGGACATAAGTTATGCAGACCTTTTGAGGAGGTGAGCCCATGGAAAAGGGAAGAAAGCTGTACATAAGGTCTCTTGTAAATATATCCGCTGAGCCAATAGCATACTTTTGGCCTATGAGAACTTTCACGAGCCGGAATCCCCTCAGGGAGTTTGAAAATAAACCCTTTAAGGATGCCCTAAAGGACGGAGAGCTTTTGTTTGGAGGCAGAGGCTATCTCAAAAGGGAAGACTACAGGGAACTTTACTCCAAAGGCTACATAAAGGAACAGTTTCTAAGAGAAAGCATAAGAAAGTTCCTTTCCTTTGTGGAACCTAAAGCGGACCTTCCCTACGAAGAGCTACTTTTTATCCTTTTGGTGGAGGACATAAAGGAGCCCACTTTAAACAACCTATATAAGGGAAAAATAGACGAGGGAACGATGAACGCCCTGTTGGAACACTTTACAGAGGACCCAGCCCAAGTGTGCAGGGAGCTTTTGCTATCCATAGGTTTAAAGCACACTATACAGGACATCATAAAACTACTAACCGGTAAAGACCTCTCCCAAACCATAGACGAACTTACAATAAAGACAGCCTTTGACTTTTTGGACGAAGGACAATCCACCATAGACATGCCCGGTAGGAGTGCGGGCTTTTACAAAGCTTGGAGAGAGCTTGCAAAGAGTAACCTAAGGTTCTTCTTATGGGCAGGGAAAGGTTTAAAGGAAATGGTGGAAGCCTTTGAAGAACCCGAGCCCGCCATAGAGTATGTGCTAACTTCTTTTGAGCTCCCCCAAGCCCTTTGGGAGGGATACATAACCCTTGAACTGGCACGCCTAAAGGGCATAGTGGGTTTTATAAAATGGCGTTCTCACAACAAGTTTTACTACTGGCAAAAGGTCCATCCCGTTGATGTTGTGGATTACACCGCCATAAGACTTTTGATAGCCAAAGCGGTAATAGATGCCAACAAGAAGGACCTTCCCTTTGAACCCACCTACAGGGCGTTGGAAGAGTTTTTAAGCAAAGATTATGCCAGAGCCTACCTAAAGCACGAGCTTGCCACAAAGAGATGCCCACCCCAACTTTGGGATCGTATAAGGGATTATCTAAAGAAGCCTCACGAAAAAGTAGAAGAATACACAAAAGCAAAGGCGGAAATTCTAGCAATTAGTCATTATCAGTTTCTGGCAAACTGGACAAAAAAGGCAGGCATAGATATAAACAGCATCAGCCCAGGGCATGTTCTTGAACTGGTAAAGGTTTATGAAAAGTTCAAAGAGGAAGAGGGATACATATGCCTCAGGGCACTTGAGGACACGCACATAGATAACCTGATAGAGTCCATAAGGTTATCCCAAGAGACGCAAGAAAAGCCCTTTGCCCAAGCTCTGTTCTGTATAGACGTGCGTTCTGAGCGTTTCAGGAGAAACCTTGAGAGCTTAGGAAGGTATCAAACCTACGGTATAGCAGGCTTTTTTGGTGTTCCCTTCGCCTTAGTAAACCTTCAAAAAGGGCACGAAGAGTTTCTGTGTCCTGTGATAGTAATTCCAAGAAATGTGGTTTTTGAGGTGCCCTACAAAAAGGGTGGAGTAGAAAAGGAAAAAGCCATACACCAGGTCCTCCACGGTGTAAAAGACCACATATTGGCACCCTTTGTAGCGGTGGAGATGGTAGGGTTTGCCTTTGGCTTTGACTTCTTGGGAAAGACCTTCCTACCGGAGAAGTATCTAAAGCTAAAAGAGTTCGCTTTCAAAGACCACACAAAAACATCCCTAATGGTAAATAAACTCTCCGAGGAAGAAATAGAACAGATAACACGATCTTACTACTTTACGTTCATAAGGTCAGTCCTACAAGAACATCTTGGAATGCAGGATGTTGATGTAAGCCGGGTGTATGAAGCCTGTTTAAACGGTGCGGACACGCTTGATGAAAACCTGAAAAAGGCGGTTGAAATTCTGAAAAGCAAATACAAAGTGGACCGCGGTTATGTGGGGCTTTTCAAAGAAAGACTAAAAAACATAGGCTTCACAAAGGAAGAACAGGCATTTCTAATATCCACAGCCCTAAAAAGCATTGGTCTAACCAAAGACTTTGCTCCAATAGTTTTTGTGCTTGGACACGAGGGCAGGTCTGAGAACAACCCCTACGAGTCCGCCCTGGATTGTGGTGCCTGTGGTGGTGCTTCGGGTATTTATAACGCAAGGGTATTCTGCGTTATGGCTAACGACCCTGAGGTAAGGCGGATAATGGCTCAAAGGCATGGATTGGAAGTTCCCTCAAACACTGTATTTGTCCCCGGCATACATAATACCACTACCGATGAAATATTCCTTTACGACCTTGAGTTTTTGCCTGCGAACTACCTTCCACTACTTGAAAACATAAGGAAAGACTTTCAAAGGGCTAAGGAGCTCACCCTTATAGAAAGAGGACAGTCTTTGGATGCAAAAAAGCCGGAGGAAGTTTACAGGAAAGCCTACGATTGGTCTGAAGTTAGACCCGAGTGGGGTCTTTCTGGCAACTACGCCTTCATTATAGGCAGGAGGAGCCTTACGCGCTCCGCCAACTTGATGGGTAGAGTATTCTTGCACTCTTACGACTATCGCGTAGATAAAAAAGGTTTCTTGCTGGAAAACATACTGGCAGGTCCAGCGGTTGTAGGTCAATGGATAAACTCCGAATACTATTTTTCAACGGTGGATAACGAGGTTTACGGTAGCGGAAGCAAGGTTTATCACAACATAGTGGGAAGAATAGGGGTTATGACTGGTAATTACAGCGACCTAAGAACAGGTCTGCCCGCCCAAACGGTGCTAAAGGATGGCAAGCCCTTCCACATACCCATAAGATACACGCTCGCTATAGAGGCGCCCTTTGAGTTGGCAAAAAGAACCATCAACAAAATAAGAAAGATAAGGGAACTTATGCAAAACGAGTGGATAAACGTGATGATCCTTGACCCAGAAAGCGGAGTCTTTTATAGATACTTGGAAGGCAGTTGGCTTGAATATCTTAAAAAAGAGGAGGTAAAGGTATGAAGAGTGTAAAACTTCACGAGATGAAAAAAGTAGAGATAGTTGTCAGAGGAGAAGACTTAGACTTTGTGATTGACCTTCTCGAAAGGGCGGGCGTCAGTGGCTACACTATAATACACAACCTTTCCGGAAAGGGTAGCCACGGTTTCCACGAAGGACATCTCCTATTCAACGAAGAGGACACCCTTGTGATGGTTATTTCGGTAATGCCAGAAAGCCTTGTTGAAGCACTGCTTGAAGGCATAACTCCTTTTCTGAACAAACATTCGGGAGTGGTGTTTGTAAGCAGTGTTATGGTGAGCAGGGTGGAAAAGTTCGGTGATGTGCCAACAAGTGCGGGTGGAGGAAGTTGAGCTAACTTCTGGAGCTTACTAAAAGGTGCATAACTAAAGAGGAGGAAGCTTTGCAGTCAGTCCTTTTAGATTTTGGTATATATGTCTGCATCCTTTTCAATGTGAGGATGACTCACACCAAACAGTGTGGTTTAAAATACTGCAACGATGTGGCTTTTTGCCCTTATACTCTTTAGTTTTAGCTTTGGGATAGACCTAAAAAATGCAGTGGAAAGCGCCTTGGAATATTCTCCCTCAATAAAAGCCCTGAGGGAAGAACAAAAAAGTTTTGAAGGGAAAACCTTAACTTACAGGAGTTTCCTTAACCCTTCAGTGGGCGTTAGCTTTGGAAATTTTGGAACCTCAAAGGAGGGCTTTAACAAAAATCCTCTTTACGGAATTTCTTACTCCCAACCTATTCTTCTTTATCCCTTAGGTAAGCTTTCAAGGGAAGCAACGGAAAAGGAAAAAGAAGCCTTTGGCTTACAGATAGAAAGGGAGAAAAACCAGCTAAAAGCAGAGGTTTATAGAAGCTTTTACGACGCCCTTTACAAAAAAGAGCTTTTGAGAATAGCTCAGGAGAACTTAAAACTTTCTGAAGAGCTCTACAACTTCGTAAAAAGGCTCTATGAGCTTGGAGAAACCACCAAGTTGGAGCTATTCAGGGCAGAAAGGGAGCTCCAAACTGCCAAAACGGAGCTTGAGCTGGCAAGGGTAGATTACCAAAACGCACTGAGGAGCCTCTCCTCTTTTGTGGGAAGGGAAGTGCAGGAGGTGGAAGGAAGGGTTGAGGAGCTAAGAGACTTAGAGCCCTTAAACCCAGAGGACACGCCTCAGGTAAGATATTACCAACTTGCCATAGACGGCGTAAGAAAGAACGTAGAACTGGAAAAATTCTACGCAAAACCACAGGTTAGAATAGAACTCCTTGGCGAAAAGGTGGCAGACAGAGAGTATGGCTACAGGCTTCTTGTGAGCACCACTCTTCCATTTTTTTACAAAAGGGAGGGAGAAATAATACAACTTTTGGCACAAGCAAGCTCCCTAAAATACCAAAGGGAAAGGGAACTTATAAACACAAGGAGCCAGTATGAGGCAATCAGAGAGAGATACAACACTCTAAGGAGGGAGATTGAAAAGACCGAGAGAGAACTCCTACCAAGAGCACAGGAGGAGCTAAGCCTCGCAATAAAAAGCTACAAACTTCGCACCATAACACTCTTGGAACTATCCGACACAAAGAGGCGGTATTTAGAACTTCTAAAATACAGGGCGGAGCTTTTGATGAAGGCTCACGAGGAATTTTCCAAATACCTTTCCTTGGGAGGAAAACTATGAGAATTATTTTGCTTTTATTCCTTCCCTTCTTGGTGTTTTCCCAAAGCATAAAGGTGGATGAGAAAACTCAGCAAAAGCTTGGTATAAAACTTTACACTTTGAGGCAAGAGGAAGTTAAAGAAAAACTCACTCTTCCCGCCACCGTAAGCGAATACGCAGGACTTGTGGCAGAGGTTTATTCTCCGGTCAGTGGAGTTATAAAAAAACTCTACGTGAAGGAAGGAGACAGAGTTAAGAAAGGCTCTCCCTTGGCGCTTATATACTCTCCACAGGTGGCGGACCTTTTGACCCAAATAAGGAACGCAGAAGTTAGGCTAAAGACCGCAGAAGAGACGCTTAAGAGGGAAGAGATGCTATACAAGGAGGAGGTAATTCCTTACGCCCGATACTTTTCCGCAAAGGTGGAGTATGAAAAGGCTAAGGGAGAGTATAGGGCACTTCTCTTGAGCCTACGCTCCTTCGGAGAAGTTGTTGGAGGTTCTGTTTTGATTAGGTCTCCCATAAACGGCTATGTGGTAGAACAAAAGGTGTTTCTGGGGAGTGGCGTGGATGTCTCAAAGGAGATGTTTAAAATTCACGGACATGAAAAGCTCTGGGTCTACGCCTATGCCCTTCCTGAAGATGCTATGAAAGTAAAAAAAGGAACAAAAGGCTATGTGCTGTGGCAGAACATAAGAGTTCCCGGCTACGTGGATTACATATCCCATGAGGTGGATAAAAACACAAAAAGAGTTCCCATAAGGCTCTTGGTGGATAACAGACAGGATCTTCTAAGACCCGGGCTTGGGGCAACGGTGGAGTTGGAGCTGGGAAAGGTTTTTGGCTTTTGGCTACCTGCGGAGGCGGTTGCCAACGTAAAGGGAAAGGATGTGGTGTTTGTAAAAACTCCAGAGGGTTTTTCAGTGGTGGAGGTGAAGGTGTTGAGAAGAGAAAAGGATAAAGTTCTTGTGGAAGGCTTAAAGACAGGAGAGCAAGTGGCAGTTAGCGGTGTAATATTCCTAAAGGCTCAGGCGGAAAAATGACGAAGATTTTGAAGTTTAGGCTTTTGGTGCTTTTCTCTTTGGTGTTGATGGTCGGAGTGGGAATATGGAGCTTTTTGAAGCTTCCAATAGACACCTTCCCAGACCCTACACCCGTTCAGGTGGTGATCTATACAGAAACTCCCGGACTTTCTGCGGAGGAAACTGAAGTTTTGGTTACAAAGCCCATAGAGTCGGTGATGTCGGGGCTGAACGGTGTGGAACTTGTAAGGTCTGTAAGCTTGCCCGGACTTTCTTATGTTACGGTCTTTTTTAAGGAAGATACAGATGTTTATTTTGCCAGAAATTTGGTGTCTCAAAAACTCCAAGAAGCCCAAGCCCAAATACCTCCCGGCTATATCCCAAGGATGGGTCCAAACACATCAGGACTTGGAAACGTGCTCTTTTATGCCTTGGTGGACGAAAGCGGAAACCACTCCCTGGAAGACCTAAAAACCCTCCAGATGTGGAAGGTAAAGCCACTGATAAAGTCGGTGGATGGCGTTGAGGAGATATCCCAGTGGGGACCTGAAAGGGCTTACCTGATAAAGCTTGACCCAACAGCCATGAGCCTCTACGGAATAACCTTCCAAGACGTAATAAAGTCCTTAGAAGAGTATAACCAGATAGCGGGTGGGGGCTTTTTGATGTCTCCGCAGGGGGACTTGGTGGTGAGAGGTCTTGGAAGGATAAAGAGCATAGAAGAACTCAAGAACATACCTATAAAGAAGGCGGAGGGAGTTTCTGTACTCTTGGGGCAGATAGCCCAAATAGAACCGGGGGAGCTTCCCAACAGAAGGGGTGCCTTTACTCTAAACGGCGAAGAAGTTCAAGGGAACATCGTATTAAAGAGGATCAACACCAACACTATGGAGCTTGTTTCTATGCTGAAAGAGAAAATAAAGGAAGCCCAGAAAATTCTTCCAGAGGGTGTGAAGATAGAAATCCTATACGACCAGTCTTATCTTACGGAGCGTGCCCTGTATACCGTTGAAAGAGCCCTGCTGGAGGGTATAGTGCTCGTGTCTATTGCCATAATGCTCTATCTTTGGAACATAAGAACCGCCCTGTTGGTGGTTCTCTCCATTCCTTTTACCATGCTCTTGACCTTTATCCTAATGAAGCAAACTGGACTTTCGGGAAATCTTATGTCCCTGGGTGGTTTAGCCATAGGCATTGGACTTTTTGCGGATGCCACTGTGGTTGTGGTGGAAAACATTTACAAACATCTCTCTGAAGCAAAAACCCGCAACAAACTTTCGGTGATAGCAGATGCGGTGAGTGAGGTGATAAAGCCCGTAAGCTTTGCCATAGCTGTGATAATTGTGGTCTTTTTACCCATCTTTACCTTTGAATCGGTGGAAGGGAAATACTACAAGCCTCTTGCCCTCACCATCATATTCGCCCTTTTATCTTCT
This sequence comes from Thermocrinis sp., assembly GCA_028276475.1. GTDB lineage: Bacteria > Aquificota > Aquificia > Aquificales > Aquificaceae > Thermocrinis. The sequence continues at coordinate 8,821 of JAPYWH010000006.1, forward strand.
TTGGTGGTTGCCTTGTTCTTTATGCCCGTGCTCTCATACTACTTCTTGAAAGGTGGAAAAGAAGAGACCTATATATTTGCCAAGCTAAGGGAGAAGTATTTGGCTCTGTTGGAAAAAGCCCTTAAGATAAGACCAATTCTTATAGCCTTTGCGGTGGTTTCCTTTGCCTTTTCCCTCTTCTTGCTTTCCAGGGTAGGAACGGAATTTGCTCCAGAGCTTGAAGAGGGTGCAGTTTTGGTAAAGTCCTTTTTGGACCCGAACGTATCCTTGGAGGACGCAAAGAGAGTAGCCAAGCTCGTAGAAGAAACCGCCTTGCAGTATCCCGAAGTGGTCAGAACCTTTTCCAACATAGGAAGGGCGGAGGTGGGAGAGCCGGAGGATGTTAGCTACATAGAAACCTTTGTTATTCTAAAGCCTGCTGCTGAATGGAAGACTTTTAAAAGCAGAGAGGAGTTTGTAAGCATACTCAGAGAAAAGCTAAAAGACGTGCCCGGCGTGGAGTTTAGCTTCACACAGCCTATACAGATGAGGATAGACGAGCTAATCTCGGGTGTAAAAGCAACGGTTGCCATAAAGATCTTTGGGGATGACCTACAAAAGATAAACGAGCTTGCCCAACAGGTGGAAGAAATCGTCAGGAGCGTAAAAGGTGCTGTGGATGTGGAAACAGAAGCCCAATCGGGAAAGGCACAACTAAGGATAATCCCAAAGATGGAGGAGCTAAAGCGGTATGACCTAACCACCGCAGAGCTTATGGAGTTGGTTGCCTATGCCCTTGGTGGAAAGGAGGTGGGCTACCTTCAGAAGGACCAGATCCTTTTCCCTATAGTGGTTAGCCTAAGGGACAAAGACTTAGAGACCTTGAAAAACCTCCCGCTTCTTTTAAAGGACGGAAGTTTGATAAGTCTTTCTCAGGTGGCAGACCTTGAAGTTGCCGAAGGCTTTCAAAAGATAAGAAGAGAAAACGGTATAAGGTTTGCCTTGGTGCAGTGCGACGTCTCCGGAAGGGACTTGGGTAGCTTTGTGAAAGAGCTAAAAGACAAACTCTCCAAAGAAGTTAAGCTTCCACCCGGCTACTTCATAACCTTTGGAGGTCAGTTTGAAAACCAGGAGAGGGCTATGAAAAAGTTAGCGGTGGTAGTTCCCATCGCAATAGCCTTAATATTCTTACTCCTTTACATAAACTACAACTCGGTAAGGGACGCCCTGATAGTTATGCTAAATGTTCCCTTTGCCACAATAGGCGGAGTGTTTGCTCTGTATCTTTCCGGCTACAACCTCTCGGTGCCCTCCGCCATAGGCTTTATAGCGGTCTTTGGCATAGCTACCTTAAACGGTGTGGTGCTTGTCTCTTACATAAAGAGCCTCTTAGAGGATGGCTTGCCCATCAGGTCCGCGGTGGTTCAAGGTGCCAGCAGAAGGCTAAGACCGATCCTGATAACCGCCACCGCCACATCCCTCGGATTGGTGCCCATGCTTTTGTCAAAGGGCATAGGCTCGGAGGTTCAAAAGCCCTTAGCCTTGGTGGTTATAGGTGGAATTTTTACTTCCACTTTGCTTACACTGCTCATTCTGCCCTCAGTCTATGAAAAGTTTGGTGTTAAAATGGAAAAAAAATGAAGGTCCGCGTTAGCTTCAATCCTGCACCCTTTCTTGTTTGGTTCAAGGACTACGACAGAGATAAGTTTATTAGAGACCTGATAGCTGGGCTCACTGTAGCGGCGGTTTTGGTGCCCCAGGGTATGGCTTACGCCTTGCTGGCGGGCATGCCACCCATCTACGGGCTCTACGCATCCTTTTTGCCGGTGGCTGTGGCAGCCCTCTTTGGCAGTTCAAGGTTTTTGGCAACGGGTCCAGTGGCGATGACCGCCCTTCTTTCTGCCTCTGCGGTGCAAGGGCTCGCAGAACCGGGCTCCCAAAGATGGATAGAGCTGATGGCGGTCTTAGCCCTCATGGTGGGCTTTATAAGGCTTTTTGTAGGACTTTTCAAGTTGGGCTTTGTGGTAGAGCTTATATCCACCAGTGTAATAACGGGTTTTATAAGCGCGGGTGCCTTGGTTATAGCCCTATCTCAAGTGGGGCACTTCTTGGGTTTTAAAGTGGTTCAAACTACCCATATATACGACGTGGTTGTGGATATAATCCAAAAGATAGGGCAAACTAACCCATACACACTGGCAATAGGGGTCTTAGCCTATGCCATTATTTGGCTTTCAAGAAAGGTCCATCCCCTTGTGCCGGGGGCGTTGCTGGCGGTTATAATAACCTCCCTTCTATCTTACCACTTTCAGCTTAAAAACTTTGGCGTTTCCATTGTGGGAGATGTGCCTCAGGGTATACCAAGTCCATACCTTCCATCAGTTAGTTTGGACGCTTTGGCATCCCTTTGGGGTGGTGCCTTGGTGGTGGCTGCCTTTGGCTTGGTGGAAGCGGTGTCTATAGCTAAACGTTTAGCCCTTCAGGCGGGGGACAAATGGGACGCAAACCAAGAACTAATAGGTCAGGGGCTCGCCAACATCGTGGCAGGAATATTTAAAGGCTTTCCGGTGGGAGGCTCCTTTTCAAGGTCCGCCCTGAACTTTCAGCTGGGTGCCAAAAGTCCAATGGCAAGCGTAATAACCGCCTCGGTTATCGGTCTTACCCTTTTGCTTATGGCCCCCGCTTTTTATTACCTCCCAAAGGCAACCCTGTCTGCCATAGTGCTCTCTGCGGTCATAAGCCTTATAAGACCTCAGGAGATTTTTAAGCTATATCAAATCAATAAAACGGATGGGGTCATTGCAGGTATAACCTTTGCCAGCGTTTTCTTTATGGACCTGTGGGTTGCCCTTACCCTTGGCACTGTAATATCGCTCGGCTCTTTTGTCTATAGAACCATGTATCCACGTATTGTGGTGCTAACAAGAAATCCCAAATCTCACACCTTTGTAAACGCAGAAAGGGAAAAATTGCCCGAATGTCCTCAGATACTATACGTAAGACCCAACATGTCTATATACTACGCCAACGCAGAGTATGTTTATGAATACATTCTCCAAAAGGCACAGGAAAGACAAAAGGACAGACCATTAAAGTATGTGTTAATAGATTTTGAGGCGGTCAATTACATTGATGCCACCGGTGGTCAGACCCTTATGAGGCTCTTTGATGAACTAAAAAGGATGGGCTTAGAGCCAGCCCTTGCAAACATTGGCTGTGATATTTTCCCCATACTGGACAGGTTTGGTTTTGACAAAAAGGTTAGAGAGGACCTTGTCTTTGACTCAAAGGGTCAGTCCATAACCGAACTGTTTAAGAGGATAGACCATGAATACTGCGCCAAGGTTTGCCCCTACGCAGTCTTTAAGGAGTGCTACAGCGTTAAGCCCGCTGATTTCAAACCAGTAATAAACTTGTAATATAATATTAAGTCCTTTAAAAAGCGGAGGTAAAGCCATGGGTGGTTTGTTGCAAGAGGTCCAAAAAGCTTATATCCCCCAAAGGGAATTTCCCGAGCTGAAGGTGGGGAACACAGTTAGGGTTTATTACAAGATAGTGGAAGGTGAAAAGGAAAGGGTTCAACCCTTTGAGGGTGTGGTTATAAGAATAAGGGGCTCAGGGCTGGATAAGACCTTCACAGTCCGCAAGGAATCCTACGGAGTGGGCATAGAGAGGACATTTCCCTATTACAGCCCTAACATTGAAAAGATAGAGCTCGTGAAGTATGGAAAGGTGCGTAGGGCAAGGCTCTACTTCCTGAGAAAATACAAGGGTAAAGAAGCCCTAAGCAAGATAAGGGAGATCAAACCCTGGGAGCTCAAGAAAAAGTGATGCTTGATTTTGAGAGGTCCCTCTGGGACAAGGGACTTGTGGTGGCGGGTGTAGATGAGACGGGGCGGGGACCCTTGGCGGGTCCTGTGGTTGCCTGTGCGGTGATCCTCCCACCCTTCACAGAACCCTTTTTAAAGGGCGACTCTAAAAAGCTCTCTCAGAAGGAAAGAGAAGAAGCTTATGAACATATTAAAAAAATAGCCATAGCCATAGGCACCGCGGTGGTGGATAGCACGGTAATAGACAGACTAAACATCCTGAAAGCCACCAAGTTAGCGATGGAGAGGGCTTTGGAGGACCTAAAAACAAGGTTTGATGTGGTGGTCTCAGATTATGTGAAATTGGAAAAGTTTAGCTGTATTCCATTGGTTAAAGGAGACCAAAGGAGCTTAAGCTGTGCTTGTGCCTCTGTGGTGGCAAAGGTGCTAAGGGACAGAATTATGGAACACTACCATAGCCACTTTCCAAGCTTTAACTTTCATAAAAACAAGGGCTATCCTACGCCGGACCATCTGAGGGTCCTGAGGGAGTTAAAACCTACTCCAATACACAGAAGAAGCTTTTCACCTCTAAGACAGCGGGAGCTTTATGCATATTCCCGTTCTACTTGAGGAAGCGGTAGACCTACTTCTAGGAAGTGGAGGAAAGTTTTTTGTAGATTGCACGGTAGGACTTGGGGGACACACAAGGAGAATTTTAGAAAGGAACCCGCAAGCCTTTGTTGTAGGCATAGACAGGGACCCTTTCGCCCTGGAGAAAGCGGAGGAGAACCTGAGAGAGTTTGAGGGAAGGTTCAGCCTATACAAAGCGAACTATTCGGACCTTGACTTGGTTTTAAAGGAGGAAGGTGTAGAGGCGGTGGATGGCTTTCTCTTTGACCTTGGCATGTCTATGCTACAGTTAAAGGGTCCGCGAGGCTTTTCCTTTCAGAGGGATGAGCCCTTGGACATGAGAATGGACCCAGAAGATAGGCTAACCGCCTTTGATGTGGTCAATAAATACTCGGAGAAGGATCTGGAAAGAATACTTAGAGAATACGGAGAGGAGAGAAGGGCAAGGGCGATAGCAAAGGCAATAGTTTTGCAAAGGAGCAAAAAGCCCATAGAGACCACCGGCGAGCTCGTGGACGTTGTGCTATCTGTGGTAAAAAGAAGTGGAAAAATCCATCCAGCCACAAAGGTCTTTCAGGCAATAAGGATAGAAGTAAACAAAGAGTTGGAGCATTTAAAGGTTGCCCTCTGGAAAGTTCCCCGTTATCTCAGAAAGGGTGGAAGACTGGTGGTAATATCCTTCCACTCCTTGGAGGACAGGATCGTTAAAAATTTCTTCAAAGAGCATGCCTCTCAGTTTAAAATTCTTACCAAGAAGCCGATTACTCCAAGGAGGGAAGAAGTGATGAGAAACCCAGCCAGCAGAAGCGCCAAACTTAGGGCGGGAGAAAAGCTATGAGGTATATAGTTCTGTCTGCCCTTCTAATAGCCCTTAACCTTCTCTACTCCGCCTACGCCATAAAGTTCTCAAGGGAATATGTGCAAAAAACCATGGAACTAAAAAAGGCATCCGAAAGAAACCTGCTTTTGAAGGTAAGGTATGCCAACCTGATCAACTACACAAAGGCAAAGAAGTGGAGCGTTGAAAGGGGTTTTGTTCCCGTAGATTGGGAAAGGGTGGGCTTTGTGGATTAAACCTCTTGCTCTTGCAAAGTAACCACCAAAAGGCTTATTATCCTGTTCCCCTCCATTTTATCAATAACAAACTTGTATCCGCCGTATTCAAACTCATCTCCTTCCTCTGGCACCTTAGATAAATGCTTCATGGCAAAGCCTCCTATGGTGTCGTATTCATAGTCCTCTGGCAGTTCAAAGCCAAGCTTTTTTGAAAGGTTTTCCACTGGCACCCAACCGTAGGTTTTATAAACATTCTTCCCCACCTGCAGAACATCCTCCTCCCAGCTTTCAGGAAAGCTCTCAAAAAGAAACCTGAGGATGTTCCCAAGGGTTATAAGACCAGTTAATTGACCATGTTCATCCACCACCACCGCTATCTGGGAATTGCTCCTTCGCATCTCCATTAGCAGGTTTCTTAAAAGCATCACCTCTGGAACGATTAGGATATCCCTTTTAAACTCTTTCAAGGACCTTTGGGTGTTTTCGCTGAAGGGCACAATGTCCTTTACAAAGAGCACACCTGTTATGTTATCGGGCTCTTTTGAATAGAGGGGTATTTTGCTGTGCTTCCTCCTTAAAATTTCCGGATAGACTCCTCCCACTTTGCTGTCCTCCTCCAATATAAACAGGTCTGGTCTTGGCGTCATTATCTCTTTGACCGTTGTCTCCCTTATTGAAAGGGACCTCTCTACCATCTTCTTTTCATCCTCGCCAAAGAGCCCCCTGCCGTAGCCAAGGTCAAAAACCTCCCAAAAAACCTCCTCCGGCTTTTTGTCCTCCTTATCAAAGGGCATGAGGGCGTCCAACGATTTTTTGAACAAAAACCTGATGGGTGTAAGAAGGGTATGAACAACATAAAAGGGTATTGCGTAGATGAAGGATAGAACGGTGGCAAAGGGAAAAGCTACATTTTTAGGAATAACCTCTCCAAAAATGAAGATCAGCATGCTTAGAATGGGGGCAGAGATGGTGGCACCCTTTTCCCCAAGGTGGGAAATAAAGAGCTTGGTGCCGTAGGCGGAGATCAGCACATTGACGATCTCGTTGCCAATAAGGATAGAAACTAAAATTTCCCTCGGCTTTGAAAGAAGCCTATTAACCAAACCGTAAAACCTTCTTTGGGAGTATTTTTTTAGTAAAAATCTGTTGGTGCCGAAGAAAACTACCTCCGAGGAGCTAAAAAAGCCCGAAAGGAACAAAAGGAAAAGAAACAAAATTAGTTCAGTATATATTACAGCTGACGAGCCTTCCATCTACATAAACCTCCCTAAGCTGGGACAGACACTCCTCCCTTCTCTCTTGGCACAGATGATAAAAGGGACACACCGCCTCCGAATAAAAGGGTGTATCTGTGATTTCTGGGCTTTTTCTTTGAGAGGGATGCTCTACGGGCACATTCTGGATCAGATACCTGGTGTATGGATGGAGGGGGTTTTTCAAAACCTGCTCCTTTGTGCCCCACTCTAAGAGCCTTCCCCTGTAGAGAACCGCCACCCTGTCCGCGCAGTATTGCACCGCCCTAACATCGTGGGTTATGAGTAAAACAGACACACCTTTTTCCTTCATTTTTAAAAAAAGGTCAAGGATGCCCCTTCTGAGGCTTGCATCCAAGGAAGAGGTGGGTTCGTCCGCCACCAAAAGCTTGGGCTCCAAGAGCATAGCCCTCGCTATGGCAACCCTCTGCTTTTGCCCCCCTGAGAGTTGAAGGGGTCTTCTTTCCAAAAATTCTTCTCCCAAGCCTGCTTCCTTAAGGGCAGAGAGAATTTTCTCTTCCCTGTTTTTAACACCGTGCACCCGCAAAGGCTCTTCAAGGATCTCCCTAACGGTCATCCTGGGGTTCAAAGAAGAGGAAGGGTCCTGAAAGACCGCAGAAATCAGCCGTGTGTATGCCCTGCGGTAGTTCCAGACGTCCTTACCTTCAAAGAGAACTCTTCCCTCGGTGGGCTTTTCTAACCGTAGGATTAGCTTGCCAAGGGTGGTTTTCCCGGAGCCCGATTCCCCCACCAAAGCCAAAAGCTCTCCCCTCTCCACCCGCAGGCTAACGTTATGCAGGGCGAAAAAACTCTTTGTTCTAAAAAGCCCCGCACCCACCTTGTATGCTTTGCTAACTTGCTCCAAGCTCAGAAGGCTCATATGGTTCTTGAAAAGCGCATCTCCTTTTTCTTTGGTAAATACTGGTCAAAGGTCATAGCCACATTTCTAACGAGCAACCTGCCCACAGGCAAAACCTTTATAGCCCTGTCTTTGATTTCTACCAGTCCATCCCTTTCCATGTCCTTGAGCTGCTGAAGTTCCTCCTCAAAGTGCCCTTCAAAGTTTATACCAAAGGCTCCCTCTATACGGTCAAAATCACACCTAAAGTTGCACATCAATTCCATGATGACCTCCCTTCTGAGAAGGTCCTCCTGTCCCAGCAAGAAGCCCCTCATGGTGGTAAAATCTCCACTGTCCAAAGCTAAATAATACTCCCTCAGGGTTTTGTAATTTTGAAAGTACGCATCGTAGAACATACCAATGGATGTGGCACCTATGCCTATTAGGTCCACGCCCTTTTTGGTGGTGTAGCCCTGAAAGTTCCTCCAAAGGCTTCCTTCCCTCTGGGCTATTGCCAGCTCATCCTCCGGCTTGGCAAAGTGGTCCATGCCAATGTAAAGATAGCCCGCGGATTGGAACATTTCAATGGTCATCTCAAGGATAGTTAGTTTGTCCTCCGGCGGAGGAAGTGTACTTGGGTCTATTCTTCTTTGAAGGGGCTTTAGCCAGGGCACATAGGCAAAGTTATAAACCGCAACCCGGTCTGGACCAAGCCCTATGGTTTTTTCTATGGTTCTTCTAAACTTCTCCGGCGTTTGATAAGGAAGTCCGTATATGAGGTCTATGTTTATGCTTTTAAAGCCCAAGTCTCTCAGTTGTTTTATAACATCCCTCATTAGGGATTCTGGCTGGATACGGTTTATTGCCCTTTGAACCTCCTCATCTAAATCCTGCAGACCCATGCTGACCCTGTTAAAGCCAAGCTGTCTTAGGGTTTCCAACTGCCCATCGGACAGATATCTTGGGTCTATCTCTACGCTTATCTCCGCCTCCTCATCCACAGAAAAGTTTTCCTTTATCTTTGAGAAAAGCTCCTCCATTTCTTCCACGGTAAGGAAGTTGGGAGTTCCACCGCCCCAGTGGATCTGCACCACCTTCCTTGATTTGTCTAAGTATCTACCCAAAAGTTCCATTTCTCTGTACAGGTAGTCCAAGTATCTTCTGCTCACATCCTTTCTGTGGGATATGATCACATTGCACCCACAGAACCAGCAGGCGCTTTCACAGAAGGGAATGTGAAGATACAGAGAAAGAGGTCTTTTGCCTTGATTACTCTCTAAGAGCTTTCTCTTGTAGTCTTCCTTTCCTACGCTTTCGTTAAACTCCGTGGCGGGAGGGTAGCTGGTGTATCTGGGACCCGGCTTGTCGTATTTCTCTATGAGACCCTTGTTAAAAATTGTTTTCATAGGTATTAATTTAATTCAAAGGTTGAAAATGTAATCTGCCTTTTCGTGAGCATCCTTTAAAATTCGGAATAGGTCAGATCTGTAAATGCCCGTGAGTTCCTCTATTTTGAGAAGGAGAGGAGCGTTGAATATATCTTCCGAAGTCAGTATTTCCTAATACTTTATTGGTGGAAGGGATGTATATATGATCAGGAAACAGTTAGTCCCTTTATCCAATGGGGGAACCTCCCGATGAAGAATTTTTAGACAGCTTCAAAAATGGGCTGTTTTGCTATCAAGAAGCTCATTAAGGCTCCTCCTTAATTCTGGATATAACGGAAATTGCTCGCAGAGTTCAAGGACCTGTTCTTTTACCTTTTCTATTGTTTGGCCGTCCTTTATGTTTTTGATAACCTGAGAGATAAGCCTTGCTATGAGCCTCATTTCATCCTCTTTCATGCCCCTTGTGGTAAGGGCTGGTGTGCCGAGCCTTATACCGCTGGTCTTTGTGGGCGGGAGGGGGTCAAAGGGCACCGCATTTTTATTTACGGTGATGTTAGCCCTTCCGAGGGCTTCCTCCACCTGTTTACCCGTTAGCCCTGTGTTCCTAAGGTCCAAAAGGACGATGTGGCTATCTGTTCCACCGGAGACCACCTTAAAGCCCTCTTTCTGCAGTTCTTCCGCTAAAGCCCTTGCGTTTTGGACTACCTGCCTCGCGTATGCTTTGAACTCTTCTGACATAGCTTCTTTGAAAGCTACCGCCTTTGCGGCGATCACGTGCATCAACGGTCCTCCCTGTGTGCCCGGAAAAACAGCCTTATCAATATCCTTGGCAAACTCTGCCTTGCAGAGGATAAAACCACCCCTTGGACCTCTGAGGGTCTTGTGGGTGGTGGATGTAACAAAGTGGGCATAAGGCACAGGGTTAGGATAAACACCTCCCGCTATCAAGCCTGAGTAGTGTGCCATATCCACCATCAGGTAGGCTCCCACCTCGTCCGCTATCTCCCTCAGCCTTGCCCAGTCTATGACCCTTGGGTAGGCGGAAGCCCCACCCACAATCATTTTGGGCTTGTGCTCTTTCGCAAGCCTGTATATTTGGTCGTAGTCTATAAGCTCAGTCTCCGGGTTTAGCCCATAATAAAAGGCTCTGTAGACCTTTCCTGAAAAATTGACCTTCGCACCGTGTGTTAGATGCCCACCGTGTGCCAAGTCCATGCCAAGGATCGCGTCTCCCGGTTGAAGCACCGCCATATATACCGCCATGTTTGCTTGACTGCCCGAATGGGGTTGCACGTTGGCATGCTCCGCACCATACAGGGCTTTTACCCTCTCTATGGCTAATCTTTCCGCCACATCCACCCATTCACAACCACCATAGTATCTTTTGCCGGGCAACCCTTCCGCATATTTGTTAGTAAGCACAGAACCCTGTGCGGACATAACCGCAAGGGAGGTAAAGTTCTCAGAGGCGATCATCTCAAGATGGTAAAACTGCCTCTCATACTCTTTGACCACCACCTGGTAAATCTCTGGGTCTGTCCTCTTAAGATGTTCCATAAGCTACCTCCTCAATTTTACCCACATACCGCTCCCACTCCTCTTGGAACTTTTGCATGGTCTGTCTTATGAGCCTGCCTGCCACCGCACCCAAACCGCATATGGATGTGGGCTGTATATATTTATTAACAAACTGAAGACCCTCCCAATCCTTCGGCGTAGCATCGCCCTCTATAAGCTTTTCCAGCAGGTGCGCCTGCTCGTGGGTGCCCACCCGGCATGGCGTGCACTGCCCACAGCTTTCGTGGGCATAGAATTCTGCTATATCCAAGCATGCCTTAACTATGTCGTCCTCCTCTGTTAACACTATTACTGTTCCTGTCCCTCCAAAGCCAAAGGGAGAGTAGTCCATGGGCGTGTCCAGCTCCTCCGCAGAAAAGCAGTCCAAGGCACCAGAAAACACCGCCTTTACCTTTTTGTTCCCCAAAGTTCCACCCGCATACTTGTATACAACCTCCCTTAGGGTGGTATTCATAGGAAGCTCATAAACTCCGGGCTTTTTTACCTTGCCACTGACCGGAAAGAGCTTGGGTCCCGGATAATCGCTCGGTCCGATGTATCTGTACTCTTCCCAGCCCATACCCACGATAAGGGGGATGTTGCAGAGAGTCTCCACATTGTTAACCACCGTAGGTCTTCCAAAGAGACCATACTGCACCGGGTAGGGAGGTTTTATTCTTGGAAATCCCCTTTTGCCCTCCAGGGATTCTATGAGGGCGCTCTCCTCTCCGCATATGTATGCACCCGCCCCTCTGGCAACATAGATCTCCAAGTCAAAGCCAGAGCCGAGGATATTTTTTCCCAAAAAGCCCTTAGCCTTTGCTTCCTCTATTGCATCCAGCAGTATGTAGTATCCCGCCGGGTATTCGCCCCTTATGTATATGAAGGCTTGGTTTGCCCCTATGGCGTAGGCGGATATGATCATACCCTCTATAAGAAGGTGGGGGTCCCTTTCTATGAGTATTCGGTCCTTGAAGGTGCCGGGCTCCGACTCGTCTGCGTTGCAAATCAAATAACGGGGTGCTGGATTTTGGACTGCAAACTTCCACTTTTTGCCGGTGGGAAAGCCCGCACCGCCCCTGCCTCTGAGCTGACTTTTGTCTACCCAGTCAATGATCTCCTCCGGGCTCATGTTGAGGGCTTTTTCCAGCGCCTGATAGCCACCATCCTTAAGGTAGTCCTCTATGGTATGAACTTTGGGCTTTTTTGCCCTCTTTAGCAAAAGGTTCAAAGTGGTCTCCGCATAAATATTAGGTATATTTGGATAGGACCTCATAGAGCTTCTCCTCGCTTTCAAATTTATAGGTGTCATTATCCACCATAAAGACTGGCGCCTCCGAGCACGCACCAAGACACTGCACCGCTATAAGCTTAAACCGTCCATCCTTTGTAACTTCCCCCATCCCAATGCCAAGATGTTTTCTTATGGCGTCCAAAAGCCTCTTTTTGTTCATCAGATTACACACAACGCTTACGCACACCCTTATACGGTGTTTGGCAGGCTCTCCCCTATCAAACATATCATAGAAGGAAACCACATTCTCCACATGATTGAGGGGCAAGCCCAATATCTGGGCAACCCTCTCCAAAGCAAAGGGAGGGATGTTGCCATAATAGTCCTGAACCTCATGTAAGCACAGAAGTATTGCCTGCTCCCTTTTAGGGAAATAGTTGGCATACTCTACAAGCTTCTGCTCAACTTCTGGCGGTAGCATTTGGGTTTAAATTATAATCCAGTTTGGCAACGGGGGAAAGGTGTATTCTAAAAATACAAACCCACTTACACACGAAAATTTTAAATCTAAAATCTAACCCTCGTTTTCCGAATCGCCGACCAGACAAATTGATTCAGCTACCTCCAAATGTTTGTTTAGGATCGTGCCTAAATGTCAAAATGTGTTATCTTTTAACTGATGGAAAGAAAAGATTTTCTCGGGCTATCTATATCAGAGTTGGGTGTGGGCACCTATTTGGGAGACTTTGACCAAGCCACATCCGAAGGCTACAAACAGGTAATAAGGACCGCCTACAAAAGGGGCGTCAATGTGGTGGATACCGCCATAGTGTACAGGTATATGAAAAGCGAGAGAGATGTGGGGGCTGTAGCCAAGGAGCTTGGCAGAGAAAACCTTATCATATCCACCAAAGGGGGCTATGTGCCCTACGACATTGACCTTAGGGCAGACCCAAAGGATTACTTTTATGAAAACTTCATAAACACAGGAATAATCAACCTACAGGAGATGACACCACAGGGACACTACTTGGGTGCCAAGTTCATAGAGTGGTGCTTTAACAAGAGCTTGGAGAACCTACAAACCCATTACATAGACATATACTTTCTTCACAACCCAGAGGAACAGCTAAACTTCTTCCCGAGGGAGAACTTTTTGAGAAAGCTTGAAGAGTGCTTTTACTTCTTGGAGGAGATGGTAAAGGTAGGAAAGCTCAAGTTTTATGGGCTTGCCACTTGGAGTGGCTTTAGGGTCTCGCCCGCCTCAAGGCAGTATTTAAACCTAAGGGAGATTTTAGACATAGCCCAAAGGGTGGGAGGAAAGGACCACCACATGCGCTTTATTCAACTACCCTACAACCTGGGAATGACAGAAGCCTTTACCCTCAAAAATCAAGAAATAAACGGAGAAAAGCTCTCCACCCTTTCCGCATGCCAAAGGCTTGGGATATACACCTATATAAGTGCATCCATCTATCAGGGAAATGTGATCGGTAGGGTTCCACAAAAACTAAAGGACTTCTTTGATTTGGAAAAGGATGTGCATACCGCCCTGCAGTTTGTGAGGAGCACGCCCGGAGTTGGCACCGCCTTAGTGGGAATGAGTAAGCTAAAACACCTTGAGGAAAACCTTGAGCTCTTTGAAAAGCCCAAATTGGAGGAAAACAAGTTCCTAAGCCTTTTTGATTAAATTTGATGAAAAGCTACCCACTTATAAAGACCTTTCCAAAATACGGAAATTTCTTAACAATTTCTTAACAAAACCTCCCGCCATTCCCTTATGCTATTGCAAACCATGGAAGTGGGTAGCTTCCTAAACCTCATAGAGAGCATAGACAAGTTCGCGGTTGGGATCTTCAGACAGTTTCTAATAAGGGAGGAGGCGGATAAGGTGCTGATCCTGACCCCCAACGAAGAATATAAAAAGTGGGCTACCGCCTACCTTAGCAACCGCCTTAAGGGTTTTGGCAAAAGCATAGTGGTAGAGTGCGAGGGAGAAAGAAAAGAACAAAAGGAGATAGAAAGTCCAAGGGACAACCTTTTAGATAAATACACCTTTGAAAACTTTGTGGTAGGACCATCCAACGAGCTTGCTTATAAGGTGTGCCTTGAGGTGGCAAAAAACCCCGGCAAGCTTTTTAACCCTCTCTTCATATACGGAAGGTCAGGTCTTGGAAAAACCCACCTTTTGCACGCCATTGGCAACCAGCTCAAAGCCCGGTATAGGGTGCTCTATATCCCCCTCATGGACTTCTCGGACAGTATGGTCAAGGCTTTCAAAGAAAACAGGGTGGAAGAGTTCAGGGAGAAGTTTTTTAATTTGGATGTTTTACTCTTGGACGATGTGCAATTTTTGGTAGGCAAAGAAAGAACCCAAATTGAGCTCTTTAGAATTTACGAAAGGCTTCAGGCGGAGGAAAGGCAGATCGTCTTGGTTAGCGACAGGCATCCCAGAGACCTAAAGGATGTTTCAGAGAGGCTCATCAGCCGGTTCGAAAGTGGTTTGATCATAGAGGTCGGTTTGGACGAAGAGACCAAAAGGCGCATCATAAAACAAAAACTGATCCTTTATGGACTGCCCTTAGACCAAGAGACCATGGACTATGTCTTTGAAAACACCGGCTACAATGTTAGGGAGATAGAGGGCTTTGTGAAAACTCTAAAGGTAAGTGGTATAAAAAGGCTTCCAAAGTCTGAGGAGCTAGACAAAGAGAAGAAGGTTCAGCTGATAATCAACACGGTGGCAAAGGGCTTTAAGCTAAACCCAGAGCTACTAAAAAAGGATACCAAAGAGAGAAAGGTGATAAACGCCAGACACATAGCCATGTTTCTGTGTAAAACCATTCTAAACCTACCCTACTCTCAGATCGGTGAGTTCTTTGGCAAAAAGGACCACACTGCAGTTATGTACGCGGTAAAAAAGGTGGAGCAAAGATGCAGGGAGGACAGGAAGTTTATGTATATGGTCTCCTTTTTTGAAAAGAGCATCAGAAAAAGCCTGGGCTTATAATAATCCCAAATGGACTTTCCCGAGCTAATTCTGATCCTTTTGGTGGCTTTGATTGTTCTGGGACCGGAAAAGACCATAGAACTGGCGGGAAAGCTGGGAGAACTTCTCAGAAAGGTAAGGGAGACTTGGGATGAGCTCAGGTATCAGATGTATTTGGAGGAGATAAATAGAAAGGTTATGGAAGAGTCCAAGAACTTGGAAGAGGAAGCTAAGACTGAAGAAGTGTTAGAAGAAACCACGAAGCTTACAGAAGAGTCCAGTAGCTTAGAGCAAGAGACTAAAACTGAAGAGGTGTTAGAGGATGGGTCAAGAGCTTCCCAAGATGCCACTGACGGAACATCTGAGGGAACTAAGACAAAGGCTGATTAAGTCCGTGGTAGCCTTTTTGGTTGCCTCTGGCGTAGCCTTCTACTTAGCCCAGTATATTTTTGAAGTGCTAAAACAACCCGTCCAGAGGGCTTACCCTCAGGTCCAGCTTATAACCCTTTCTCCCACAGAGCCTCTCTTCATACTCATAAAGATTTCGGTGGTTTTTGGCTTTATTCTTTCCTCTCCTGTTATCCTCTATCAGCTTTGGAAGTTTGTGGAGCCAGCCCTTTACCCTCACGAGAAAAGATTGGTGATCCCTATAACCCTCTTTTCTGTTGTTCTTTTTCTTTTGGGTGCCAGTTTTGCTTACTTTTTGGTGATGCCCATAGCCCTAAAGTTTTTAATAGGCATAGGCTTTTCCCAATTGCAGGCTACTCCCTACCTTTCGGTAGATCTCTATGTGTCCTTCTTGCTAAAGATGATCGTGGGCTTTGGTTTGGCTTTTCAGTTGCCTATTGTTCTGTACCTTTTACAGAGGGCGGGCATAGTTTCCGAACAGCAACTAAAAGCCTTCAGAAAATACTTTATAGTCTTAGCCTTTGTGGTGGGTGCCTTTATAGCTCCAGATGCCACCACCCAAGTGCTTATGGCTATACCCCTCATATTGCTTTATGAAATTTCCCTCATCTCTGGGAAGCTGGGAAGGAGAAAAAAGGAAACCTCCATAGAGCAGGTAAAGGAGAATGTTTAAGAGAGTTGCCATCGTAGGCGTGGGCTTTATGGGAGGTTCCCTTTCCCTTGCGGTAAAGTCTCGCCTTGGCTGTTCAACCTTTGGCATAGACATAAACCCCGAGGCAATAAAAAAGGGAAAAGAGCTCAGAGTGATAGATGAAGGTGCCACCCAGATGTTAGCCCTAAGAGACTTTGAGCCAGATCTTGTGGTTTTGGCGGTGCCCGTGGGAGCCTTTGAACAGGTTGCCAGAGGGTTAAAGGATGTCCTTGATAAGGAAGTCCTAATCACAGACCTTGGCAGTGTGAAGGGTAGGCTTGTTTATATGATGGAGGATTTCTTTGGTGGGTATTTTGTGGGAGGGCATCCTATAGCGGGCACAGAAAAGTCGGGCGTCCAATACAGCAACCCAGAGCTCTTTAAAAACAAAAGGGTAGTTTTAACACCCACCCAGAGAACAGACCGGTTAGCCCTCCAGAAGGTCAAGCTCATGTGGGAGAGGATTGACGCCTTTGTAGAATTCATGGACCCCTTTGTTCATGATGTGGTTTTTGGTGCGGTTTCCCATCTTCCCCACGCAGTAGCCTTTGCCCTTATGGACGCCATGGAAAAGCTAAGCAAAAAAACAAACATAGACCTTTTCCTATACCCCGGCGGTGGCTTTAGGGACTTTACACGCATTGCCGCGTCGGACCCTGTAATGTGGAGGGACATATTTTTGGAAAACAGGGAGAACCTGCTTCGGGCAATAGATGAGTTTATCCAGTCCTTGGAAAGACTAAAAGGGCTTATAGAGGACGAAAAGAAGGAAGAACTCATAGAATATCTCCAGCGTGCCCGGGAACACAGACTAAGAATAGATTAGAGCCTTTGCCCTATCAAGGATGTCCTTTACTTCTTGCCTAACTTCTCCTTCCCTTGGCTCATCCGAAAGCCTTTCAAACATATAGCTTCTGTCCTCTTCTTCAAACTCTTCAAAATCCACCTTTAAAAGCACCTCCTTTGCCTTTGGAGTTAAAAATTTTGGAATTTCCCTTTGGGAGAGCTCGCACCAGATCAATGCCCAAGCCCTCGCCAAGGCTATGGGATGATAGCCCCCTCCACCTAAATAAATGCCCTCTCCGAAGGCATCCTTTACCAACCTAAAAGCCCTCAAAAAGCCCCAGTTGGAGAGCTCAAACTTTGAAAGGTAGTCTTCTTTGAGGGTATCTGTCCCCAGCTGGAGCACATAAACCTCTGGCTCAAAGACGTCCTTTACAAGCTCAATGGCTCCCTCTAAGGCGTGCAAAAACTCACTGTCGTTGATGCCTTTGGGCAGTGGAATGTTCAGATTGTAGCCCTTTCCTTTGCCTCTGCCTCTTTCCTCCAAAAAGCCCCTGTTGAAAGGAAAGGCATACTCGGGAGACTGATGGAGGGAAAGGACAAAAACCTTTTCATCTTCGTAAAAGCCATCCTGCACGCCATCGCAGTGATGGGCATCTAAGTCTATGTAAAGGATTTTGTGGTAGCCTTTCTGTTTTAGGTAGTTTATTGCTACCGCCGGGTCGTTGATAAAGCAAAAGCCGTTAGCCCTGCTTGGGTAGGCATGATGCATACCACCCGCCGGGTTGAAGGCTAAATTGCCCTCCAAAAAGAGCTGGACCGCCTGCACCGAGGAGCCAGTGGCGAGCAAAGAACCCCTCCACATGGCGGGAGAAACCGGGTTCTCAATGGTCCCAATGTGGAATTTCTCCCTTACTTCCTTGCTCACCCTACCCTCCTTGTCTGCCCTCTGGAGGGCTAAAAGATACTCCTCCTCGTGAAAGAGCGTAAGCTCCTCCCACTGGGCGGGTCTGCTCTCCACCCATTCCTCATCCCCCAAAAGCCCCATAGCCTTCAAAAACTCCAAGAGAAGGCTGACCCTGGGGATCCTTAGTGGATGGTTTGGAGTGTATCTTAGCCCTCTGTAAGAGTAGCTGGCAATGAGCTTGGCAGAGTGATTTACCACTTTAGTTCGCTTCTTTTGGCGTAGGTTTGAGGCTTTGCTTGGAAAAAGTCTGTTTTTGTATCGTTTATGGTCCTAAACTGGTCTATCCACTTCATGGGGTTTTCTGTAATCTCCGGATAAAGTGGCTCATAGCCTATCTGAGAGAGCCTGAGGTTAGAAAGATACTTTATATACCTTTCAATGAGCTTGTCGTTTAGCCCAAGAATTTGGTTGTTGGTAACATACTTGCCCCATTCAATTTCCTTTTCGGTGGCAAACTTGAAAAACTCATAGACCCACTTGTTGATCTCGGGTGTAAATAGGTCAGGCTCTTCCTCCTTGAGGGTGTTTATTATGTTCCTAAAGAGCGTTACGTGGGTCAGCTCATCCCTGTTGATGTATTTGATCTGTTGGACGGTGTTTAGCATCTTCCCCTGCCTGCCAAGGGTGTAAAAGAAGGCAAAGCCCGAATAAAAGTATAGGCTCTCCAAGACATAGTTTCCAAAGACTGCCTTTATAAAGTTCTCCTCGATGGGATTTTTTATAAACTCGTTGTAAAGTTCAGCTACGACCTTGTTTCTTTCCATAAGCTTTTCATCTTGACGCCAGTAGTTGTAGATCTCGTCCGCCTTGGTAGGCTCCACAACGCTCTCAAGGATAAACTGGTAAGAGTAAGAGTGCAGTGCCTCTTGAAACTCCTGAGAGGTGATTGCCATAACCAGCTCCGGTGCGGTCAAATACCGGGCAAACTCCTTTAGCATATTAACCTGATAGGAATCCAAAGCTATCAAAAAGCTGATAACAAGCTCATAAGCCCTCCGCTCATGCTCGGACAAAAGCCTTTCATACTGCTTTTTGTCTTCTAACATGGGAATTTCTTCCGGGATCCAAAAGTTGGTAAAGCCCATGGTTTTGTATAGGTCAAAAGCCCACTGATATTTGACGTTGTTAAGTTCCATAATGTTGGTGGGATTGCCAAAAACTGCCTTTCTCTTGCTGGGTTCCCTGTCTCCCTCTGGGTTGAAAATAAGCACCCTTTCCATTGGTATAATTATAGAACCATGGACTGGAAATATGTAGTTGTTTTAATAACCGTTCCTACCGATAAGGGTTTAGAAATCGCAGACTACATAGTGAAAAATAAGCTGGGTGCCTGCGTCAATGTGGTGCCGGAGGTAAATTCCATCTACTGGTGGAAGGGAAACATCGAAAGGGACAAAGAGAGCCTGCTGGTGATAAAAACCTCCCTTCAAAGGTTGGAAGGGCTTATAAAAGAAGTAAAGAGTGTCCATCCCTACACTGTTCCCGAGATCATAGCCCTCCCCATTCTGGGAGGGAACGAAGATTACCTCAGATGGATAGACGATAGCCTTGGGCTATAGTTAAGAAGTTTTTCAAAAGGTCCAACCCAGCCTCCGAAAGCACCGATTCTGGATGAAACTGCACTCCAAAGACCGGATACTCTGTATGCTGGATTGCCATGACCTCGTCGTCTTCCTCAGAGCGAGCGGTTACCTTGAGAAAGGGTGGTAGGGTGCGCTCGTCTATGACCAAAGAGTGGTATCTAACCGCGGTAAAGGGATTAGGAATGCCCGCAAATATGCCCTCTCCCGTATGGGTGATGAGGGAGGTCTTCCCGTGCATTAGCCTTTTTGCCCGGATTATCTTTGCCCCAAAGGCATAACCGATGGACTGATGCCCCAAGCAAACGCCCAATATGGGGTAATCTTTGTAAAGCTCCTGGACTACCTTTACCGAAATGCCCGCCTCCTTTGGACTGCAGGGACCGGGGGATATAACTATGGCATCGGGGTCCAACTCTCTGATCTCCTCAGTGGTAGTTTGGTCGTTTCTCTTTACCATTACCTCCGCACCAAGGATCTGAAAATACTGCACCAAGTTGTAGGCAAAGGAGTCGTAATTGTCAATCATAAAGACCTTCATGATAAGAGCTCTTGAACCTTGCTTTTTACCTGCTCTATGATCCAGTCTGGTGTGGATGCACCGGCGGTTATGCCCACCCTTTGGACACCCACAAACCATTCGGGCTTAAGCTCCTCTGCGGTCTCTACGTGATAGCTCCTTGGGTTCAAAGAGGAGGATATTTGATAGAGCCGGCGCGTATTTCCACTGTTTTTACCACCCACTATGATCATCACATCCACTTTTCCCGCCAACTCATAAACATCCTCCTGCCTTTCGGAAGTAGCGTTGCAGATGGTGTTTATGACCTTTAGCTCCTTTACCCATAGGGCAAGCTCACCCACCACCTCTTTGAAAAACTGTTCGCTTTGAGTAGTCTGGGCAACTATGCCGACCTTCTCCAGGTTTTTGGGCTTTTCCAAGTCTTCTCTCTTTTCCACCACCACACCCGTGCCACCTGCCTCTTGCAAATACCCAAGGGTGCCAATAACCTCCGGATGTTCCTTTTCTCCCACCAGCACCACAAAGTAGCCCTCTCGGACTAGCCTTTCCACCGCCTGATGCACCGCCTTCACATAGGGACATGTAGCATCCACCAGCTTTAAGCCCTTTTGCAAAAGTTCCCTTTCCTTCTGGGGTGGTATTCCATGGGAGCGGATGATCACCGTGTCTCCCTCCTTAGGGTCCTCCTCCGCCACCATAACCTCAACGCCCAAACTCCTCAGCCTTTGGACCTCCTGAGGGTTGTGAATGAGAGGTCCCATAGACCATATCCTTTTGCCACCCTCTTCTGCAGAAACCCTTTCTGCAAGGGCTATCGCCCTCTTAACTCCAAAACAAAAACCTGCGTGGGGTGCAACTATAACCTCAGCCATCTTTTAAAAATATAACCTCGAGCTCCCTGCTTATGCTGATTTCTCTCAGGCTAACGTTGCACAAAAAAGCCCTAACCGTTAGTCCCCTGTTGTAGAATTCTTGGACTGCCTCCGAAAAAGGCTTATCCACTTTGTAGTTTGGAGAAAAGGCTAAGGCGTCCTCCCTTTGCACCACAAAAATTAGCTGGGGTTCAAAGCCCTGCCCCGAAAGTTCTATGAGTTTTTGTATGTGTTTTCTTCCTCTCTCGGTGGGTGCATCCGGAAAAAGGGCTACGCTACCTTCTACCAAATTCACGGACTTTGTTTCCACTACCCTGTTGTCATACATGAGGTCAAAGCGATGCTCTCCAAACTTGGGCTCAAACCTAACGGGCATACTCAAAAACTCTGCGTACAGCTTTGGGGTAATGGTAGAGTCTATGCAAACCAATGAACTTCCCATATCCACCAAGAGCACTTCAAAGGGATATTTCCCCGAGTTCTTTTCCTTCAAAAAGACCGTGTTGCCCGGCTTTAAAAGCTCCGTCAGCCTTCCCGTGTTTCTTATGTGTGCAAAAACTCTCCTGCCCTCAATGGATACCTCTCCCACAAACCTGTTTAACCTTCTTAAGAACTTTGCGGGGATCAAATCTGGGAATTTCATTTTTACAAAGGCCCCACCGGGCGGTGGGGCAAACAAATTTGGGGAGGGAGGGGGAGGGAGTTTCTAATCTCCAAATCTCCAACTTGTATCTATTATTATATACCCCTTTTAGAGGATGTCAAGGGGGTGTTATTATACTTTCCGAATACCTGTAAAAGAGCACTTGCCTTAGTTCTGGATATCTTTCAAAGGACGGGTCCTTTTCTAAAAGCTCCTCTGCATCTTTTTTACACACTTCAAGGAAGCGCCTATCCCTTTCCCTCTGGAGGTTTGCGACCCAAAAACCAAAGTATCCAGACTGGCTCTCTCCCAAAAGCTCCCCCGGACCCCTCATCTTCAGGTCCTCTTCTGCTATTTTAAAACCATCGTTAGTTTGCACTAAAACCTTCAGCCTTTTCAAGCCCTCTTGGTCGTAGCGCATCTGGTCTGGAACCACAAGGAAGCAAAAGGACTGAAGCTGGGACCTACCCACCCTTCCCCTAAGTTGATGAAGCTGAGAAAGCCCAAAACGGTGGGCGGATTCTATCACCATAACCGTCGCAGTTGGCACATCCACCCCCACCTCCACTACCGTCGTGGAAACAAGAATGTCTCCTTCCCGCTTGAACTCCTCCATCACCCTTTTCTTTTCTTCGTCTTTTAGCCTTCCGTGTAAAAGGAGAACCTTTCTATCGGAAAAGAAGGCTTTCCACCGCTCAAACTCCTTCACCGCAGACTTTAGCTCAAGCTTAGGAGAATCCTCTATAACAGGGTATATAACATACGCCTTGTGTCCTTTTTGAAGCTCCTCCCTGATGAACTTTAGAACCTTTTCCATCTCGGACTCAAAAAACAGCCTTGTGATTACGGGCTTTCTGCCCGCGGGCATCTGGTCTATTATTGAAAGGTCCAAATCTCCATACAGGGAAAGGGCAAGAGTCCTTGGAATGGGTGTGGCAGACATTACAAGAAGATGGGGGAAGAATTCTTCGGACTTTTCAAGGAGCATTTTTCTCTGCAAAACACCAAAGCGGTGCTGTTCATCAACCACTGCAAAGCCCAAGCTTTTAAAACTAACTCCCTCCTGTATGAGGGCGTGGGTCCCCACTACCACTTGGATGTTTCCCTCCCTTATATGCCTCAGCAGGCTCCTCCTTTGGGCGGTTTTTACCGAGGAAGTAAGAAGTCCTACCTTAACGCCAAGGGGTTCTAAAAACCTTTTAAAGTTTTCGTAGTGTTGGTAAGCCAGTATTTCAGTTGGGACCATTATGGCAGATTGATAACCCTCCTTGGCAAAGGCGTAAGAGATAGCCATTGCAACCACCGTTTTTCCACTTCCCACATCCCCTTGCAAAAGCCGGTTCATGGGTGCCTCTTGCTTTACATCCTCCAAGATCTCTCTTAGGACCCTGAGCTGTGCTTGGGTTAGCCCAAAGGGAAGGCTTCTTAAAAACTCCTGTATGTGCTCCTCCGCCCTTAAAAGCTTTGGTGCCCTTAGGGACTTTATCTCCCTTCTTTTAAGCTGGAGGGCAAGCTGGAAAAGAAGAAGGTCTTCGTATATCAACCGATGGTGTGCTGGTGTGTCCCAACTGTTTAACCTTTCATCCCACTGATAAGGAGCATGCAAGAAATACAGGCTTTCTGGCAGTTTGTAAAGGTTGTGTTTTTTTAAAAGTTCCTCGGGTAGGTATTCGGGCATATATCGTAGGTATTCCAACAGCTTTTGGATGGCTTGCCTTACCTTCCTGTGCCTGAGCTTGGCAGACATGCTTTCCGCAGACTTTACCCTTACGTTATAAAAGGGCAGAACTTTGCCAGCGTCCTCTTCCTTCAGCAACTCTGGATGAACCATATACTTTTCTCCCTTATACTCCATGAACTTTCCATAGACTATAAGCTCGGTGCCCTTTTTGAAGCTTAAGAGCACCTTTTTATCCTTGAACCTGTATTTTAGGCTAAGGTAGCCGGTGCCGTCTTCACAGAGCACAGAGATGGGATACTTGGCATCTGGCTCCCATGAACTTTCCACCACCTTGACCCGCAGGGCAACCGCCTTTCCGGGAATGGAGGTTTTTATTGAGGTGTTGAGCCTTCGGTCCTCGTACCTTACGGGCACAAACCAGAGGGCAGAATACAGGTCTTTTATGTTCAAAGACTTTAAAAGCTTCTTTTCCTTTGAGTCTAAAATCTTCAAGCTTTCAAGGAGGACAAAAAACTTCTCTATGGGCTTTTTGGGATATACATCAAAAGACACCTTTGGGACAAGCTCCTCCCTGTTTAACGCCTGCTCTATCTCCTGAAGTATGGCAACCTTTTTGGGAAAGGGCATGGAGTCAAATTTTTTTAAAAGCTCCAAATGGCTGTTTGAAAGTCTGTTCTTCAGAAGGTTAAAAAGATACAGCCCCACTCCAAAGCTCCTTTTAAGCTTGAGATGGTTATTCTCCTTTAGCTCCTCTATGAACCTTTTTGCCTTTTCCACATTGTCCATTTTTGGCTTAAACTTCCCTTAAAAAATACGATAATATATTCAGAGCCATGATAGAAAGGATAGATTTATGGAACTTGGTAAATAATATCCTTGAGCAAGAGAAAAAGAGCAAGGAAAAGCCCGCGAAGGTTAAGGGGCAAGAGGCGGTAAAGGTTGAGCTTTCGGAGGTAGCAAAGAAAAGACCACAACCCGACCTTTCAGAACTGGAGAGCAAAGTTTCAGAGATAAGGGCAAAGCTGGAAAGGGGAGAGTATAAGGTGGAGCCAGAGAAGATCTTTGAAGGGTTGAGCAAGTATCTGAGCAGTTCCGATAGATAGCTCAATCCTTCAGGTTTTTAAGAATGAACTGGGCTATGCCCACACCTCCATTAAGGGCTAAGTACCTGCTCAAGTTCTCCAAAAAGGCATCGTAGTATAACCTTTGCTGAAAGCCTTTACCGTTCATAAACCCTTTGAAGCCCTCTTTCAAAACCTCCTTCAACAGGACCGCCTCAAACTCCTGGGCGAGCTTCTTCTTGTCCTTTGTGTATTCTTGCATGTAGCCCATTGAGGGAGGAAGATAGATTTTGGTGTCCACAGTGTTTAAAATTATATCATGCTTGAAAAACTTGTTCAGAAAAATAGTAGCAAGCTTTTGCTTGTAGTCCTTGATGGGATTGGTGGGCTTCCTGTAAAGGATGGCAAAACGGAGCTTGAGCTTGCCCACACGCCAAACCTTGATAGCTTGGCAAAGGAAAGTGCCCTTGGTCTTCATATCCCGGTGGACCATGGCATCACGCCCGGCAGTGGTCCCGGACACTTGGGCATTTTTGGCTACGACCCCCTTGAGTATCAGATAGGAAGGGGTATCCTTGAAGCCCTTGGGCTTGGCATTGAGGTAAAGGACACAGACATCGCCATAAGAGGAAACTACGCGACGGTAGAGTATGTGGATGGTAAGCCCATAGTGAAGGACAGAAGGGCGGGCAGGATTGCCACAGAAGAGAACAGAAGAATAACCCAAAGGATCAAGGAAAACATAAAGGAAATAGAGGGGGTTGAGGTGATCATTGAACCGGGGATGGAGCACAGGTTTGCGCTGGTGCTAAGGTTTCCGCATCCGTTGCCTGAAGGTTCAGACCAAATAAAGGACACAGACCCTCAAAAGGAGGGAAAGGAGCCCTTAAAACCCATAGCCCTGAATGCCAACGCCCAAAGGGTGGCTGAGGTAGTAGAGAAGTTTGTAGATAAGGTGGGCGAGCTTTTAAAGGATGAACCAAAGGCAAACTATGTGCTTTTGAGGGGCTTTTCCCAAAAGCCAAAGATGAAAAGCTTTGAGGAGAGGTTTGGGCTGAAAGCCTGTGCCATTGCGGTCTATCCTATGTATAGGGGGCTTGCCAGCTTGGTAGGAATGGATGTTATAAACTTTGAAGGCTCTTCCATAGAGGATGAAATAGAAACCTTGAGAAGCCTTTGGAACGATTATGACTTTTTCTTCTTGCACATAAAAAAGACAGACTCTTACGGCGAGGACGGAAACTGGGAAGGAAAGGTCAAGGTCATAGAGGAGTTTGACAAAAACCTTCCAAAGATCCTTGGGTTAAAGCCGAGCGTTCTGGTGATCACAGGAGACCACTCCACACCCTCTGTGCTCAAAGGACACTCTTGGCATCCTGTTCCGGTGCTTTTGAAGTCCGACTATGTGCTGGGAGGGACTTCCCAAAGATTTACCGAGAGGGAGTGCCTGAAGGGAGAGCTCGGCATATTCCCAGCTAAGAAGTTAATCAACCTTATGCTGGCCCACTCCTTGCGCCTTGCCAAGTATGGGGCTTAAGAGAGAAGTCAAAAGGTAGGCAAAGAGGCTTACGAAAAGCCCCGCAAGGAGGGAAAACTCATACTCAAAGCCATAGTTCAAAACCGCCCAGACAAGAAAGCCCGAAGTCATGCTAACCACTGCGGAGTATTGGTTAGAACCTTTAAAGTAAAGCCCAGCCACCAAGGGAACAAACAAAGACACCAAGCTCAAGGCAGAGGAGTCTCCCACCAAGTGAAAGATGGACTCTCCACTGAGGGCAAAGAGAAGGGAAATAAAGCTTATCAAAATCACAGAAAACCTGGTGAGCCAAAGAAAGCCTCTGTCGGATAGGTTTTTAAACAGCGGTCTCAAGAGGTTTTCACTTAGAATTGCGGAAGGTGCAAGAATAGCAGAACTGGACGTGCTCATTATGGCAGAGAGCAGTGCCCCAAAGAAGAGCACCTTTGTAAGGGTTGAGGTATGCTCCAAAATCAGTGTGGGAAGCATTAATTGGGAGTCAAGTTTCAAAAGCTCTGGGTATTTCACCCTTGCAAAGATAGCAAGGATAAGAGGAATAAAGGCAACAGTCAGATACATGAAGCCCGCAGTGATGGAAGAATAGACTGCCACCCTTTCTGAACGAGAGGACATAACCCTTTGGAAGACATCCTGCTGGGGTATGGAACCAAGTCCTATGGTAATAAGGGCGGTGATAAAGAGCAGGAACTCCTGAAGGT
Source organism: Thermocrinis sp. (assembly GCA_028276475.1). Taxonomy (GTDB): domain Bacteria; phylum Aquificota; class Aquificia; order Aquificales; family Aquificaceae; genus Thermocrinis. The sequence continues at coordinate 35,004 of JAPYWH010000006.1, forward strand.
TCAAAGAAGGAAAGAACTTGTAAAACTCCGGCGGTTGGGACGCTAAAACTTGAGGGATATGGCTAAAGCCCTGAGAAACTTCATACAGGGCAGTCAAAAGCCCCACTATGATCATTATGGTTTGGATAAAATCCGTAAGAGAGACCGCCCACATGCCACCCAAAAAGGTGTAAAAGACCACCACCAAAGAACCTATAACAGTTCCAAGCTTTACGCTAATACCAGTAGTTATGTTTAGGATCAAGCCTATGGCAAGCATCTGTGCACCGATCCAACCAAAGTAGGACGCTATGATCAAAAGGCTCGCCACAATTTCCGCCTTTCTGCCGTAAAACCTTCTGTAAAAATCCCCAAAGGTCAAGAGGTTAAGCCTATACAGAGGCTTTGCAAAGAATAAACCCACCAATATTAGGCAGAGGGCTGCGCCAAAAGGGTCCTCTATCACTCCCCAAAGCCCTTCCTTTGCCATCTGGGAGGATGCCCCCAAAACGGTTTCTGCACCAAACCAGGTGGCAAAGGCAACAAAGGTAGCCATAAAAAAGGGAAGATTTCTCCCCGCCAAAAGGTAATCCTTTGAGTTCTTCACAAAGGTGCTTGCATAGACCCCTATGGCTAAGGTTAGAAGTATGTATAGAACTATAGAAAGAAGAAGCATCTCAGTCTAGCTTACCCAAAAATGCCAACAGCGCTGTTATGGTAGCTGGTGTGATACCATCTATCCTGCTGGCTTGCCCCACCGTCAGCGGTCTGAACTTTTTGAGCTTTTCCCTCGCTTCGTTTGTGAGCCCGGGCACCTTGTCATAGTCTATATCCTCTGGAATGGGTGTATCCTCAAGCTTCTTTAATTTTTCGTTTAACTTTCTTTCCCTTTCTATGTATGGCTCGTATTTTAGCTGAATCTCCACCTCCTCCGCCACGTAGGGATGTTCTGGCACGCTAACTCCAAGCTCCTTTAGGTCCCAGATGGAACGCTCAGAGGTCAAGAGTTGAGAAAGACTGTAAGCCCTAACATCGGAGCCTATGGCAACGGAGACTTTATACCCCTTGTAAAACTCAAGCCAAGCTTGAATTTCCCTTTCTACCTCTTGCACCAGTTTATACTGTTCCTTCGTCAAAAGCCCCAGCCCTCTTCCCAGCTTGGCGAGCCTCAAAATGGCGTTGTCCTGCCTCAGGTAAAGCCTATACTCAGAACGTGAGGTAAAAAGTCTGTAGGGCTCCGTCACACCCTTTGTGGTAAGGTCATCCACCATTATACCAATGTAGCTCTCGTCCCTCCTTAGATATATGGGCTCTTTGCCAAAGGCTCTAAGGGCAGCGTTTATGCCAGCCAGAATGCCCTGTCCAGCCGCTTCCTCGTACCCTGTGGTGCCGTTAAAGTTGCCCGCGTGAAAGAGCCCTCTTATTTTCTTGGTCTCCAAGGTGGGATAAAGTTCCGTTGGGGGCACTACGTCGTACTCTATTGCGTAGGCGGGTCTTATCAGCTCCACCTTTTCAAGCCCAGGGATAGACCTGTACATCTCCCACTGGACTTCCTCCGGTAAAGAGGTAGAAAGTCCGTTGGGGTAGATCTCTATGGTGTCCCAGCCTTCAGGTTCTAAAAATATTTGGTGCCTTTCCTTGTCGGAGAACTTTACCACCTTGTCCTCTATGGAAGGGCAGTATCTTGGTCCTATGCCCTTTATGAGCCCACCGTAGAGGGCAGTTCTGTGAAGGTTCTTTCTTATGATCTCGTGGGTCTTTGGAGTGGTGTAGGTGATCCAGCAGAGGGCTTGGGGTTTACCCTTTTCAAACCAATAGCTTCCCACGGGCTCTGTCCAGAAGGAGAACTTTGGGGGTGGGTCATCCCCCGGTGCGGGCTCAAGGGCGGAAAAGTCTATGGTCCTCCTGTCCAACCTTGCGGGAGTGCCCGTTTTGAACCTCATTAGCGGAAAGCCATGCCTTTTGTAAAAGTCCGCCAGTCCGGTGGAGTTTGGCTCCCAAGCCCTACCGCCCAGAAAGGTTTTATCGCCTATGTAAATAAGTCCGTTTAAGAAAGTGCCCGTGGTGACCACCACAGCCTTTACTTTGTATTCAAGCCCAAGGCGAGTTTTTACTCCCACCACTCGGTTGTTTTCCACGATAATATCCACCACCTCGTCCTGTTTTATGTGAAGGTTCTCCTGATTTTCGCAGACCCTTTTCATATACTCCCTGTATGCCTTTTTGTCCGCCTGAGCCCTCGGAGACCAAACCGCTTTGCCCTTACGGGTGTTTAGCATCTTAAACTGAATGCCCGTATGGTCTATAGCCTTTCCCATCTCTCCACCAAGGGCGTCTATCTCCCTCACTACAATACCCTTTGCTACGCCACCTATGGCAGGGTTGCAGGACATCTGCCCAATGGCATCTGCGTTCAGCACGAACATAACCGTCTTGGCACCCATACGGGCGCTTGCAAGCGCTGCCTCTATGCCCGCATGACCACCACCAATAACCGCCACATCAAACTCATCCACCAACATAGGGATAAAATATATACTAATGCAACTTGGAGAGTTAAGTGAAAGGCAGAGGGAGTTTTTGCAAACTGTTTTTGAAATGGAAGAGTTGCCCTTAGATCAGGAGTTGGAGGAGTTTTTGAACTCCAAAGGTTGCAAGCTTTATAGCTGTCTTGGTTGCGGAAAGCTCATATTTCACGATAACTACGAGTTTTGGAACCTCACCGATTGCTGTGATGATAACTCCAAGCTGGTGGAAGGAGGGCTTTTGTGTGAAGTATGCTACGGCAAAAGCGCAGAGAACTTGAAGGATTGGATCCTGTTTAAACCCACCTATATGAAGCCCGTAGAGTTTAGAGGTAAGTTCAATGCCTCAGATAAAGAACTTTGACGAAGTCAGGGAGTTTATAAAGAGCACCTCAGAGAAGACCGCCATATATGTGGGTTGTGATTCAAGGCAGGTAAATGATAGCACCCTCTTCGTGGTGGTGATAGTGGTTCATATAGACTCCTGCAGGGGTGCCAAGGTCTTTTGGAAGACGGAAAAAGTAAAGCGCATAAGGTCCCTAAGACAAAGGCTCATGGAGGAAGTAAGCAGGGCGGTTTACACCGCCTTGGAGCTCATAGATGTGGTGGGCAACAGACCCTTTGAGGTGCATTTAGACATAAACCCAAATCCACAGCACAACTCCTCTGTGATCCTCAAAGAGGCGATAGGCTTTGTGTTAGCACAGGGACTAAAGCCAGTGGTAAAGCCCAAAGCGATCGCTGCCTCCTCTGTAGCAGACTACATAACGGGAAAGTACTAAAGAGCCTTTTTAACCCTCTCCTCCTTTTCCACAATGTCCGTGATCTTTACACCAAACTTTTCTTCCACCACAACGATCTCTCCCTTTGCCACCAATTTGCCATTTACCTTTATATCCACGGGTTCTTCCACCAAGTTGTCCAATTCTACCACAGAGCCGGGACCTAAGTTCAGAATTTCTTCTAAGGTCAGAGTGGTGGAGCCAACCACTACCTCTATGAGCAAGGGTAGGTCAAGGAACTTTTTGAGTTTTTCCTGAATATCCGGCGTCAAAACTTCCTTTTTTTCCTCCCTCTCTTTTTCTTCCTGCTCCTTTAATGCTTCCTGCCAGAGGGAGGATAGATCCTCACCTTGGGCTTGCGCTTCTTCCCTTTTTTCCTCTTCCATGGGAATAATTATATTACTCTTTTACCTGAATAGTCTCTCCGTGCTTTTCTTCAACTCCAGCCAACTCTGTAATGGTGGTGGAGGTCAAATATTCCATTATGTGCTCCCTAAGGGCTGTCCATTTGTCATGAACAGTGCAGGGTGAGCTTCGCCGTTCTTCACATCTTCCCGCTCTTAGGGCACAATAGTCTAAACGATTGCGATCTCCTCCACTTTAACAAGCCTATCCCTGTTTAAAGCCAAGTAAGCAAGCGCCAGCAGGGCATACTTAACAGTTTCTGAGTAGATCATAATAATATAAATATACTCTCAAACAGAAAGCCTGCAAACTAACGGGCTTAAAAGGATCTAACCTTTATCTCCGAAAGACATCCTATGAACCTCAACCCAAAGTAAAAACCAAAGGCTTTAAATTTATAGCTATAAACCTTTAGCTGGTACCTTCCCTCCTCCTCAAGGTTCAGGGTAAGCAAAGGTTGGTCGTATATCTCCGATAGTCTTCCGTCTCTATAAACAAGCATTAGCACCCTTTTGCCTTCCACCTTGAGGTTCAACTGCACCTTTGGGAGGGATGCATCCAGCGGAGGGTTCAACCTTGGAGGGCTGTATATGGAAAAGCTGAGCTCCCTACCCACCACGGGGTAAAAGGAGAGCATGCTATCGCAATCTGGATAGGCAAGGTTCCACCGTTTTCCCAAGACAAAGGAGTAGCTTGGGAACTCTCCCAAAGGGGTGGAAACGAGCACAGGAATGTCCGAAAGAATAGGCTTGCAATCCTTTGGGTTCAAAAGTCCGTAGGTGTCCTCCCTCTCCGAAAAGGTTATAAGCTCTGGTATGTACGCAAAGATAAAGTAAGAAAAGAGACTTAGCCCGCCCAAGTCTCTGTATCCATAGCCTTCTGGCACATCACCTCTTTTGATGCGTGGGGAGTAGTCAATGGAGTGTCCAAAAGAAAAGGCTATGTCCCTTTCCTCCAACAGCTTTTCCAATGACTTGAGCCTTCCAACACCTCCATCAATGGCAGTTTTTACACCAAAGACCACCTTACAGGTTTTCTGATAGGGCAGTGGGGCAGGCTTTGGGGGTGCATAATTTACATGAACTGCGTAAAAGACTGGAGTAAGATGGTAAAAAAGGTAGCCAAAAATATAAAAGGACAGAAGCCACCTAATAACCTTCAAACATTCCTTCCTCCTTTATTGTGTGTTTGTAGTTTTTTAACTTGTATATATGGAACTCTTTAATCACCTCTTCCCTCCAGCGGATGGGTAAAACCCTGTGTTCTATTATACCCTCAAAGCCCTCCAAAACCCTGCTATCAATGGGTGAATAATCCACGTATATGCCGTCTTTGCCTATGTAGTTCTTCATGCTTTCTCTCCAGAGGTCATACTGGTTCATACGCCTTCCAAGGTTTATACAGTAGGTGCGTGGATTTCCCTCTGTGTAAAAGGCAAGCTCTGCGGATATTTGATAGCGAGGGCTAAGGATTATTTCCTGCCCTGTGTAGAGTTTGCTCACCTCTTTACCCAGAAGTTCCCAGCCTATTGCCACTTTGACTGGGTCCCTATTTGGGGGCAAAAGTTTTTTTAACCCCACCTTGTCCAAAATTGGGCTAAAGTGGAGTAAGATAAAGAGGACAAAGCTCAAAGCATACGTGGGCTTCAAAAACCTGCTTTTGGAGAGATAATAGCTCGCCAGCAAAAAGCCACCAAAGTAGGCAAAGCCGGACCAGTTGGCTTCCACATGCTTTCTCAAAGACAGGGCTAAAAAGAACAGAAGGACGGGAAGAGACAACACTGTCAAAAAGCCAAGCCTTCTGTCCTTCCAGCCCAAAAGCCATCCCTTGAGCATAAAAAAGAAGGGAAGGATTGAAACCAAGAGCATCTGCCCTACTAAAAATTCCAAAAGGCTACTTGGGTTAAAAAGGCTTGCATGCTTGGTCGCCAAGGTGGAAACATGCTTAAAGGAAACAAACTGATGCTTGTAGTTCCAATAAAGCACCGGCAGGCTTATAAAAAGGGGTGGCAGTAGGCTAAGGTAGGTTTTGGCAGACCAAAGCACTTCTCTTTTGTATATGCTAAGGTAAAGCAAGGCTAAAGGCAAAAGAAAGACCGCCGGGTATTTACTCAAAAAGGCAAAGCCGGAGAAAATGCCCAGCAACAGCCACCAAAAGGCGTTGTTTTTTTCCAGCGCATACCAAAAAGCCATCAGGCTCAAACCCCAAAAGAATATCAGCAAGGCGTCCGTAGTCATGAGAAGGGAGTTTATGGCTAAGCCCACGGAAAATTGTGGAAGGGTTGAAGAAATTACCGCAACTTTTTCGTCAAAGAGCCTTTTAACAAAAAAATAGGTAAAGATAGACATCAAAAAGGATAGAACGATCGGAGTGATCCTAACCGCCAGCTCGGTGTTTCCCAAAAGGGATGTGGTTAAAAAGTTTATGTATGCCACCATAGGGGGCTTTGAGTAGTAGCTCAGGTCCAAGTGCCTTGACCAATCCCAGTACTGGGCTTCCTCTGGAGTAAGGTCTAAGGGGGAATAAAGCACATAGAAAACCCTAAAGAGAAAAAGCAGAAGGTTAAAGCCCAAAACAAACTTCATTTTTTAAAGCCGAGCTCTGTTCCCTCCAAAAGCCTTTTTATGTTCTCCCTGTGCTTGTAAAAGATAAAAACACCAATGATAAGGCTCATCAAAAAGAGCTTAAAGGGCAACAAAAAGAGGGACAAGACCACCGCAAAAGTGCAAGCACTGAGGGAAGCCAAGGAAACATAGCCCTTTAGCTTAAAAACCAAAAGCCAAACAAAGAGGGAGAGGATGGCTATGGTGGGAGAGACGCCCAAAAGCACTCCAAAGGCGGTTGCTACACCTTTGCCCCCTCTAAAGCCATGAAAGACAGGATATAGATGCCCCAAGAAGGCAAAGAGCCCCACAAAGAAGGTAGTCCAACTATCAAGACCAAAGTAAAACCTTGAGAGAAGAACTGGAAAAAAGCCTTTAAAAAGGTCCAGCAGAAAGACCAACAGGGCATACTTCTTGCCCAAAGCCCTTGCCACGTTAGTAGCACCCACGTTGCCACTACCGACAGCCCTCAAGTCTACGCCCTTACTCTTTGCCACCACCTCCCCAAAGAGCACAGAACCCAAAAGATAGGCAAAAACCACTAAAAGCAGTGCGTCCATTGACCTTCCCCTATCTTTATTCCCAAGCGCTCCTCTAAGAACCTGCTACCGCTCCTGCCCAAAGACTCAGCACCTAGCAAGGCTACCGCCAAGCCCCCTTCCCTTATTTCTTTCTCTTTCTCTTGTATGAAATCACAGATTTCTTGTAGGCTGAAGCCCCTTTGGTCCTGTAGCGTATCCGCAGGGAAGCCCACGATTTTCTCAGCCCCTTGGGAACCCACCAGCAGAACGCTTGAGGTGTCCCAGGTAAGCTCCCCCTCTAATTGGGCGCTTACGGGTTTTTCCAAGAGCATTTCCCTGTAGCTTTTATCCACCAAAAAGGTAGGGTCTGAAATAGGGTTTATATCCTCAAGGGGTCTATCCTGAAGCCTTTCCAAAAGCACCACCTTTAGTCCCTTTTTGTAGTAGAGGACATCCTCCGCCACTTCTTCTGGCTTGCCCTTTAAGATGCCCTTGATAGACCTTGAAAAGGGCACCACATAGTGAGGGATGGCTACCTCTCCCACCTTCAAGCTTGAATGTAGGAGTTTCCAGTTTAAAAAGGAGAACTCCCACTCTTTACAAGATAGACCGAGCTTTTCTGCAAAGAGCCGAACCTCTTTTATGAAGAGCCTTTCTTCCCTACTGCCCGGTCTTCTTCCTCCAAAGGATATAAGGTCCCACATTGCCTTTTCCTTCTTCTGTTTGAAGAGCCCGTATATGCATCCGCAGTAGTCTTGGTGGTAAAGCTCAAGCTCCTTTGAAAGCCTAAACATCTCCTGCGTGCCACCACCCTTTCTGTAGTCCAGCGCCAAAAACTCTATGCCTTCAGATTCTGAAAGCCTCCTGCCAACTTCCGAAAGGGTCTTAAAGTCCTTTTTTGGGCTCATCAAAAGGGTTGTGGTGAAGTGTGTGGCAGAGATCCCCTTGGCAAACCTCACAGACCTCTCCAGTCGGTAGTCAAAGCACACTTCGCACCTTTTTCCCCTCTCTGGTTCCTCTTCTAAGCCCTTTACCGCGTTCATCCATCTTTCCAGGTCGTACTCTCCTTCGTAAAGGGTAATGCCCAGGTGATGGCACGTTCTTTCGGTTTCCAAAAGCCTGAGCCTGTATTCTTCGTATGGGTGTATGTTTGGGTCATAAAAGAAGGCACAGATCTCCGCCTGTGGAAAGTCTTCCCTGAGCCTTTTTAGAAAATAGACCGCATCGGGAGCACAGCATACATGCACCAATATTTTCATTGATATTTCTCCATCAAATACTCCACGCAAGTTCTAAGTCCAAAGCCCGTGGCACCCTTTGAGTAGTAGTCAAACTCCTCTTTGAAGTAAGCAGGTCCGGCTATGTCCAAGTGGATCCACTTTATGCCCTCCTTCACAAACTCCTCCAAAAACATGGCGGCGGTTATGGCACCCCCATACCTTCCACCGGTGTTCAGAACATCCCCATCACCCTTCTTGATCTTCTCCCTCAGCTTTTTGTCGTCCATGGGCAACATCCAGAGCCTTTCCCCAGTCCTTTTGGAGACCTTTATGAGCTCCTCTCCAAAGGCTGGGTCGTTGGTAAAGAGCCCCGCGGTGTATTCCCCAAGGGCTACCACACAGGCACCCGTCAAAGTTGCCATATCTACGATCCAAGAGGGTTCTAAGTTTGACGCATAAGAAAGGGCGTCCGCCAAAGTAACCCTACCCTCCGCATCCGTGTTGTCTATTTCAATGGTCTTTCCGTTCATTGCCCTTATGATGTCGTCGGGTCTGTATGCGGTTCCGCTGGGCATGTTCTCCGCCGCACCTATGATCCCGTGCACCTCCACCGGGAGCTTTAACTGGGCAACTGCCTTCATAATCCCCAAAACAGTGCAGGCACCCGATTTGTCCATCTTCATAGTCCTCATATAATCACCCGTCTTTATGTTCAGCCCTCCACTGTCAAAGGTCAAACCCTTGCCCACAAAGACCACCCTATCCTTTGGCTCACTCTCCGGCTTATAGGTAAGGTGTATGAACCTGGGCGGTGTTGCGGAACCCTTTCCCACACTCCAAAGGGCGAGCATGCCCATCTCTTGAATTTGCTTTTCATCATATACCTTACACTCAAGCCCGTGCTCCTGCGCAAGCTTCTGGGCTATCTCCGCAAGGGTTATAGGGTTGATCACATTACCTGGCTCATTGACCAAGTCCCTTACAAACCTTTGGGCATTTGCCAAGATCTGCCCTATCCTTATGCCCCTTTCATCTCCTTTATAGATCTCTACCTTAGAAAGCTTTATCTCTTCCTCTTCCTTCTGGGTTTTATACTTGTCAAAGCGGTAATCGCCAAGGATGGCACCCTCCGTTATAGCTTGGGTGGTCTTTTCGTCCAAATTTTCCCCCGCATACACAAAAAGGTTTTGGACCTTGTCCTTCTTTGCCCTTTTGACTATAAGGGCTGTCGCCTTTCTAAAGCTATCTATGTGCGCCTTCTCCTTTGGACCCAAGCCAGCTAAATACAGAGATATAACCTTTCCATCCCTCAAAAGGTTAAGCTTTGCAGTGGAGCCCTCTTTGCCTTTAAAGTCCTCCGCAGACATTAATAGCTTGGCATCCTGCACCAGGTCCTTTAAAAAAGCCAGGTTGGACTGATCATCCTCGTAGAACAGGATTGCTATAGGACATTGGACATCCTTTATGGTCTTAAGGGTGGAAAAGACTTCCATGAATGCCTCCTTTGTTGGTGGGGAGGGTGACGGGACTCGAACCCGCGACCCGTGGATCCACAGTCCACTGCTCTACCAACTGAGCTACACCCTCCTTAATGATAAATAAAATTATACCCAATGGACAAAAAACTCAAGCTGGTATTCTTTGTAGGATATCACAACAGTGGAAAGACAACCCTTGTGGAGCAGGTTGCCAAAAGGCTCACGGAGATGGGCTACAAGGTAGCCTATTTAAAGCATGACCCAAAAGGGCACGCCCTAACAGACAAAGAGGGCAGTGATACCCACCGACTCTTTCAAATACTTCCAAAGGTATGCATAGTCTCTCCGGGAAGGATCACTCTCTACGAACGCACCGAGGAGGAGCCGGAGGATTTGGTTCAAAGATACTTTTCTGGCTTTGACTTTGTCCTGTTAGAAGGCTGGAAATCAAAAAAGGGCTACAAAAGGATAAGCCTTAGCCCGGAACTGGAAGGCTTTCCCGCTTACGAAAAGAGTCTTCTGGAGGTCCTCAGCTACCTTTTTTCTGAAGAAGAACTTTAAACCTTTCTCCCATGCTTATGAGCATGGTTTTAAGCCTTGATAACCTCTCCAAAGCTTGCGGGCTCTGCTCTTCTGCTACCGCGGAGAGTTCTTCAACAAACACCCTTGAGGAGAGCAAAAAGTCCCTTTGGTTTTTAAAAAACACCACCTCAAGCCCAAAGTCCCTGCCGTATTCAATCAGTGCCCTGAAATTGACGCTTGCGGTTATGTCAAAGGGCTCGCTGGAGTATATATCCTTTACAAGTCTGTGTCCCTTGTAGCCCACCACCGTGCCAGCTCTTGGAAATTCCAAATAACCGTAATCTATGGTTAAAATGTAGCCTTCCTTTAGCTTTCTTGCCAACTCCCCCAAAAACCTCACACAGTCTAAGCACACTTCGTAGGCAACATCTTCCTCCTTCATCCCAAGCCTTTCCATATAGTCCTTAACCTCCAAATCCTCCAAGGGCAACCAAACTTCCCTTCCATCTTCCAAATAGAGCTCCTTCCCACCCTTGACGATCCTAACCGGAAGGCAATCAAAGAATTCGTTGGAAAGCACCAAGCCCGAGAACTCTTGCACTTCATCCACCCAAAAGACTTTATCCTCAAAGTCCCTTAAAAGCTTCCTTTGCCTTTCTTTTAAACTCTGGCTAAAGTCATATATAAAATAACGCAATCTTTCAAAAAGCTTAGGACTGTAGAACCTTAAAAAGCTCAGAATATCGTAAGCAAGGGTTCCCCTTCCCGCGCCCAGCTCCAAAATGACTGGCTGTGGATGATCTTTCAAAAGCTTACTGGCGAGCTCTCCCACCGCATAACCAAAGGCTCTGTCCAACTCGGGTGCAGTAAAAAAGTCCTGCCCTATGTCTTTGCATTGGCTATAATACTTCAAGGACTTTTCCTTCATAAACTGATAAAAGCTCTTTAAGGACATGTTTATAACCTTCTCTTATAACTCCATTAGAAAATTCTAATAACCCTTCCAAATTGGTGGATTAATATAATACTATTGCAAAACTTTTTTTAGGAGGTGTAAAGATGGCTACAATAACTCCAGACAAAACCTTGGATGCTTCTGGACTTAACTGTCCTCTTCCTGTGCTAAAAACCAAAAAGGCATTGGAGGAGCTCCAGTCCGGGCAGGTGTTGGAAATAATAACCACAGACCCCGGTGCAAAGGCAGACATACCCGCCTTCTGCAACAGAACAGGACACCAACTCTTGGAAGTGGTAGAGGAGGGTGGCAAGATAATATTCTATGTGAGGAAAAAATAAGGAGGGAGCACTATGGCTGAAAAGCTGGCCATAATAGCCACAAAGGGCACCCTTGATATGGCCTATCCGCCTTTGATCCTTGCTTCCACCGCCGCATCCCTCGGAGTGGAAACCGCCATATTCTTCACCTTTTATGGGCTAAACATTATCCACAAGCAGAAGATGAACCAGCTCAAGATTGCCCCCATCGGAAACCCAGCCATGCCCATGGCTTTTCCACCATCCATGCAAAACCCCATAACCAACGCCATATCCTCCATATTCCCCGGACCTCCTCAAATAACGGGTATAATCCCCGGTATGACAGACCTTATGACTTACATGATGAAGAAGACCATAAAAGAGCACGGTGTGGCAGATATTCCAGAGCTTTTAGAAGCCTGCAAAGAGGCAGACGTAAAGCTCATACCCTGCCAGATGACCATGGAGCTCTTTGGCTACAAGTATGAGGACCTTATAGATGGACTTGAGCCACCAGCGGGTGCAGCCACCTTTTTTAACTATGTTTTAGATTCAGAAAAACCAATGATAATATTTGTGTAAGGAGGTTGCAGATGGCTTACGAAAAGGTGCTTTTCTACATCCTTACTGTGCCCTTCTTTGTTAGGGCAGAGCCAACCACTGGAGAGCTTATCAATCCCCAAGCGGGTGCCCCCTTCTTCCTGGCAACCGCAGCCACCACCATGGATTACGAGGTGGAGATGGTCATAACCTCCGAGGCGGGATTTTTGTTGATGAGAGATAATGCCAAAAAGGTAAAGGTAAGACCGGGCGTGGAGCAAACCGTCTATGACTTTATAAAGATGGCAAAGGAGGCTGGTGTGAAGATCTACCTCTGCGTGCCTTCTTTGGACCTCACAGAGGAGTACAAGAAAGAGGATGTGAACCCCGAACTGTGCGACGGTATCATAGGCGGTGCAGCCTTCTTGGACAAGCTAATGAGCGGTGAGTATGCGGTCATTACCCTTTAACTCTTCCCCCTTTTTACACACCTTTATAAGCTTATCCTTATATGTTTATAAGAAAATTTTAGTTGCCTTTTATGGGAAAACCCATATGTTTATGTTTATTAACTGCAGGAGGTAATACAATGGATGGACACATATATGGATACAACCTGCCCATCTCCGAAAAGACCAAGATGGTCCCCTGGGAGGAAAAGGTCAGGATCGTGGAGGAGGTAAAATCGGACTTTAGGTTTAAGGAATACATCTTTGGCTGTCTGAACTGCGGTGTTTGCACTGCGTCTTGCCCCTCCAACAGGTTCTTTGACTATTCCCCCCGGGAGATCGTCCAGAGGTTCTTAGAGGAGGATGTGGAGGTCCTCTATGATATGATGCACGAGTACATCTGGGCGTGCTCCCAATGCTTTACCTGCTGGATCAGATGCCCCTTTGTGAATAATCCCGGTGGGCTTGTGGCAATAATGAGAGAAGTAGCCGTCCGCAATGCCTTTGAGGCAACAAAGGATCTTCTAAAACCTTACGGAAGGGTTCTACTAAAAGTTATGACCACCGGAAACCAGCTATCCGCAGACATGCTACAGCCCGACTTCTTCCCCGACTGGGGTCCCAAGATGGCAGACAACATGGAAAACCTCAGGGCAAAGAGGCTTGCCATTCCCTTTGATGTGGGTAAATCTGTGAAGACCGCTTGGGAAGTATCCTTGGAAACCGCCATAGAAATGTACACCATCTGGAGAGAGACGGGCATATTTGAAATGTTAGAGAAGTTAGACCCAAACCTCTACAACGTCATAATGGACATTGTGGAGGAGAACGAAGAGAGGTATCAGGAGCTCTATGAAGAGGAAGAGTGAGCTTACAAAAGGGTTTGAAGCCCGAAAAAAACTTAAGGAGGTGTTATCATGGCACATGCCAAGTTAGAGTCTAAATGGGGCTATGTTAGCCACGGGGGTATTCTCAGATACCCCGAAGAGCCACCCTTCCCAGTGAAGGAGTATGACGCCCACTACGACCACATCTTTGAAATGATGGAGGAGCTTGAGGCTAAGGGCGAGATCCTCATACACAGGATCACCGAGGAGCATCAACCCATAGCGGTCTTCACTAGAACTGGAAGGATAAAGCTGATCCCCACCAACAAGCTTTGGCACCACAAATCCTGCGGACAGTGCGGAAACATACCCGGATATCCCGCTTCAGTGTTCTGGTTTATGAACAAGTTTGGACTTGATTATCTCAACGAGCCCCACCAAACTTCCTGCACTGCGTGGAACTATCACGGTTCCGGCACTTCCAACCCCGTAGCCTTGGCGGCAGTTTGGCTCAGGAACATGCACCAAGCTTGGAAGACTGGATACTATCCTCTTATTCACTGCGGAACATCCTTTGGTTCATACAAAGAAACCAGGGAACAGCTCATAATGAACAAAGAGCTCAGGGATGCGGTAAAGCCCATCCTCAAAAAGCTTGGAAGGCTAACAGAGGACGGAAGGATCGTTATACCCCAAGAGGTGGTTCATTACTCCGAGTGGGTCCATGCTATGAGATACAAGATTAAAGAGCTTTACGAAAAGGAAGGTAAGGCAAAGGGCATAGATGTCTCTAATGTTAGGGTTGCCATACACAACGCCTGCCATACCTACAAGATGATCGCCGACGATTACCCCTACGACCCAGAGGTCTATAACGGGCAAAGACCGGCCGCATCCACCGCAGTGGTAAAGGCACTGGGTGCCCAGGTGGTGGATTACTCCACATGGTATGACTGCTGTGGCTTTGGCTTTAGGCACATTCTAACCGAAAGGGAATTCACCAGGTCTATGGCGATCCAAAGGAAGCTTAAGGTGATCGCAGAGGAAGTAAAGGCAGACCTGATCGTTACCCACGACACGGGATGCACCACCACTTTTGAAAAGAACCAGTGGATCGGAAAGGCACACGGCATGTACCATCCTGTGGCGGTTATGTCCGATGTGATGTTCGCTGCCCTTGCCTGTGGAGCCCATCCCTTCAAGGTGGTCCAGCTCTACTGGAACTGCTCCCACTACGAACCACTTCTTGAGAAGATGGGCATCACCAACTGGAGAGAGCTCAAGAAGGAATGGGAAGACACCGTCAAATACATCTCCGAGCTTGAAAAGGCGGGCAAGTATGATGAGCTGATGGAATTCTTCAAGGAATACGACCTCTATGAACCCTACAGCAGAACCTCTACAGGAAAGCCCAAGGCATCCGCCACTGCCAATATGCCACTGTTTAAGTCCTAAGCTTTTTTGGGGGCTTTGCCCCCTTTGATAAATACTTTGTTAGGAGGTTTTGTTATGGCAAAGGGTGTGCTGGTAATTGGTGGAGGACCTGCCGGTTTGGGAGCGGCAAGGATCCTTGGAAGACTTGGTATCCCAACTATCCTGGTGGAAAAGGAGGACAGGTTGGGTGGAAACCCTGTCCTGAACCACTATCACACTCTCATACCCAGAAAGCTAAAGCCAGAGCAGGTGATCGGTCCTTACATCAAGGAGGTGGAAAGCAACCCCAATGTGCAGGTCAAGCTAAAGACAGAGCTTTCTGCCTGTGAGGGAGAGCCCGGAAGCTACAAGGTCACACTCTCTAACGGTGAAACCCACGAGGTGGGTGCCATAGTGGTTGCCACGGGCTTTGAACACTTTGACCCAAGGAGAAAGGGAGAATTAGGTTATGGGCTGTATCCCGACGTGATCACCAACTTAGAGCTTGAGCAGATGTTTTCCAAGGAAGGAAGGCTTTACAGACCTTCCAACGGACAACTGCCCAAGAGGGTAGCCTTTGTTTTCTGTGTGGGTTCTCGGGACAGACAGCTGGGTGTAACCAACGTGCACTGCTGTAGATATGGTTGTGCCCTGTCCGGTCTGCAGGCTATGGAAATAAGACAGCACTATCCCGATGTGGATGTCTTCTGCTACTACATGGATGTTAGGACCTACGGAACTTGGGAGTATCCCTTCTACTGGGCACCCCAAGAGCAGTATGGCGTAAGGTACGTAAGGGGTAGGATAGCGGAGATAACCTACAGCCCCGCAGACGGTAGGCTAAGGGTAAAGCACGAAGACACCATCGTTCAAAGACCTTCCGAGGTACCCATGGACCTGGTGGTCCTTGTGCTTGGTATGGAACCATCCGCGGGCACAAAGAAGGTAGCCAAAATACTGGGACTTGCCCAGGACCCAGACAGCAAGTTCTTGGTTCCCTCCGAAGAGTCTGGCTCTAACATCATCTCCAACAAACCCGGCATATTCATAGCGGGTGCCTGCAAGGGACCCATAGACATAGAGTCCTCCCTCTCTGAAGGTGAAGCGGCCGGTGCAGAAGCTGCAGCCTTTGTGGGTGCAAAGGTGACGGTATGAAGAAGCTCGCAGTCTTAGACGACTTTTTGGTTAGGGACTATCTCATAAAGATCCTCGGAGAGGGCGAGGAGTTTGCCCAGGAGTTCTACAAGGACCTCCTCGCCAAGTCCCTCCTTTTCCAAAAGAGCCTGAGCAAGGAAAGGCTCGCCTCTTTGAGCAAGGAGGAACTGGACAGCATTTTGGAAAAGGTCTTCTCCGTAAGGAGAAAGAGACAAAGGCTCATAGAAGAGACGGGCGTGGAAAATCTAAAAAGGGCTATAAGCGACCTGCTGTATGGAAAGGCTAACAGCTGGGAAGAAAGGGTAGAAAATTTTGTAAAGTCCATAAAGGGTGTGGATAGAAAGTCCGCAAGGGACTTGGCGTCTGAGCTTTTGCACTTTACGTTCCCAGAGGAGTATGTGCTGTGGACCAGCTGGATATGGGACCCCGAAAGCGAAAGCGGGGCGGTGGTCTTCCTCAAGGAGGAGCCCCCAAAGAGGCACATGTACGGAGAAACCTACGAGGAGTTTGAACAGATCTACAAACAGGTCCAGGAAAAGCTCCTTGATTTTGGTATAAAGGTAAGGGGTTACCTTTTTGTGGATATATTCCTTGCCATGATATACGCCACCTATGTGGATTACATGACACTATCCACCATGCACAGTGCCAAGGGCTTTTTCCCACCGGCGGGCGTCATGGCAAGGCGACTTTTGGGTGTTCAAAGACCCGAAGACATTGAACTGGAGGTTTAGCCATGGCAATACACGAAAGAAGCTTAGTAGAGCCAGAAAGAATTGTAAGGAAGGAAAGGCTCGTCATTGACGGGGTGGATGTGTCGGGAGACTGGAACCTGATCATCCTCCCTCGTGTGATCAACGATTATGACCTTGACTTTGCCAAGGAGATCATAAACTCCCCCGACGGAAAGACCATAAACCAATGCTATCAGTGTTCATACTGCACCGCATCCTGTCCGGTGCACAACTATTGGGATGAGCGATACAATCCAAGGCACTTTATATACTTGGCAAGGTTAGGCATGATTGACGAGCTTCAAAAACGGGCGGATGTAATGTGGAGGTGCGTGTCCTGTCATAAATGCACCCACAGATGTCCAAAGGGTGTGCTGGTAGAAGAGGTGCTAAAGGTGATCCTCAGAACTATGGCAAAGAAGGGTCTCATAGACGAGTATCCCTCCAAGAAGTTTGACAAATTCTTTACCGAATCGGTCCTTGAGTACGGAAGGATAGAGGACGGAGAACTGCTCTTTGGCTGGATTGAAAAGCAGGGCTACAATGTGGTAAAGGACCCCATCCTGAAAAAGCCCATACCCTTCCTCGGAGAAACACCCGAGTGGCTAAAGCAGTTGGTGATGAAGCCCATAAAATCCATGAACGTTAGCTTTTTAGTCCTTAACGCCAAGCACATGCTATTCCATCCAAGGACCAAGAACTGGAACAAGTTCAAACAAGTTCTAAGGAAGGTTATGCAAGAAGAGGGAGCACTAACTTAAGGAGGTATAAAGATGGGTGTTATTGGTAAAAGGGTTGCCTATTATCCAGGTTGTTCCTTAGAGGGTGCCGCAAGGTCTTATGATGTATCCACCAAAATAGTGGCAAGGGAGCTGGGTTTGGAGTTGGATTATCTGGAAGATTACAACTGCTGTGGTGCTATGGAATCCAAGAATGTGACCTTTATGGGCACCATGCTTTTGAACGCTCGGAACATGTCTTTGGCAAGAAAGCAAGGGCACGATGTGATCGTGGCACCCTGCAACGGATGTTCCTTTTCCCTGCAGAGGGCAGAATACTTCTTGCAAACGGACGGCAAAGTCTTTGAAAGGGTCAATAGCCTCCTCAGAGAGGGTGGTGTGGACCCCTTGGACAAAATTCCCGAGACCTATCACATCTTAGAGTGGTTCTATCACGAGGCAGGACCCCAGAAGGTAAAGGAAAAGACCAAAAGACCCCTCAGAGGGCTAAAGGTTGCCAACTATTACGGATGTCTTTACACAAGACCTCACTTCTATGCTAAGACCTATGCCCACGCGGGCGGTCAAGAGGAAGAGGTTAGACCAAGGAGAAGGGAAACTGCGGATGACGACGAGCATCCCTACTACATGAACGCCCTTTTGGAGGCTGCGGGTGCCACCAGTGTAGAGTTTGAGCCCATGCATACCCAGTGCTGTGGGGGGCCACACTCTCTGTCTGACGAGCAGGTGTCTGAGAAGTTTGTGATGATGATCCTGCAGACCGCCAAGAGGAACGGTGCGGACATTATAGCCACCGAGTGCCCACTCTGCCACGCATCCTTGGAAATGTATAGACACAGGCTCATGATGAAGGGTGTGCCCGATGTGGATGTTCCTGCTGCGTACTTCACTCAACTATTGGGCTTGGCTTTCGGATACAGTGCCAACGATGTAAAGCTGAAGGATAACCTATCGGACCCTCTGCCCGTGCTAAAGAGGCTCGGATTGGCTTGAGGCAAGAAAATGGAAAAGGAGTGGGAATATAACGGCTGTATAATCCCACTGGATCTATACTACGAGATAGAAACCCAAACTTGGGTAAGGTTAAACGAAGACGGAACTGTGACGATGGGTCTTACGGATGTGGGGCAGGTCCGGGCTGGGCGCCTGCTCCATGCCCGTATAAAGGACGTGGGCAAATACATAAAGAAGGGAAAGCCGGTGGCATCCCTTGAGAGCGGTAAGTGGGCGGGACCCATAAACGCCCTGGTGGAAGGAGAAGTGGTGGAACGCAACGAAAGGGTCTTAGAACAGCCAGACATAATAAACTACGACCCCTACGGAGAGGGCTGGATCGTGAGGATGAAGCCGGCGGACCTGGAAAGGGACCTAAAGGACCTACTCTATGGACCCCAAGCCATAGAAAAGATGAGGGAATACATAGATGAATGGGATATAATCTGCATGAGGTGTACGTGATGGCTGGAAAGGACAAACATGTGATCCTTCTGGTCTCTCAGTGGTGTGCCACGTGCCCCGACGCGGACGCCCTCTGGCAAAAGCTCCAAAAGGAGTATGGTTTTAAGTATGAGGTTTTGGATGTGGCACAGCCGGAGGGCAGAATGTGGGCAAAGAAGCTCGTAATTAGGGCAGTTCCCTCCACCATCATAGACGGAAAGCTTACCTTTGTGGGCGTTCCATCAGAAGAGGAGGCAAGGAGGGCTATAGAATCGTGAAGGTGGTGATCCTTATGACCAGCGGACCAAAAACTCCTTGGAGATGTGCGTCGCCCTTTTACATTGCTGCGTTGATGGCTTCCAACGACGCAGAAGTGGAAATGTTTTTCAACATGGACGGCACAAGGCTCTTGAAAAAGGGTGTGGCGGAGAGGATCTTGCCTGCGGAGCCCAACTGTCTGAGCGTCAACGGAAAGAAGTTGAAAACTGTTTATGACTTTATGAAGGATGCCAAGCAGGCGGGAGTTAAGTTTTACTCCTGCAAGCAGGCTATAGACTCTCTGGGCTACAGACCGGAGGAACTGATCCCGGAGCTGGACGGTGTTGTGCCAGCCAGCGAGTTTGCCCTCAGGGCGATGGAGGCAGATAAGGTAATTACCTTTTAAAAATCTTATAAAGGAGGGTATAGCATGGCAGTAGTAAATGGGTGCAACATACCCGAGGACCTGCTTTACGATGTGGACCCAGAAGCCAGTACCTTCACATGGGCAAAGGACAATGGGGATGGCACCTTTACCATAGGGCTAACGTCCATAGCGGCCGCAATGGCTGGAAGGCTCGTTGCCTACACTCCCAAAAAGCCTGGCAGAACAGTGGAAAGGCGTAAAAGCGTAGCCACCATAGAAAGTGGTAAGTGGGTGGGACCTGTGCCTACGCCTCTAACCGGTGAAATAGTGGAGGTAAACGAAGCCCTCAAGACCAACCCTGCCTTGGCAAACGACGACCCCTACGGTCAAGGTTGGATCGCCAAGATAAAGCCCACCAACCCCGAGGAGGTCAATATGCTTCTTAAGGGACAGGCGGCTGTGGATGCCCTAACAAAGGTAGCCAACGAAAAGGGTATAAAGTGCGGATAATTCAAAACTTTGAGGGGGTCTCTTCCCCCCTCAACCAAGAACTTTTGGAGGAGCTCTTTGAAGGTTTCAAGGTAAGGGAAGAGAACTTCGGAAAAAAAGTCTATTTTTATAGCCCCGGCTTTAAACACTACCAAGTGGAGGATTTTTACATTTCCGCCGGTCCAAAGTTTGTGGATGTTTCCATAACTGGCAAAAACTGCGAGCTTATGTGCGACCACTGTGCGTCCAAAATCCTCTGGCACATGATCCCCGCCACCACACCGGAGGAGCTAAAAAGGGTTGGAGAGGAGCTAAAAGCCAAAGGTGTGGAAGGCATACTCATATCGGGAGGTTCCAACAAGGACGGAGTGGTAGAGCTCTATCCTTTCTTTGAAGCCATTGAGTATCTTAAGAGGGAACTGGGACTGATCACCACCTGCCATGTGGGACTTGTAGATAGGGATCTGGCAAAGGGCTTAAAAGAAGCGGGTGTGGATGCGGTGCTTATGGATGTGATAGGAGATGATAGGACCATAGCGGAGGTTTATAAACTGCCCCATAAGTCTGTGAAAGATTACGAAGAATCTTTGGCACTGCTTAAAGAATACAACCACAGGATAGTGCCCCACGTGATCATCGGACTCCATTATGGAAAGGTCTTGGGTGAATACAGGGCGATAGACATGATCTCCAAGTTTGACCCGGATGGACTGGTTTTAGTGGTAGTCATGCCCTACTACGGAAAGACAAGGTTCCAACTTTTGCCCCCACCCACCCCGGAGGAGTGCGCAAAGGTCTTTTTGCACGCAAGGTTGAGCCTTCCAAGGGCGCCCGTGGTGATAGGCTGTGCAAGACCCGCAGGTCCTGAGAGGATCAAGATGGACCTCTATGCCCTCTATGCGGGCGTCAATGGTATAACTTTCCCCGCAGAAGGTATTTTAACCCACGCTAAAGAGATAGGTTTGGAACCTGTTGTATCTCCAAACTGTTGCTCAACGGTAGTCCTGCCCATAAATTAATAAACATGCAGATGAAGGTTTTTGACTTAGACACCGCAAGGGAAACCTTAGTTGTAATCAAGCCAATAGTGGAAGAGATAAACGCTAAAAGAATGGAGCTAACCGAAGCATACGAAAGATTTCAGGAGGAGCAGGACACCCTTGAAAGGATGTATCTTGAATCCCACATGAAGGATCTGGATGCGGCAATAGATTCCCTTTTTAGAAAAATAGAGGCACTGGGCGGAGTGATAAAGGGTATAGACCCCATACTGGTGGATTTCTTGAGCTTTCACAAAAACAGATACATCTGGCTCTGCTGGAAGGAGGACGAAGATACCATAATGTATTGGCATGAACTGAACGAGGGCTTTGCTGGTAGGAAACCAATAACTCTTTTGGAAGAGGATATGCTATAATTTAACCACCTCCCTCGGAGGTAAAGGAGGTGGAACATGAGGAAGTTAATTTTTGTATTTCTAAGCCTTTTTATCTTTTCTACCATCATATTACCTGAACCCTCTTTGGCTGCAACACATCATAAACAAAAGAAGGTGTATGTAAAGTCTTCAAAGAAGAAAGCGGTTAAGCAAAAGAAGAAGGTAAAGGTCAAATCCTCCCACCACACAAAAAAGAAGTACGCAAAGAAGAACGTATTAAAGGTTAGATACTCCCACCACATAAACAAACCCCAAGAGGGAGACCTTTTAAAGTTGGAGGGTATGGTAAAGGACCTAAATGAACAGTGAACAACTAAGGCTCATAGAAGAGCTAAAGATCAAGCAGGGGGACACTTGGAGAGTTTTGAAGATAATGAGCGAATTTGTGGAGGGGTTTGATACCCTCTCCCATGTGGGTCCTGCGGTTACCTTCTTTGGAAGCTCCCGGTTAAGTCAGGAAAACGAGATTTACAAGCATGCTTACAGAACTGCCTTTATGCTTGGAAAGCTTGGCTTTCATATAATCACCGGCGGCGGTCCGGGGATCATGGAGGCGGCAAACAGGGGAGCTTATGACGCGGGAACTGTATCTGTGGGTTTAAACATACAAATTCCCACCGAGCAAAAGCCCAACAAATACCAAAATGTATCTTTGAAGTTTGAATACTTCTTTGTGCGTAAGGTCATGCTGGTCAAATACTCTATGGCTTATGTGATCTTTCCGGGGGGATTTGGCACCTTTGATGAGCTCTTTGAGGCGCTGACCCTAATGCAAACGGGTAAAGTCTACAGATTTCCCATAATCCTTTATCACACCCCCTTCTGGCAACCTCTGCTGGACTATATGAAGAACACCATGGTAGAGCTTGGAGTGATAGACAGAGAAGATATAGAGCTTATGAAACACGCCAACGCCCCGGAGGAGGTAGTTCAAATAGTGCTACGGGAAGCCAAAGATAAGCTAAAGCTTTTGAAGAAAGAGGACCCACTTAATCCTTTGGTGGAGAAGTTGGATAAAATCTTAAAGAATGCTTAAGCTACTTCACATATCAGACTTTCATGCGGGTAAAACCTTAAACAAAGTATCAAGGAACGAGGATTTGGCTTATGCCTTAGAACAGGTCTCAGATATATGTCTTAGTGAAAAAGTGAATGTTTTGCTGATTGCAGGGGACATCTTTGACAAGGCGGTCCCTGATTACTCTGCTGAGGGTCTGATCCTTGAGTTTTTGACAGAGTGGGCGGGAAGTGGTATAGAGGTGGTGCTTATAGCGGGCAACCACGACAGCTACGATAAACTAAGAGCCTACACAAGCATCAAAAAGTTAGCAGGATTGCATATCTTTGACAGACCAATCCCAAAGGCGGAAGATATGGTCTTTCAATACAAAGACTTAGCCATTGCGTGTCTGCCCTATCCCAGTGAAAGGGTCCTGACCACCATCTCGGAGGATGCCCACAGAAGCTACTCCCACAAAGTAGCCCAATATCTAAAAGCCTTGGCAAAGGGGGTGGAAGGCTATAAATACCGCATCCTCCTTGCCCATCTCATGGTGGAAAAAGGGAAGATTGCTGGCTCAGAAAGGGAGGCAAGCGTGAGCAGTTTTTACGCCATAAGACCAGACCAAATACCCGAAAGCTTTCACTATGTTGCCCTTGGGCATCTCCATCTCAACCAAAGAATAGAGTCAGCCATTCCACCCACTCACTACTCGGGCAGTCTTTATCAGATAGATTTTTCCGAGAAGGGCACAAAGAAGTTTGTTAATTTGGTGGTTTTGGAGGAATTTGGGACAAAGGTGCAAGCTTTGGAGCTTTCCCTATACAGACAGCTAAAGGAGGTAAGGATAGCAAAGGGTCAAAGCATTGACAGGGTTTTGGATGAAATAAAGGATCAGAAAGCACTCTTTAAAGTGATCTTGGAGGCGGACATAAAGGACCCGATGCTCAATCTAAAAACCCAGAAACTGCATCAGATATTGGGTGAAAGGCTTGTCTTTTTAAATTTGGAACTGCCCGAGGCTACATCCAACGAGCTTTCCATAGAAACGGAAGGCTTGGACCTTTTGCAGATTTACAGAGCATACTACAAACAGAATTACAACCAAGACCTACCCGAGGAGATAGAAAGAGAGGTTTTTCGCCTGTTGAACGAGGTCCAGCATGAGACCCATCAGGCTTGAACTGGAAAACTTTACCATCTTTAGGGGAAGGCATAGCATAGACTTCTCGGGGCTTAGATTTTTTATCATTCAGGGTAGGACAGGGGCAGGAAAGACGAGTTTAATAGACGCCATGTGCTACGCCCTCTTTGGAAAGGTGCCAAGGCACGGAGATAGAAGAGACCTACACGAACACCTTATCTCAAAAGGAACAGACCATATGAGGGTATTCTTGGAGTTCTCCGTCAGGGACAAAAGGTACGCCATTGAAAGGGCTGTAAGGAAGGGAAGGGGTGAGGTAAGGTTTTGGGAAGGGAACAAGCCCAAGAATGTAAAGGCAAACGAACTTCCCGAACTGGTCAAAAAGGTATTAGGAGTTGATTACGACACCTTTACCAAGGTTATACTTTTACCACAGGGACAGTTTGATAGGTTTTTAAAGCCCGAAAGACCACAGCAAAGGAGGGAAATCCTAAACAAGCTATTGGGCATGGACGCCCTCATTGAGAAAATGGCAGAGTTAATAAGGGAGACAAAAAGACAGATTGAAAACCGCTTGGAGAGTATAACCGCATCCCTGCATGAGCTCAGCTTTGCCACAAAGGAGGAGCTTGAGAGGGTGGGCAAGGAAATAACCCTTTTGGAAAAAGACCTTAACCTTTTGGAAGAAGAGAAAAAGAAGCTACAGGAAAGGCTTAATGTTGCATCCCACAGGGACCGCCTCCAAGGAGAGCTAACAGAGTGCAAAAGACAGCTCGCAGAACTCCTTGAAAAGGCAGAGGATATGGAACAGCGTGAGAGGGGTCTTCAGGTGATGGAAGAGCTAAGCTCCTACGCTCCCTACGTGGAAAGTTTTAAAAGTCTTTCCCAAAGGGAAGAGCAGGAGATAAAGGAAATAAAGAGTTTGAGGGAAAAGCTCGCCAAACTCTCCCATCAGAGGGAACAGTTCCAAATACAGTTGGAAAAATACCGCCAAGAGTGGGAAAGACTGGGCGAATACGATGTGCAAATAGAACAACTAACAAAGGATTTAGAAAGGTTAAAGAACGCCCTTGAAAAGCACAGAGAAAGAAACCAAAAGTTAAAGGAGCTGGAGAAGGTAGAGGAAGAGATAAAGACTTTGCAGGAAGATGTTAAAAACTTAACTGAGAGAACGGACAGGGGCGAAAAATACATAAAGGAGCTAAAGGAAAAGATAGAAGATTTAGAGGACAAGCAGAAAAGACTTTTGGAGCTTAATCCCATAAAAATAAAGCTTGATGAGGTAAGAAGGGAAAGAGAAAGCTTGGAGCTTCTTAAAAAAGAAAGGGAGGGCTTGGAAGCACAGCTGGAAAAAATCAGTGAGGACATAAAGGATAAAGAAAATTCCCTTATTCGCTTTCATGTGGAACACATAAGGGCACACTTAAGGGAGGGGGACCTTTGCCCAGTGTGTGGCAGTGTAATTGCCCAGCTACCTCCCGCCGAGCTTTCTGAGAACTTTGAAACCATCAAAAGGGAACTGGATGAGCTCAAAGCCCTTGAATCTGAGCATCTTGAGAAAAAGGCAAGAATAGAGAGCAAACTTTCTGCCCTGGAGGAAAAGGAGAGGGAGCTAAGGCAACTGCTGGATAAATGGGAGGAAGAAGAGAGGTTTGAAGAGGAATATAGGGAGCTACAAAGGTCCCAAGCTGAACTGGAGGAAAGCAAAAAAAAGCTAAAACAGGCGGAGGAAAAACTTAAGAATTTAAAGGAGGAGTTGAGCACCAAGAGGGAAAGGTTATCCACCTTGGAAGGTATAAGGGAAAAACTGCAAACCGCAATAAAGGAGATAGAGGAGCATTTAGCGATAGAAGGCTTTTGGGAGGTTAAGGAACAGGACATAAGGGAAAAACAGATCAAGTTAAAAACCCTCAAAGACAGAAGGGATATGATAAGAAACAACTATACCAGTATCTCCGAACAGCTAAAGGAAGTAGAACTGGAGGAGAAAAAGGTCCAAACCGCCCTTTCAGAAAGGGAGAGGAACATACAGAGCCTGAAGGAGGAAAAGGAAAGGGTTGCCAAAAACTTAGAGCCAGCCATAAAGAAGTTTGGGCTCGGAACAGTGCAAGGGTTGGAAAAACTGATAAAACCCAAGGAATACATAGAAAGGCGAAAGCAAGAGTTGGAAGATTACAAAAGGAAAATTGCCCTGTTGAAAGAAAAGGAGCAAAGACTAAAAGAAGAACTGAAGAACTTTGAGGGAGTAGAACCTACCCAAGAGATAAGGGCTAAAGTGCAACAGGTGGAAGAGGAACACAAAAACAAAAGCGTCCAGCTTGGACATTTAAGGGAACAAAAAACGCGCATAAAGGAAGGGTTAAAAAGGAGAGAAGAGCTTTTGAAGGATCAAGAGGAACTTCAGAGGAAGGAGGGTATATACAAAATCCTTGAAAGGGACTTTAGGGCGGATAGGCTTCAGGAATTTTTAAGTCAGATCATGCTCCAAAGGATCATAGCAAGGGCTAACTTCTACCTGCAAAAATTCACAGCTGGTGCCTACGAGTATGACTTAGAAGGTTCAGACATACTGGTAATAGACAGGCTCTCCGGACACAAAAGAAGCGTAAGCACCCTGAGCGGTGGAGAGACCTTTTTGGCAAGCCTCTCTTTAGCCTTTGGAGTAAGCGACATAATATCCAAGAACGCACCCATAGAGAGCCTTTTCATTGATGAGGGCTTTGGTAGCCTTGACAGGGAAACGAGGGAAGGGCTATCTCAGTTTTTTGAGATGATAAAGCTCAATGCCAACAGGATGGTGGGAATCATAAGCCATTTGGAGGATCTGGCAGAGAAGTTTGACCAACGCATAGAAGTGGTGAGGCGAGGAGATAGGTCCTTTGTAAACGTGATAGTATGATAAAATAAAGGACTTAAGATGACCAGGGTAGGCTGGAGTATAACCCATCAGGAATTTACCGTCACCGACTATTACTACTTTTCAATCCTTCAGAGGGAGGCAGAAAAACACAACATAATCATAGAGGAGGTGGATGGTTGGGAGAAGCTAAAGGACTATGATACTATTGTGTTCAACTATCCAGAAATTCCCTTTACTGAAAAGGAGGCGGAGGAAGTAGAAAAGTGGGTTTGGGAGCTTGGAAAAAAAGTCATACTGGGCGGATACTATAAAAACGAGGATCACATAGCGGACACCTGCAACACCCTGGCAAGAAGGTTCGGCATGGAGCTAAACCCAGATGAGGTGATCGACGAGATAAACAACCACAAAGGAGAAAAGTATTTCGTGGTAACCTCAAAAATCAGAAGATACAACAAAAATCAAAAAAACGAAGTTAATGTGGAAAAAATCATGCTCGCATGCAGTGCGTCCATAAAGCCTCTTATGCCCGACATAAAGGTGGTGGTTAGAGGAGAAGACACTGCAGTCTCCAACATGGGCAACTACACTCTGCTCATTGCAGAACAGATCGCACCCACCAGCGGTGGATACTTTTGCCTTGCGGGCACCTGCGTCTTTTGGGACAATTACTCCATAACCCTATACAACAACCTTGAGTTTTCCTTGAACCTGCTGAGGCACCAAACTCCTCTGCCAACCCAATCGGGCAAGCAGGTAGTTTTTGGTCTATAATAAAATCAAAACCAAGAGGGAGGTTTTCCAATGAAGGCACAGGAATGGATAGAAAGACTGCCAGAACAGTTTGTTGTGTATGAGATTACTCCTATATCTCCCGGCGCGTACAAGGGGATCGTCTTTACCGGGATGGGTGGCTCTGGGATTGTGGGGGATGTGCTAAAGCTCTTTTTAGAAAAAGATGGGGTGGCGGTTCCCGTCCTCTCCCTGAGGGGTTATGAACTGCCTCCTTATGTGAGGGAGGGTTGGCTATTGGTGGCTATCAGCTACAGCGGAAACACGGAAGAGACCCTAAGCGTGGCGGATG
>JAPYWH010000019.1 GCA_028276475.1 Thermocrinis sp.
AGTTCAAACTTTAGCGGACTCTGTTATGCTATATAACCATGGCGGACTTTGTGCATTTGCACCTGCATACCCAATACTCCCTCCTTGACGGGGCTATAAAGATAAAGGACCTGGCAAGCAAGGCTAAGGAGTTTGGCTACTCAGCAGTTGCCATCACAGACCACGGAAACCTATTCGGGATCTTGGACTTTTACAAAAGCATGAGGGAAAAGGGCATAAAGCCTCTTTTGGGTATGGAAGCTTACTTTACCACGGGTTCTCGCTTTGATAGAAAGGGCAAAGGCTCCGAGGACAACATTACCGATAGGTCCAACCACCACCTTATCCTCATTGCCAAAAACGACGTGGGGCTAAAGAATCTCTACAAGCTTTCTTCCCTTGCCTTTAAGGAGGGCTTTTACTACAAGCCAAGAATAGACTACGAGCTACTTTCAAAATACTCGGAGGGTTTAATAGCCATAACCGCATGCCTCAAAGGTGTGCCTACTTACTACGCCAGCATAGGAGATTTGCAGAAGGCAGAGTATTGGGTAAAGAAGTTCAAGGACCTCTTTGGAGAAGACCTATACCTGGAGCTTCAGGCAAACTCACTTCCGGAGCAAGAGGTTGCCAACAGGCATCTGGTGGAGATCGGCAAAAGGTTGGGGGTTAAGCTCGTGGCTACAGGGGATGCCCACTACCTACTGCCGGAGGACCGCATAGCCCATCAGGTGCTTATGGCGGTGCAGATGAAGAAAACTCTGAACGAGCTTCAAAGGAGCGAATTCAAATGTGCCAACGAATACCTGCACTTTGCCAGCCCACAGGAGATGTGGGAAAGGTTCAAAGGAAAGTTTGACGGATGGGAAAAGGCTCTGCTAAACACCTTGGAAGTAGCCCAAAAGTGCCAAGATCGGTTTGAAGTGCTTGAAAATAAAGGCTATCTTCTTCCAAGCTTTTCCGAAAACTCCTCGGAGGCTGAGCTATTAAAGGAGCTTGCTATAAAGGGACTTAGACAGAGAATTGAGCAAGGGCTTGCCAAAGACTCCAAAGAATACTGGGATAGGCTTGAGTATGAACTCAGCGTGGTAGAAAAGATGGGCTTTGCGGGATATTTCCTGATTGTGCAGGACTTTATAAACTGGGCTAAGGGACAGAAAATTCCCGTTGGTCCGGGTAGGGGTTCAGCGGCGGGCTCTTTGCTCGCCTTTGCCCTTGGCATAACTGACGTGGACCCCATAAGGCACGGACTACTCTTTGAGAGATTTTTAAACCCAGAAAGGGTCTCTATGCCAGACATAGACGTGGATTTTTGCATGGAAAACAGGGACAGGGTGGTGGAGTATGTAAAGGAAAAATACGGTGCGGAAAGCACAGCCAAGATCATCACCTACAATGTGATGAAGGCAAAGCAAACCTTGAGGGACACCGCCCGGGCTTTGGGACTCCCCTACTCGGAGGCGGACAAGTTGGCAAAGCTCATACCCCCGGGAGATGTGCAAGGCACTTGGCTATCCTTGGAGGAAATGCTACTAACGCCCATAGAGGAACTTCTTGAAAAATACGGAAAGCACAGAAACGATATTGAAACCAACGCAAAGAAGTTAAGAAAGCTCGCCCAAGAAAACCAAGAGATTAAAAGGCTCTTGGAAATAGCGTTGCGTTTGGAAGGCTTAACAAGACATACATCCCTCCACGCAGCGGGCGTGGTTATATCTCCCGTTCCCTTGGAGGAGCTTGTGCCCCTTTACTACGATGACGGAGAGCTTGCCACCCAGTTTGATATGGTAAAGCTCGAAGAGGTTGGGCTCGTAAAGATGGACTTTTTGGGTCTAAAGACCCTAACAGAGCTTGAGAAGATGCGTCAAATGGTGGCACAAAGGCACGGAAAGGAAATAGAGTTTTTAAAACTTCCCTTGGATGACCCAAAGGTCTATGAACTTTTAAAGGAGGGACTTACCTCCGGCGTCTTTCAGTTAGAAAGTAGCGGTATGAAGAACCTATTAAAGAGGCTTGAGCCGGATAGCTTTGATGATATAGTGGCGGTTTTAGCCCTATACAGACCTGGACCACTCAAAAGCGGTCTGGTGGACAGCTACATAAACAGAAAGCACGGAAGGGAGCCGGTAGAGTATCCGTTCCCAGAACTTGAGCCCATCTTAAAAGAAACCTACGGCGTCTGGGTCTATCAGGAGCAGATAATGAAGGCGTCCCAAATACTGGCAGGCTTTAGCCCGGGCGAAGCAGACACATTGCGTAAAGCCATAGGAAAGAAGAAAAAGGAAGTTATGCAGGAGATGAGGGAAAAGTTTATAAAAGGTGCAGTCGAAAGAGGCTATCCAGAGGAAAAGATCGCAGAGCTTTGGGAGGACATAGAAAAATTTGCCAGCTACTCCTTCAACAAATCACACTCGGTAGCCTATGGTTATCTTTCTTACTGGACTGCATACATGAAGGTGTCCTATCCTGAGGAGTTCTTTGCTGTAAAGTTCTCAACGGAAAAATCCGACAGGAAGTTTATAAACCTGATAAACGATGCAAGAACGAACTTTGGAATGCATATCCTACCGCCGGACATAAACAAAAGCGACGCAGATTTTGTCATAGAGGATAGAAAAAGGATCAGGTTTGGCTTGGCAAGGATAAAGGGTGTGGGAGAGGAAACCGCCAGGCTTATAGTGTCAAAGAGAAATGGTAGGTGGAAGAGCCTTGCGGACTTTGTTAAAAGTGTAAAGGTGAATAAAAAGGTCTTGGAAGCCCTAATAAAGGCAGGTGCCTTTGACTTTACCGGGATGTCAAGGACAGAAATGCTCTCCAAGTTGTCCGAAAAGGACAGCCTTTATTCCACAAAGGGACTCTTTCAAGCAGGTCAAAGGGTACAAGAGGACCACTCCAAGTATGAAAGAGAGGTGCTCGGCTTTTACCTTTCCCAGCATCCTTTGGACCCATACGAAAAGCTACTTAACGGAAAAGTGGTGCTCTTGGAGGGCATAGAGGACTTAGAGGAGGGCGAATACACCTTTGCGGGCGTAATATCGGACCTAAAGATAAAGAAAAACTCAAAGGGAAGCTTGTATGCGGTCTTTAATCTCATTGACAAAACGGGCATTGGTGAGGTAGTCCTTTGGTCTGAAATCTACGAAGAAAACAAAGAAAGGCTAAAAGAGGATGAGCTCGTAGTGGTGCGTGGAACCTTGGTAGAAGACCAAGAGACAGAAAGCCTAAAAGTAGTTGCAAAGGAAATTTACTCCATAGAAGACTTTCTTTCAAGCAAAATAAAGTATGTGCGTCTAAAAATTCAAAGAGAGCTGACGGATAAAGAGTTAGAAAGCCTCCACAGGGCGGTTAGCCTGTGCCTTTCTGAAAAGGGAGCGGAACTTTTAATAGAGTGCAGATTAAACGGCAAAAGCGTACTCATGCAAGCGGACCCAAGGTATAGGTTAGAACCAAAGGCGGAGCTGTATAATCTCCTGAGGGACTTGCCGGTGGAGGTTAGCTTAGAGCTTTAGATATATGAAGCTGACGTTGTCCCTCTGGGGCTTTTCCTTTAAGGCTTGAAAAATTGCATCAACGGGCTCTTCAAGGCTTGCAAAAAACCTCATCTCCTCTTTGCTGAACTCCTCCCAAAAGCCATCTGAGCATATTAGCAGGGCGGTTTCCTTTTTGGGAATTCTCTTTGTGTAAAGCTCAAAGTCCGAGTAGTCTCCTAGTATGGCTGAAGTTAAAATGTGCCTTTGTGGATGAAACCGGGCATCCTCTTCGTTTATTTTTCCCGCAATGATCAGGTCCTCCACCAGGGTATGATCCCTTGATACCTTTACAAAATCTCTATCTTTCTTTAAATAGACCCTGCAGTCTCCCACATTAAAGACGATAATGTCTTTATCTCCAAGGATCACGCCCGCAAGGGCAGTGCCAAGCCCAAAGGCAGAAGGTTCCTTCTTAACATAATCCAAAAGGCTCTCTTTAGCCTTCCAAAGGGCATCGTTCAAACCTTTCTCATCAAAGGGCTCAAGCCCAGAAAGAACCCTCAAAACCTCATAGGAAGCGGTCTCTCCCTTAGCATGCCCTCCCAAGCCATCCGCCACCACAAAGAGCTTTCCTTCCATATCTTTAAAAGCAGGTTTCTCCATAACCTCCCTTCTTATGACCTCTTTTCCCACCAGCAGGGCATCCTCGTTATTCTGTCTTACCTTTCCTTTATGGGTAAAATACCAAACCCTCATTGAAGTAGCTTAGAAAGATCCTCTTCTAACTCCCTGTATACTCCGAGCCTTATCTTCTTCACCGAACCATCTTTATCCACCAAGTATGAGGTGGGAATCCCGGGAATGTTCAATCCTGCCTCTCCCTTTATCCTAACTATGGGAAAACTATAACGGTTTTTCTCCAAAAATTCCTTCAAAGCTCCCTCGGATGTATCCATATTTACCGCAAGGATCACAAAGTTTTTGTCGCTGTATTTCTGATAAACCTTTTCAAAGATGGGCATCTCCTCCTTGCAAGGAGGACACCAAGAAGCCCAAAAATTTACCAAAACAACCTTTCCTTTGTAATCGGAGAGCTTTACTTCTTTACCATCAAGGGTTAAAAGGTTCAACTCAGAGAGCTTTTTTGTGGCTTCCTCAAGAAGTTTTTTGTTCTCTTCGCCCGGGACTTTCCCTTTCAGGTTCTCTTCCGCCACCGAAGACAAATGCCCTCTTTCTTCTTCCCTCTTATCCATAAAGGATATGTAAAGCAAAAGTAGCAAAAGAAAAGCCAGCAAACCAAAGGCAACAAGCTTAAAATTCCTATCCATAAAGGATAAGTTTATCACATCACGAGAGTTTTTATGAACCCTGTCAGAAAATCCAAAGGTAAGCGGTTTTAAAACATATATAAGACCACAAAAGGGAGGTGGTAAAATGAAAAGAGCCCTGCTTTTTATGTCTTTGCCAATAGCCCTAAGCCTTGCGGTCTCCTGTGGTAAGACAGATACCGCCAGCAAGGAAAAGAAAGACCGTATTTACTGCTTGGTGAAAGATCTGGATGACGACCTTAGCAAGTGTGATAATGGAGAAACCTTAGCCTTCTTTCCACCAAGCTGGGGAAATGAACAGTACCCACTCTATGCAGTCCTTCTCTTCTGCGACCTTGATAAGGCAGTTGTCCATACTAATGGAGGAGTTATCTGTAAGTTTGATAAAGCAAAGTGGCAAAGATTTGTAGAACTATCTAAGAAAAATCAACAGAAAAACCAACAGGAAGGTGGAAAATGAGAAAATGTCTATCAAGGAAAAATGGCGTTTTTTTTCAGATTTTTAGACAAAAGTCTGTTAGTAAAATACTATTAAGGAGGTAAGCTATGAAAAAGCTACTGACCTTTGCCCTGCTTGTTTTTCTTAGCCTTTTTGCCTTTGCCCAGCAAAAGCCCGAGCCCTTTGGTCTGAAGTTGGGAATTAGCACAAAGGAAGAGACTATGAATGTTATAGCAAAGGAAGGTGGAAGGGTAATAAATTCAGGGTATAGAGTAATAAAGGGAGATGTGGTAAATCCCAATGTAGAAGGAGTGGTTGTTAGAAGACTTCCAGTAGATAATCTTGTATCTGCTACTTTTTGGTTTTTCAAGGGAAAGCTATACAAGATAGAATACCTCTTCCCGCTTTCTATGGAAAAGGAAGAGTTTTATATGGTTTACGAACAACTTAAGAAGAAGTATGGCAATCCCAGAAGGTATGTAAAACCTTATCTTGCAGATGGTATAGCGGAATGGAACTTTGGGGATGTAAGAATGAGCTTAATAGCTCCTTGGGTATCTCGGAGCATGTATCTGATCTACGAGCACACACCCACTGCAAGGGAAGTAGAAAAGAGCGACCAAGAGGTCTTTAACAAAGAAACCGCAAAACCAAAAAGAGGACTATAAAAGGAGGTTAAACCATGAAGAAAGCCTTCAGCCTTCTTTTCATCATCCTCAGCCTTTTAGCCTTTAAGAACTTTGCCTTTGCCCAGCCAGAAGTGGATGCGTGCTATAACTTCCGTAAAGCTGGAGACTATAGAAGGTCTATAGAAGCTGGAAAGGTGGCAGTTCAAAAGTATCCAAACAACATAGACGCACATTATTGCTTGGGAATAAGCTACAGAATGGTGGGAGAGTTTAAACTTGCCCTGGAGCATATGAAAAGGGCAGAAAGCTTAACTTCAGACAAAGAAGACTTAATGGATATCTACAACCAAGTTGGAATTATTTACGAGAAAATGGGCTACTTGGACGACGCGCTGCTTTACTATAGCAGAAGCCTAAGCTTGGCAAGAGATCTGGGAGATAAAAGCATGCAAGCATCAGTCCTAAACAACATCGCTGGGATATACGATAAAAAAGGTGAATTAGATAAAGCTTTAGGCTTTTATGAAGAGTCTTTAAGGTTGCAAACAGACGAAAAAGAAAAGGCTGCCACTTACAATAATATTGCGGATATCTATGATAAAAAAGGCGACTATCAAAAGGCTGTGGAATACTTCCAAAAGGCGATAGAAATAGAAGAAAAGTATGGAGATTATCATGGGGCTTCTATGATAAAAGTTAACCTTGGGAATGCATACAGAAAGATGAAAGATTATGAAAAGGCGGAGAAATATATTTTGGAAGGTCTTGAGGGTGTAAAAAAGGTTGGTGATAAATACTGGGAAGCTGTGGGATATCGAAATCTTGGCTTGTTATACAGAGACAAAGGGGACAAAAAAACTGCCAAAGATTACCTCACTCGTGCCTATGATATGTTTAAATCCATAGGTGCGGAAGGGAATGCTGAGGAAGTTCTCTCTGATATACAGGAGCTTGAAAAACAGAGGGTGACTGTATACGGTGGTGTGGAGATTGGGTCAAAGGGTGTGAAGGCTCAGGCTTACAGAATTGGTCTCAAGGGGGATGAGTTTTATGACCTACAGGAGGTCTTTAGGGAAAGCATAAACACCACCATAATAGCTGGGGTAAAAGAGACGGGGGCTTTTTCTAAGGATGGTATAGAGGAGACTGCACAGGCGGTTAAGACATTGATAGAGAAGCTAAAGGAAAAGGGTGTGCCCGGGGATAACATTTTTGTGGTGGCAAGCAGTGCTATATCCTCGGTGAAAAACAGGGATGAGTTGGCAAAAAGGGTGGAGGAACTCACGGGTTATAAGTTGGAGTTTTTGACGGTTAAGGATGAGGTGCTTTTTGGTATTGCGGGGGCTGTTCCGCCCAAGTATTTTTATAACTCCGTCTTTGTGGATGTAGGCAGTGGAAACACCAAGATAGGATACCTTGAAAAGGTAGGAGGCTCCATAAACGTGAGGAGCTTTGAGATTCCTTATGGGACTGTGAGCCTGACGGAGAGGGCAAGCAAGGGTAAAGATTTCAGAACGGAGTTGGTGGAGGTTTTGAGTAAAGAGGTGGAGCCTGTGCTCAAAAGGGAAGCCCAAAAGAACCCTGCTTATCTAAACAGGCAGAACGTTTTCTTGGTGGGTGGCATAGTTTGGGCTATAACCACTCTTCAAAAGCCGGGGCAGGTTGAAGAGGCTTACGTTAAGCTGAGTAGCTTGGATATTAGAAACTTCACGCTGGCGGTCCGGCAAAATCCAGACAGAGTTTTAAACCCTGACCTCTCAAAGCTAAAGCCTGAGCTCAGAGACAAGGCTAAAAAGCAGATAGAAAAAGTGAAGGATGTTTTCAGTGTGGATAATCTTTATGCGGGTGGCATGCTTTTGGACAGCATTGGCAAGGGCTTGAACTTTGAAAGAAGGAATTTGATATTCCCAAGGTATGGCAATTGGTTGGTGGGCTACGTGGTGCTGAGGGGATACCTTGAAGAGACGGAGGCGGTGAAAAAGTAATATACTATTTAGCTTATGGAACAGGTGGGAATTGAAGACTTTCTGAAGTTAGACATCAGGGTGGCAAGGGTGCTATCTGCGGAAAGGGTGGAAGGCTCAGAAAAGCTTTTGAAGTTGAGGGTATCTTTGGGGGATGAAGAGAGGACGCTGGTGGCGGGCATAGGAAAACACTATACACCGGAGGAACTAATAGGAAAAAAGGTGGTAATGCTGGTAAACCTAAAACCTCGCAAGATCTTTGGGATAGAGTCCCAGGGCATGATATTGGCGGCGGGGGACGGAGAAAATCTATCCGTCCTTCTGCCGGAAAAGGATGTTAAAGAGGGGGCTAAAGTAAGTTGATTTTTTTTCACAAAACTTTCAGAATGTGTGATTATACTTTATTACTACTAAACCATTAAGTTAGGAGGTGAAGGCATGAGAAAGGTGGCAATACTTTTAGTGTTTGCTATTTTCTCTGCAGGAGTTATATCCTGCGGTCAAGTGAGCTCCCAAAGAACCTATGAAGGTGCAGCGGTAGGCGGTGCAGTTGGCGCGGCGGCTGGTGCCCTTATAGACAAAAACAACAGATGGAGAGGGGCAATTCTCGGCGGTGCTTTGGGTGCTGTATTGGGTGGAACTATAACGGAGATAGCTCAAAGGGCTTCAAGGGAAGCGGCAATGGCTAACAAACCAGTAGAATACAGGTCCGAGGACGGAAGGGAAAGGGTGTATGCTGAGCCCGTAGCAACCAAAGGAAATTGCAAAATAGTAAAAACAAACTACTATCAAGACGGTAAGCTGGTGAAGACAGAAGAAAGGGAAGTGTGCCCATAAATAAGTAAAGTAGGGGGCTTTTATGCCCCCCTGCACCTTGTGTTTATTATTCCAAAACTTCCTGACCTTTTTCTGTAGGCTATCTTAAGCTCACCGGTCTTTGCATCCACAAAGGGCAAAAAGAAAACTCCACTTTCCTGAAGTTCAAAGATTGCATCCTCTTCGCTCATAGGCTTTTCTATAACAAGTTCTTCTTCAATTATCGTAGGTCTCTCTACCTCTCTTGAAGGTGCGGTTATAGAGCCAATTAATTCCTCCTTTATCTTGTGCCCTTTTCTTCTTTGCTCCAGCCTTCTTTGCTTTAGCTTTATAAGCTGTCTTTCTACCTCATCAAGGACTTTGTCCAAAGCAGAAAAAACATCCACATCCTCTTCCCAGGCGTGTATTACTCCGCCACCCGAGGTCTTCAAATAGATGTCTAAATCAACCCTAAAAACCGTTGGTCTGCTCTCACCGGCGTAATCTTTGTGCTTTGCCCTCGAGGTGGAGAGCGTAACAACCACCTCCACCTGGTCCTCCTCCGCCTCTTTTAAAAGCCTTGAAAATCTCTCAAGCTTGCCTTCCACAAAACTCTTCATTGCATCAGTCCATTCCACAGCCTTTCCAATAAATTCTACGTTCATACAACTCCTCCTGCGTTTTTTTGTAAGGGTATAAAATTTTACATCAAACTGCCAGTTTTTCCAACTCCTTGCGCTTTAGTATTTCTATATATCCTCTATCTGTGTTTATAATTCCCATCTTTTTCCATTTGCTCATAACTCTTATGGCAGTTTCCACCGTTGTACCAGTCATTTCCGCTATATCGTTTCTGGTCAAGGGTGCGTTTATTATTATGGTGTCTTTATGCTTTTTACCTATACGGTCTGCTATTTCCAAAAGCACCCGTGCTATTCTCTCTTCCACCTTTCCACCCGCTATACTCTTTAGGGTGTCGTAAGCGTGTAAAAGGATGGCGGTAGCCTCACAGGTCATCTTTATGGCTATAGCTGGATGCTTTATGGCAAGGTTTATAAAGTCCTTGTTGGATATGTAAAGGGTTCTGGAATCTGTTATAGCCCTTGCGGTATAAGTATTTTTTGGCACTTTTTTGCCCCACTCTATCCATCCGAATATATCCCCTGGATAAACAAGACGCACTATAACGATCTTTGCGTCGTGGGTCTCTTTGAGAAGCTTTATTAGACCATCCAAAAGTATGTATATGCCGGGCTCTCCTTCTTCCTCAAAGAAGAGATACTCTCCCTTCTTGAAGGTCCTCTCCTGCATGTATTGAACAGCATGCGCAAGCTCCTCTTCAGAAAGGTCCTCAAAAAGGTGAAGTTTTTTTAAATTTTGAGCCTTCCCTTCTCCAGAAGTAGTTTTTGCCATCCTCTTCCTCCTATTATTACCGTCGGTTCAAATATCACATAATCTGTATGAAATGGAACTTTGTTTGTCCCACCAAAGGTATGGTTATCCCCTATGGCTATGTGAATGGTGCCCCTTATCTTTTCACACTCTAAAATGTTTTCTGGATTTTTAGCCTTTGGGTTTGTCCCAACACCAAACTCTGCGATAAACCTTGCTTTTTCATGTTTTTTGAAAACTTCCTCCAAATAACGCACATAATGGTCAAAGCCCTCAATGCCATCCACCGCACCATCTTTGAACTTAAAGGTTATTGGTTCATCCAGCTTCCTATCCGGTCCATAAAGGATGGTCATACTACCAAAGGCGGAATCCTCCAATGGTGCTATAAAGGATTCCCCCGCGGGAAGGTTTCCGTAATCCCCCGCATTATGAAATAGTCCCGTATCCGGTATGCCCTGCCTTCCCTTTATTGAAAACTCAAGCTTTGTCCCTTGGGCTTTTATATCCACCCACTCACCCTCGGTAAGAATGTCCGCCACCTCTTCGCTTACCTTACCAACCTCCACCCAATCCACATCCATAGGACCATAGAACATATCCGGTTCAAAAAGTGGCATGGACGCATACCTTACTCCAAAATGCTTGGTAAGAACCTTTCTATAAAAGGTATGAGTGGTGGAATAGTAGGGAAAGGCTACAACCACGTTTGGAACCTCTTCTGCGTAGCTCCTTAGTATGCTTACCACATCCTCCTCTGAGTAATCCTCCTTGTTTAGAACCTTCTCAAAAAGTCCAGCTTCCTTTAGCACATCAACTGCTTTATCTCCAAAGGTTTCTCTCCAAACCTCCTCCGGAGGTTCCTTCCCATGTCCGCCTAGGCTAGTATAGCAGACCTTCTTTACCCACTTGGCAAGCCCACTGCCCACATTGTAAAATTCCAAAAGTAAGTCCGCTAAATAGTCTCTTGTGTCATCAGTAATCAGCAAAAGCCCTTCAGAGGGCTGTAGGTTCATGTTTATCAGATAGAGTCTTTCAATATGCCTTTCAAACATTGCTATAAAAAATTTAAACCAATTCAAGCTTAAGGTAAAGGCAATCTAACAGTTCCCAAAAGATACTTAAGGTCGTTATCGGTAAATAGGACACCCACGCCAACCATTCCACCCCTGAGCTTACTGTTCAGCAGGTCATCACCGCCCACCCTAATGTAAAGGGGTCCCCTCGTGTTGTATTGAACACCCACCTGCAGGTTAGGTTTGAGGTTTTTACCCTGAGGGTCTGTTTTCCTTCCAAAGTCCCAAAGGTCAGAATAGAACATTATACTTTTGCTATAAACCAGATCAAAGCCAACACCTCCCGCTGACTCTTTCAAACCTCCTCTAAAGACAAACTCCTTACCAGCTATAGGAAAAATTCTGGCATACTGAAGGGTAAATTGTGGGCTAAATTGCTTTTTTATTACAGTGCCAGAGGTCGTTGTTTCTTCGTAAGTTATCTTACCCTTTGAATTGCCCACAACTTCCATTAAATAGTACTTTTCATTATCTGGTTGAACCTTTAAACTTAAAATCCCCTTACCATCTCCACCCTTATACAACTCTCCTCTAAAACCTATGTAAAGATTTGTTCTTTTTGCCACATTTCCAGCCTCAGAGAATGTTTTCGTAGCAGATGTTATGTTTTTGTATAGTTCTTCATCTTTTACAAGCTTACCAAGGGTTCCCTCGCCCCTTTCAATCTGTGCAAGTATAAGGTTTAGCTTCTGGGTTGCCTCCGATAGGTTCTTTGTGGTAGCCCTTAGGTCTTCCCTGTTTTCCGAAACAACAGTGTTAAGGTTTTTAGAAAGTTCGTTAAGATTTTTTACCAGCTCAGGAAACTCCGTCTTTATACCTTGGGAAAGCTCTCTGAGGTTTTGAACTACTTCCCTTATGTCCTTCCTGTTTTCTGAAGCAATACCCTCTAAGGTAACCGCCAACCTGTCAATGTTTTCTATAGTCTGTGGAAGTGTTCTGTTTAAATTATCCGCTAAAACTCTTATGGAGTATATGGCACCCCTTAGGTTTTCTCTGTTCTCAAGGGCTATTTGATTTAGGTTGCGTGTAAGCGCCTCTAAGTTAATAACTAACTGTCTTAAATCTTGCCTATTTTCTTCCAAAATGACCTTAAAGTTCTCAGCAAGCACCTTAACCGATTGCGCCGCCTCTGCAATATCCTTTATCATCTTGTCAGTATCCGCAAAACCGGTGGTTTGAGTTATAACTCCCCCTTCTTTAAGCAAACCTGCCTGCGGGCTACCGGGATATATGGCAAGGTATTTATCACCCATAAGACCCAACGTTCCTAATCCCGCAGACGCATCTTTGTATATAGCAATGGACTTATCCACCTCAAAAACCACCTTAACCCTACCTTCCTCTAAGCTAACGCTTTTCACCTTACCGCTTTTTATGCCAGCCACCCTAACCTCTGCCCCCACAGAAAGCCCAGCCACATCAGGAAAATACACTACGTAGACCTTTGTGTTGGGCTTAAAAACTGGAATCTCTCCAAAGGTTAAAATCAGAAAGGCGAAGGCAGACGCCACCGCAAGCACAAAAGCACCCAACTTTGCTTCGTTAGAAAATCTCATAGGTCTAATTATAAGCACAACAAAGAATATTCAAACAACGGACAATTTCACTCTACACATTCACCCCAAATGTTAATATAAAATCTGAA
Source organism: Thermocrinis sp. (assembly GCA_028276475.1). GTDB lineage: Bacteria > Aquificota > Aquificia > Aquificales > Aquificaceae > Thermocrinis. The sequence continues at coordinate 12,718 of JAPYWH010000019.1, forward strand.
GAATCTCACAGTATGACTTAACCCTTGGTTAATCAAGGTTTTAAAAATATGATATAAATCACTAATCAAAACGGCTGTACACTTAAATGTATTGACAACAAACACTTTTAAGTATTTCAGCTGTTAATATAATCTGACTTTATGTAATTATTGTCCCACTAAGCCGAGGCTGATTTTCACATGCTATCCGTAAGTACGACAATTTCCATCACTTTTTAGCCCAGAATTTCACATTCCCTTTTCACAATCTCACATTTCTGGCTGTAAGTATTGGAATTTCCGTCAAAAAATTTGTTCGGATTTTCCAGCACTTAGGAAGAAAAATGTGAAAAAAAGGATACCCTTCGTAAGTTATGGGATTTCCATCACTTTTTCAAAGGGAATTTCACATGGCTAAAAGTAAGAATTTTCAAGGCTTCGAGTGGAATTTCACATTTTTGTCCGTAAGTATTGGAATTTTCGTAAAAAATTTGTTCGGATTTTCCAGAACTTAGAGACAAAATTGTGAAATTGTGAAAATTGTCCGTAAGTATTGGGATTTCCGTTACATTTTTCATCTCGTCTAAGCTAAGAGAGACAATAACTTCAGGCATGGGATGTGAAATTCTTTTTCGCAAACCAAAGAGAATCAAGGATTTGGTGGATTTGGGTGTGAAAAAAGCCCTGCCTATTAATTATTTCTCTTATATAAAAAAGCAATATATAGAAGGTAGGAATAAGAAGAAGAGAAGGGAGAATGGAAGCTACAGGAGGAAAGTTTAAAAACCTGTCCGAAAGATACCTCAGCTTGGAGTGGGAAGAGAGACATTCACTCCACTTGTATTTTCTTGACCCTCTCCTTTTTACCTTCTTCTCTTTCCTCCAACCTTCTTTCAAGCTCTTTTACCTTGTAGTCCAGCAGAGTTTTGAAGATGTTTAAGACAGAAAGCTCAATGGTGTATATATTTTTCATGATCTCCCTCCTTACCTCCTTAGGAGGTAAAAAAAGCTCAAACAACTCACCAACTTCTTTTTTCATCTGCTCCACTTCCTCTTCCAAACTCTCCACCTTCAGCTCTTCCTTCTCCTTAGCCATGTTGTTAAATTTACTCCTCTATTATCCCCCCTGCAAGTAGGACATCGTTTTCATAAAAAGCACAAACCTGACCGGGTGTTATGCCTCTCACCTTCTCTTCAAAGAATACCTTGTATCTACCATCCTCTAAGGGTTTTATACCCTTTACTTTTATTGGAGTGTTTCTGTATCTAACCTGTGCCTTTGGCTCATCCCAAAGGGACGGTGGCAGGTGAAAGTTTACTTCCCTTAAAATCAGCCAATCTCTGTATAGCTCTTCCTCGTCGCCCAAGTAGACTATGTTCTTTGAAGGTTCCACGCCCACCACATAAACGGGCTTTCCTAAGGCTACGCCCAGACCCTTTCTTTGTCCTACAGTGTACGCATAAAAGCCCTTGTGCTTTCCTACTATCCGCCCTTTATAAACAAAGTAGCCTTCTTGGCTTCCTAACCTTTCCCTCAGAAAACTTCCCACATCCTTTCCCATCAAAAAGCAAACATCCTGAGAGTCCGGCTTTTGGGCAACCTCTAGTCCATGCCTTTTGGCTATCTCCCTTACCTCCTCTTTTGTAAGCTCGCCCAGTGGAAATTCCAAAAGTTCTATATCCTCTTCTTTTATCAAAGCCAAAAAGTAAGATTGGTCCCTCTTTGCGTCCTTTCCCCTTGCTATTAGTTTTCTTCCTTTGTAATCTACGATCCTTGCGTAATGACCAGTAGCCAACTTGTCTATGAGGGCTACCTTTTGGAGATATCTTGCTAAAAATCCTGTTTTTACATCCCTGTTGCAGATGGCACATGGGTTGGGTGTATTGCCTTTTAGGTGTTCATTCACAAAGATGTTTATAACCTTCTCCTCAAACAGTTTTTCCCAGTCTAAGGTAAGATGTGGAATGCCAAGCCTTTGGGATACCATTACCGCATCTTGCACATCCTTCGGAGAACAGCATACCCTCAGCTCGTCGCACACCTCTCGATGGAAACGCAGAGTAATACCAATAACTTCGTGCCCCTGCTCCTTTAAAAGTAGGGCACTTACGCTACTATCTACGCCACCGCTCATACCTACCGCTATTCTCATAGCTTGGATTAAATTTAACCCGATGTTACTGGCAAATGAAGGGCTATTCTCTTATAATACCTATAGTCTTTCAAAGTAAGAAGGTAATGCCTATACAAGAAGGAGACTTTGTCCTCATACAGATAGAGGATAAGAGGTTTTTAAAGAGGATAACCAAAGACTTTAATCTGAACTACAAGGAACGCACCTTAAAGTTTGAGGACGTTGTAGGAAAAGAGTTTGGCACATTGGTAAATGGTTTCTATCTTCTAAAGCCCAACTTGGAAGCCATAATACTCTATGGCTTTAAGAGGAAGACACAGATCATATATCCGAAGGATGCTTTTTACATAGCCTTTAAGCTTGGGATAAACAAAAGCTCAACGGTTTTGGAGTTTGGTATAGGTAGTGGTGCCCTAACGGCAGTACTTTCGGAACTTGCTGGTAAGGTGGTCGCCTATGAGGTATCTCAAGAGTTTTACAAAAATGCCCTAAAAAATTGGGATACCTTTGGACTTTGTAAAAATGTGGAGGCTATAAACCAGGACTTTATGGATGCGGACCTTTCGGGAAGAGAATTTGACGCTTGCTTTGTGGATGTAAGGGAACCTTGGCTGTATTTGAAAAAAGTCCACAGTGTTCTAAAAAACAGTGCAATGTGCGGTTTTTTACTTCCCACCACAAACCAAGTTTCTCGCCTTTTGCAAGAAATGGATGGGCTCTTTGCTGGTGTGGAGGTTATGGAGATTCTCCTAAGGAAATACAAACCCGTTTATGAAAGATTAAGACCAGAGGATATAATGGTAGCCCATACGGGCTATTTGGTTTTTGGAATGAAGATAATGTAGCTGTCTTTTATGTCCTTTAGGTCTATTTTGCAGAATTGATAGCCCTCTGGTAACTCCTTTCCTTTCATCACAAAGGCACCTTTTTTTGATAGCTTCAAAAGGATTGGCTCTATATCTTTTAGTTTTCCCAATGCTCTGCAGACTGCGTAATCAAACTCAAGAGTAATATGCTCTGCCCTCTTGCAGATAACCTCGTAGCTCAGGTCAAGTTCAGCCTTTATGAACTCAAGGAAGGCACATTTCTTTGAAACGGATTCTATGAGGGTAATGTTTAAAACAGGACCGTAATATATGCTCAGCACAGCACCCGGAAAGCCAGCACCACTGCCCACATCACAGAAGGTGTTTTTTTCCACATCCACGTTCTTTTCTTTAAAGCAAAGGCCAAGGGTAAGGGAATCCAAAAAGTGCCTTATGGCTATTTCTTTTGTGTCTTCTATGGCAGTTAGGTTATGCACTCTGTTCCATCTTCTCAGTTCTTTTAGGTAGATTGAAAACTTTTCAATCTGTTCTTTGGGAAGTTCAAAACCGTTTCTTTCAAAGATTTCTTTTAAAAGCTCTTGAGTAGATATTGTATATCCTCCGCCATTTTCTTAGGGTCTTGCTTTGCGGGTGTGTATAGGAGTTTTATTTTGCCATCAGGAGTTATAAGGTATATGGTGGCGGTGTGGTCTATTAGGTAGCCTCCCTTTGATTCTCCCTCTACCTTTCTGTAGTAAGCCTTATACTCCCTTGCGGTTTTTTCTATCTCTTTGGGACTTCCCGTCAGACCCACAAAGGTGGGATAGAAAAAGGGCACATAGCTTTTCAACTGTTGAGGAGTGTCCCTCTCTGGGTCCACGCTTATAAACAGAACTTGCACCCTTTCTCTTTCTTTTTCATTCAGATTTTTCATCACCTCCGCCATAGTGGTAAGGGCGGTAGGGCATACATCCGGACAGAAGGTATAGCCAAAAAACAGTAGCACTATTTTTTTCTCCCTTAGATAGTCCGATAGTTTTACCCTTTTACCATCTTGGGATGTAAGCTCAAAATCGTAGGCGGGCGCATCGTAAAGATGTCCGTAAAAGGTGTGCTCTTTTTTGCAGGCAACCAAGAGAAAGGCTAACGTTATAAAATAAGCTAAAATTCTCATAATATTAAATTATAATTTGCCTTAAAGTCTTTGCAAGCGTTCCCTTGCGTCCCTTTCCCACGGTCTTTTTCCGCCGGATAATTCAATGGCTACTTTGTAGTTCTCTATAGCCTTCTGCCTGTTCCCTAAGGCTTCCCAATTTCTTCCCAAGTAGTAATACACGTCCGGGTAGTTTGGGATCAGTTGGCGGGCTGTTTCAAGGAAATTTATGGATTCTCTATGCTCTCCCCTTCTAAAATGCACAATTCCAAGGGTGTAGTTGGTAGAAAAGACATTGGGCACCAGCTGATGGGCCCTTGTTGCAAGGTTATAAGCGGTGCCTAGATTTCCTTCATCCAAGTTTATAAAGGTTAAATAGACCATAGCCATGTAGTTCTTATCCCAAAGGTTTATAGCCCTGGTAAAGTGCTCCTTTGCCAAGGTTCTTTTGCCCTCTCCGTAGAGTTTTTTCCCTCTGTAAAACTCTTCAAAAGAAGGCTGTGTTTTTAAAAGCTGTGCCCTAACCCTTTGGAAGTCTTCGCTGTCCTTTATCAAAGGTCCAGAGAGGGAAAGCCTGTTTATAAA
>JAPYWH010000020.1 GCA_028276475.1 Thermocrinis sp.
TCTTGGTAGATGCCAAGCCTTTCCAATAAGAACTTAAAGTTATCTCCCACAGACAGCTTGTTTTCCTTTAGGAATTCACCAATGGTCATAGGAATTTATTTTAAAAAATTCTTGGTTTATCTTAATATAGAAAGCATGCCGGAGGCAAAGAGTAAGCTAAGTAAAGCCCAAAAGGCAGCCATACTGCTTATGGCTCTGCCTCCGCAAGTGGCGGTGGAGGTAATGAAGGAGCTGGATGATAACGAGATCCAAGAGATATTAGTTCATGCATCCAGCTTAGAGGGCATCACACTAAAGGACATAGACGAAATAGGTAAAGAGTTTATAGAGGAGTATAAGGCAACATCTCTTATAACCCCCGATATAGATGCCCTGTTGGAGTTTGCACGGAAGGCCCTGCCACCAGAGAAGTTTGCGAAGATGTATGAGTTCCTCAGTAGTTCCAACCTTATAAAGAGCTTTCAGGAGTTGGAGAGGGTGGATGAAAGACTTTTGGCAAACCTTTTAAGGAATGAACATCCCCAGACAATAGCGGTAGTTCTGTCTCAGCTTTCGTCGGCAAAGGCGGCGGAGGTTCTCAAGCTTTTACCCGATAGCCTGAAGGTGGAGGTTGCTAAAAGGATGGCAACCCTTGAAAACATATCCCCCGAGTTCATGGGAGAGCTAATTGAGGTTATAGCAGAAGAAATAAGGAGCATAGGCGTAGGCGGAATTAAGCAGAAGATGGAAGGCATACCCCTTGTGGCTAACATTCTGAACGTGCTTGATAAAAATACCGCCAACAGCATACTGGCAAAGTTGGAGCAAGAAGACCCCTACTTGGCGGAAAAGATAAGGGAAAAGATGTTCACCTTTGAAGACATAAGGAAGCTGGACAACAGGGCTATAGTGGGGATCCTAAAGGCGGTAGATAAAAACGTGCTTATGATAGCCCTCAAGGGCGCACCGGAGGATATAAAGGAGAAGTTCTTGTCTAATATGTCTAAAAAGGCAGCGGAGATCATGAGGGAGGATATGGAGGCTATGGGACCAGTCAGGGCAAGCGAAGTAGAAAGGGCTCAAAAGGAGGTAATAAAAGTTATCAAAAATTTAGCAGACCAGGGAGTAATAGACCTCACAGGCGGAGAATACTATGCGTGAGGACTTTAAACCCCTGCATTCAGTGGAAGATGTCCTTCCAAAGGAGGCTGAAGGGGATAAAGAAGAAAAACTGGGAAAACAGCAACTCCTTAAGCAGGTTGAAGCTTTAAAAGGCACCGTAAGCTCCCTTGAGGCAGAGCTGTTAGAATGCAAAAGAACGAACCAAGAGTTGGAAAGACTGAACTCCAAGCTTGTGGAGGAGAAAAACCTTTTGGAGGCTGAAAAGAGGGCACTGGAGGAAAAGATCACAGAGCTAAAAGCCCTCCAAGGGTATGTTGAAGGCTTGTGTCAAGCCCTTTTGGAGAAGTTCGCGGAGGTGAAAGACAAGGTAAGGAATGAGATAAAGGATACCGCCCTGAACATAGCCAAAAGGCTCTATTTAACAGAAAAGCTCCCAAAGGAGGAGGCTGTCCTTCAGTCTTTACAAAGGGCTTTAAACAGTGGCATTTCTTTGAAAGGATACATAAGGCTAAGGGTAAATACCCACGATTTGCCAACGGTGGAGGAGTTCTTAAAAACCTTGGACTTAAAGGATGTTCAATTGGAGCTTATAAAAGACAGCCATCTAAGCAGGGGAGAGTTTTCCATAGAAACCGAAGATTTTTGGATAGAAAGAAGACTGGAAGACCTGCTGACGGATATAGAAGAGGGGCTTTGAACTACCTTTTAACCCCGCTGGAGATCTCTGTAAGGGGTAGCACAACGCTTAGGACCACAAAGGCAACCAAGATGCCTATTATAAGCATGGCAATGGGCTCCGCCAACCTCATCCAAAGGTTTATCTTTCTCATAGCTTGTTGGTCGTAGAGCTTTTCTAAAAGTTCCAGGGTCCTTTCCAACTCTCCGCTCCTTTCACCAGTTGCCAAAAGACCCACAAAGAGGGAAGGAAACACGCCGGTAGCCTTGAGAACCTCCGCCAAGCTCTTGCCCTTGGCAATCTCTTTGGGCACCTCCGTTAGCCTGTTTTTTATGTAATGATTGGTTATGGTATCTATTGCCAAAGACACCGCCCTAACGATGGGGATGCCAGAGAGCAAGGACATCCGCAAACTGCCCGCAAACCTTGAAAGCTGAAAGTAAAAGGAAACCTTGCCAAAGATAGGAAGTTTAAGGTAGGACTTGTCTATGTTTTCCCTGCTTATGAGTTTTCCTTTAAAGACAAAAAGTAGGATAAACAGAGGAAAAAGGTAAAGGAAAGAACCCATCATCTTGGAGAAAAAGAGAAGAATTTTTGTTATCAAGGGCAAATCCTTTCCCAAACCAGCCAGCACGCCGGCAACCTTTGGGATCACAAACTTAACCACCGCAAACACCGAAAGAAGGCTAAAGAAGATCACAAATGCAGGGTAAGTCAGAGAAGACAGAACCTTTGCCCTTACCTGTGCCATCCTGCCGAGGAACTCCCCCGCAATTTCAAAGACCTTTTCCAAATTTTCACCCCTTTCCGCAGTCTTTAGCATCTCCAAAAAGAACTCCGGGAAGATGTCCGCCCTACCAAAGGCAGTATGCAAGGGCTCTCCCTTCTCTATTGCTTCCTTTACAGAAAGTAGAGCCTGCTGGATTCTTTTATCCTCCGCCTGCTGGATGGCAGTTTCTAAGGCTTTTGGTAAGTTTAGCCCAGAAGAGAGTAGCATAGAAATCTGTGTTAGCAAAAAGGCAACATCCTCTTGGGAGGGCTTTCTTTTAAAGAGTTCCCTACTCCAAAGGCTTTCAGAAACGTCCTCTATCTTTAGGGGCTTTATGCCCTGAGAAATCAAAAGCTCGTAGGCAGACACTCCCTCCGGCACCTCAATCTTGCCACTTCTGATATTTCCAAACTGGTCTATGCCCCTGTATAGCTTTACCCTACTCATGGCTTTATAAGATATTCCCTGCCATTTAGGGTTATACGATAAAGGTCTGGCAGTCCCCTATAGCTCTCCTCAGTCTTACCACCCATCACCGCAGAGAAGGAAACTTTTTCAAACTTTCCCAACTTTATAAGCCTGTCCTCCTCATAGAACTTTATGTCCCCGTAGGGATAGGGAAACTCGTAATAGTAAAGCACACCATCCTTGTAAATAAAGGCACACTTTACCAAGCCTTGGTAGTAATCCCCGGCGTAGGTGTGTAAGAATAGCTTATCCCTTTCCATGTAGGCGTCCTTTGCGGAGACAACCTTTCTTTGAATGTTCCAAACCAAAAGGGCTTCCTCCTTTAGCCTTTGGCTATCCCCCGCAAGAAACACAGAAGACTCCACGCTGGATTTAAAAACATAAGAAAAAAGCCCAAAGACAAGCCCAAGCAGGGTTATGACTATGATTAACTCAAGAAGGGTAAACGCCCTTTTCATTTTTTGAAAAGGTATATCACCGCAGAACCATAAGAGAGCTCCACCTCTTTTATGCCCGGATAGTCCTTTAGCTCCCTTTCCCTAACCTGCACACCCTCCAGCCTGTTTTCCAAAATTTTGTTGTTCAGAATACTCATATCTTGGTAAAGGCTCTTGGCAAGCTCGTAATCCTTGCGTGCAGAAAGCAAAAGCTCAAAGAGAACGCTAAAGGTGATCACCAAAACAGAAAGGGCAACCAAGACCTCTATGAGGGTAAAGCCCCTACAAGTTCCAAACATCTAAGTCATCTTCTGTGCTTTCTTTCCTGTCTGGACCCATAGACCTCAGCTCAAAGGGCTTATTCGCCCCCGGAGAAACATAAATAAAATCTTGGTCCCACGCATCCTTGGGCACTTTGTCCAAATATTGCCTCCATCTGGTTGGCACCGGCGGAGTGTTTGGTTTTTCCACTAAGGCTTTTAGACCCTGCTCGGTGGTAGGATAAAAGCCATTATCAAGCTTGTATTGCTCCAAGGCATCCTTTATAGCCTTCATTTGAACCTTTGTTGCCTCTATCTTTGCCTGATCAACCCTGCCCGTGATCCTTGGCACCACAATGGCAGCAAGGATGCCCAAAATCACAATAACCACCAAAAGCTCTATGAGGGTAAAAGCCCTTCTCATGCCAAAAATAAAAAACCCCGCCAGAGGGCGGGGCGGTGAAGTCTCTAACACTTAGAACTTGGTTTGGAGGTAGAGGGTGAAGTCGGCGAAGTTCTTTCCGTTTGCACCTTTTGAATCAGAGTTCCTGTTTACAGTGTCTACGCCAAAGGATATCTTTGCATCTTGCCCCTTGATGTAGTAGTGGGCAAAGACGCCAACCCTTGTGTTTTTGGGTTGGGCTGTGCCTACAGTAGTTCCTCCAGTGCCAGTGTCGAAGGTGGATAGATCTTTATTCTTATTTTGCTCCCACCTTATTGCCAAAGCAGGCTTTCCAAAGCCCACCACTTGGTCATACAGAAGTTGTCCTTGGGCATAAATTTGGGTTGCTTTGCCATAGGATACAACACGAGTAGCAGAGTCATATCTATATGCCACATCCTTTGCGTCTATGTATCCCACTTGAAGGTTAGGGACTATATCTCCAAACTTTTGTTCGTAGAGCATATCCACCGTCCACAACTTAGCAGTTTTTGAGTAATCCCTCGTAAGACCAGTAGTTTGTGCCTTCACTGCCCTGTAGCCTACGCCGAGGGTAAGGACATTTTGCTTACCGAGGTAGGTGTCCGCAAGGCTGTATCCGGTTTCGCCCTTAAAGCCAAGCATGGTGGGGGTGAATTGAAGCCTTATGGTGTAGGCAAGGTTGTCTTTGGCGTTGGCACCGAAGGGGCTTGTTCTCCTATCATACCTACCGTCAGTAACGCCCAAGTAGTACTTTAGCATACCCTCTGCCACATTACCCCAAACGACTATTCCTGCGTCCCTGTTTCTTTCACCCGCATCACCACGAACACTTAGTCCGTCTATTGGGTCTATAAGCAGCCCCACACCATATATACCCCTATTATCTTGGGTTGGGATGAGGAAGTTGTAAGAGGAGGTTAAGGTTATTCTGGAGAAGGGAATCCTCATTGCACCCGCTTGGACCCTGAACTCATCCGCAAACTTCAGTCCTACAAAAGCGTCCCTAGTAACGAATGCACTCCTAAGACCAGGGTTTGTTGACTCTGCTACGATACCAAAATACACCAGCTTATTCACATGTCCGCTTGCACCTATGCTAACCAACTGCGCAGCAAAGTTTGTGGCGTTGTGGTCTGCGTTTGTCCTCTTGCCCTGGGCTGTTCCCACTATTTGGGCGCCGAAGAAGATGTCTGCGTAGCTTTCCTTGTCAATGTTCACCCTCCAGGCATGGGCTGGCAGGGTAGAAATACCCATCAGTGCTGCCATAGCTAAAAGGCTCTTCCTCATGCTAATACCCTCCTTTAAAGGTTTTTGGATGGTTTTAATGATAGCATAAGGAAAAAAATTTGTCAAGAGGTTTTTTTAGATGCAAACTTGCAGTTGTGGGTTGGAAAGTTGTGTTTTTGTGGGTTTTTAATGCTTGCGTCCTTTTTTGTAATTTTGCAGTGGGCTCTGTTTGGGGTGGGTTGATATAATTAAAGCCATGAAGTGGCTAAGGCGGGTTTTTGTTTTTCTTATAATACTCTTTGTGCTTGGGTTTTTGGGAAGTTTGTTGGCAAGGCTCCCGGTGGGAGACCGGGTGGCGGTTTTGAGAATAGAGGGGGTTTTGGTCAATTCGGAGTCCATCGTTAGGAAGATAGAAAGCCTAAAAGAGGACAAAAGCGTGCGGGCTTTGGTGGTTAGGGCGGAAAGTCCGGGAGGCTCGGTGGGGGCGTCCCAAGAGATATACAGGGCTCTGGAGCGGTTTAAGGAATCCAAAAAGCCGGTGGTGGTGTCTATGGGTAATGTTTGTGCGTCTGGGTGCTTTTACCTGGCTATGGCGGGGGACTACATATACGCAAACCCGGGGACTATAACGGGTAGCATAGGGGTCATCATCCAGCATACGAACGCAAAGGAGCTTTTGGAAAAGCTCGGTATAAAAACCACCTCCATAAAGACAGGAAAGTTCAAAGATACCCTATCTCCCACCAAGGAGCTAACGGAGGAGGAAAAAAGATACCTTCAGGGGCTCATAGACAATGCATACGAGCAGTTTTTAAACGCCATACTAAAGCACAGGAAGGAGGTAGACCCCAACAAGCTCAGAGAAGTAGCGGACGGCAGGGTATTTACAGGGGAGGATGCCCAAAGGCTCAAGCTGGTGGATGGCTTAGGTGGGCTCCAAGATGCCGTAGAGAAGGCAAAGGAGCTCTCTAAGGCAGAAAAGCCGAGGGTCTTTTATGTGGAGGAGTCAAAGGGCTTTCTCAGAAGGCTCCTTGAAAACCGTCTTGGTGCGGGCTTTGGTGTGGATGCTCCCTTGATGCTTTATTACCTTATGCAATGAGGTCTGTTCTCATCACTGCCACAGACACGGGCGTGGGAAAGACCTTTATCGCCTACAACTTGGTTTATGCCCTAAAAGAGAGGGGAGTAAAGGTGGGCTACCTAAAGCCCATAGAGACCGATGTGAAGGATGTGCCCCAAGATGGGGCTTTGCTCTGCAGTCTTACAGGGCAGGGTTTGGAGGAGGCGGTGCCGGTCAGATACTCTCTGCCCCTTTCTCCTTATGCGGGCATCTTGGAGGAGAGGAGGGATTTTTCCCTTGCGGATTTAAAGGAGCATTACCTTAGGCTTTTGGAAAGGTATGAGTTTTTGGTGGTGGAAGGGGCAGGTGGCATTGCGGTGCCCATAAAGAGGGATTACAACTACGCCCACTTAGCCTTAGACTGGGAACTTCCCATCTTGCTGGTAGCCCGGGCTGGGCTTGGCACCATAAACCACACCTACCTTAGCTACTTTTACGCTAAAAGCATGGGGCTGAACATCTTGGGAATAGTTATGAACGGTTTTGAGGGAAAGGATGTCTCAGAAAGAACTAATCCAATCATAGTGGAGGAGCTAACGGGGATAAAACCCTTCCAAGTGCCAAGGGTGGATGGGCTAATTCTTGAGCCTTCCCTCCGAGATAGCCTTGTTAGCCTTGTCGGGTTTTAGCATTTCATAAAAGGCTACTCTTTCTACGAGTTCTTTAAAGTATGGTGCTGCGGCGGTGCCACCAAAGGCTCTACCCTTTGGCTCATCCACCATTATGCCCGCTACATATTTTGGATTGGTTGCAGGAAAGTACCCCACAAAGTAGGCAACCACCCTTTCCATAGAGTATTTGCCCGTTTTAAAGTCAAACTTCTGGGCGGTGCCCGTTTTGCCCGCTATGGTAAAGTATTTGGACCTGGCTTGGGTTGCGGTCCCCTCCTCCACCACCCTTATGAGGTTTTTATGTAGCCAATCTAAGACCTCATCAGAAAAGAGCTTATCCCTTAGCACTTTTGGGGGACTGTTTGGTTCATAGACTATGCGGGGCTGGATTATTTGGTTGGTGGCAAGCCCGCCAAAGGCTACGCAGAGGTTCAAAAGGTTCGCACTCAAGCCCTGTCCTATGCTGGCGTAGATTATGCTTGCAGGATAGTTAAGGTTTGGAAGCTTTGGCTTTGCCTCTCCGGGTAGCACCCCAAAGGTGGATTTAAAGTGTATTTTTTCAAGCAGCTCTTCCACATCCTTCTTTGAGAGAAACCGGGCTACTTTGGCGGTTCCCACGTTGGAAGACTTTATGAGCACCTGGTCCAAAGATAGAACTCTGTAAGGATGCACATCCCTTATGGTCCTTCCAAAGAACTCCGCCCTTCCTCCCTCTGTATCCACCCTGTAGTTGAAATTTATGTATCCCTTCTCTAAAGCCTGTCCTATAAAAAGGGGTTTCATCACCGAACCCGGTTCAAAGGGGTCCGTTACTGCGTAGTTCCTCCTGTTTTCCGGTCTTGCCTTTTGGTAGTGATTTGGGTCGTAGTGGGGATAGTTTGCCAAACCCAGAATGTCTCCGGTTTGTAGGTCTATAACAATTAGGGCGATCCTCCTTGGGTTCCAGTCCTTTACGATCCTCTCCTTTAGGTCCTCCAGTATTACCTGGACGCCAAAGTCTATGGTCAGCTGGAGGTCTTGGGTTTTGTAGTCCCTCTCTTCCTCCTCCAAGTTGAGCACGAGCCTCCCACCCTTTGGTGAATACAAAAAGACCTTTTTAGCCTCCTTTGAGTAGAGCTTATTGTCAAACATATACTCAATGCCCTCAAGACCCCTTCCATCCGCACTCACAAAGCCTATAAGGTTGCTCGCCAGATAACCGTGGGGATAAATCCTTTTGTAATCCTCCTGAACACCCACTGAGTTTTGATTTTGCGTGTCCCTTATAACGCCCCTCACATAGTTTATGTGCTCCTTGTCTATGTTCCTTGCCAACCATACAAACTTGCTGTCTGTGTTCAGCTTTTTTAATATTTCCTCCTCCCTTTGGTCTAAGACAGCAGAGAGCCTCCTCGCTAAATCCTCCTTGTTTTGGACGGACTTTGGAAAGGCAAAGATGGAGAAGGTGGGCATGCTTATGGCAAGCTCCACTCCCTTTCTATCCTTTATGGCTCCCCTGTAGACGGGAACCTTTTCCACCACCGCCTTTGGAAACTTCTCTACAATCCTCTCTATGTATGCGGTCCTTCCAAAGAGCTGAATGTATGCAAACCTTACAACCACCACCAGGGAGCCCAAGAAGACAAGAAACACCAACAGGTAGATTTTGGCGTTCTTTACTGTGTTTGGCATGCAAGGCTTATAAACTCTTTGAACACATCAAAGGTGTCGTGCGGTCCCGGAGATGCCTCCGGATGAAACTGGACGCAGTATATGGGCAGATGCTTGTGCCTAAAGCCCTCCAGTGTTTGGTCCAAAAGGTTTATGTGGGTTATCTCTACATCTTTGAGGCTTTCGGGCTCCACCGCAAAGTTGTGGTTTTGGGCGGTTATGTGAATTCTCCCAGTACGTAGGTCCTTTACCGGATGGTTCCCTCCGTGATGTCCAAACCTCAGCTTGTAGGTCCTTCCGCCGAGGGCTAAGCCTATGATCTGGTGCCCAAGGCATATGCCCATTATGGGCAGTTTTTCCATGTATGCGCGCACCAGCTTTATGCCCTCCACCACCCTTTGGGGATCTCCCGGTCCGTTGGAAAGAAAGATGGCGGAAGGCTTAATCTGTTCTATGGTTCTCTGGGCGTTCTCCGGTGGGATCACCACCACCCTTGCTCCCTCTTGGGTGAGCCTTCTGAGTATGTTCTTTTTGACGCCAAAATCCACCACCGCAATGAGGGGCTTTTGGTTTTCCTTAACTATGTATCCCCTCCTTAGGTCCCAGTCTCCTTCATTCCAGTAGTATATCTCCTTGGTGGCAACTTCTTGGACCAGGTCCAGCTCCGAAATGTCCGCGTAGCTTTTTGCCTTCTGAACCAAACTTTTTGGGTCCAAATCTACGGTGGATATGATGCCCTTTATGGCACCCTTTTCCCTTATTCTTTTGACCAGAGCCCTTGTGTCTATGCCCCATATACCTAAAACTTGGTTTTCTTTCAAATACTCATCCAAAGACTTCTTTGCCCTCCAGTTGCTGTATATGGAGGAAAGCTCCTTTATTACGAGCCCATTGACCTGAACCCTATCGGACTCCACATCTTCATCATTTACCCCGTAGTTTCCTATTTGGGTGTAGGTTAAGACTACAATCTGCCCCTTGTAGGAGGGGTCTGTGAGGATCTCCTGATATCCGGTCATGGAGGTGTTAAAGACCACCTCCCCTAAGGTCTCCCCCTCTGCACCAAAGGAATAACACACAAAGTAGGTTCCGTCCTCAAGGGCTAAGATGGCTCTTTTCATAGCTCTTTGGCGGAGAGGGCGGGATTCGAACCCGCGGTGCGGGGATTACCCGCACACAGCATTTCCAGTGCTGCACCTTCGGCCACTCGGTCACCTCTCCTACTAATATTAATTATAAGCAAAGTTGTGGCACTCTTTAAAGACCTAAGGGCGCCGTTTAAAAAATAACAAATTCCCACAAACTTTGACTTTAAATAAAAGGCTTGAATTAACATCCCCTCGGGGCTAAGACTGAAAAAATCATATTAAAAGGAGGTTTTTGCCATGAAGAGGCTGATCGCCTTTAGCCTTTTGGCGTTAAGCCCTAGGGTGTAAGCCTTGTGCTGAGGGAAAAGAACATGAAGGGTGTGGCATTTCCACGCGGTGTGAAGAGCGGAAGAGGTGGGTTTAAAAACTTGGTTCTGAGCCTTCAGCCTCCGCCCATAAACTTGCCATACCAACGAAGAAAGCCAAAAACCAAGAGGGTCAAAAGGACAAGAAATAGAACATAGAGTAAGAGTTCCATAAAGAATAAAATATTCCTGTGGAAGCACTCATTGACAAGTTTGTAAGGGAAGTTTCCCAAGTTCAAAATTCCCTCAGGGTTGCGTCTCCGTGGGTCAAAGGGGAGGTCTTGGAGGAGCTTATAAAAGCCCTCAAGCCTCAGGTAAAGTTGGAGGTTATCCTGAGGGCTGGGGAAAGAAGGGACCTTGAAATCACAGATTACAGGGTTTTCAAAGCCATAAGGGATTTTGGAGGAGAAGTGTACATAAACCCACGATTGCATGCCAAGTTTTTGATAATGGATGAAAGAAAAGCCTATGTGGGGTCTGCAAACCTCACTTACTCGGGCACTGTGGAAGGCAACTTGGAAGCTATGGTAATGGTTGAGGAGGAAGGGAAGATAAAGGAACTCTTAACACTTTGGGAGCTTTTAAAGGGATCTTCTGTTAAGCTGGACAAAAACACGGTGGCGGTTGTTCTGAGGGCACACTCTTCCACCGAGTTGGAGGTTTTGCTTTTGGAGGACCTGCCTGAGGAGAGCTTTTTGAAGGTAAATACGGATAAGGGCTTTTTGGTCTGTAAGCTCAGGAATGTTAGCACCTTGGGTCCCGATAGCCTTAGCCTAAAGCTAAGTAGCCTTCAAAAGGACTGGGTGGTTGCCCTCATAAACAGCATAGCGGAGGAGGGTGGAAGAATAAAGGTGGGGAAGGTTCATGTAGTTTGCGAATACATAAAGCACAGGGAAAAGGAAAAGGAGAGCCTTTTTGGAGTTCCCTTGAAGACTTTGGAAGTGGGCACCCAGTTTGTAAGGATGGAAGAAGAGGAGGAATTAAAGGAACTTATGGGCACCAACATGTCCGGCTATCCGATGGAAGTTAAGGTCTTTGCGGGCAAGCTCTTTGGCGTGGGCACACCCGCCTACTTTGACCTTACAAAGATTGCCACAATGCACATGGCGGTGCTTGGCACCACAGGTTCTGGGAAGACCACCTTTGTGGTTCGGCTTTTAAAGGACATAAAGGACAAAGGCTACGCCCAAGTTTTTGTCATAGACCTTTTTGGAGAGTATTTCAAAAAGCTGAAAGAAAACGAGGAATTCATAGATTATGTGAAGTTTCCCTATACCCTCTTTCCCGTAGGTGCGGAGGACATAAAGGAGCTGTTTAAGAGGTATGGCTTTGAAGTGGGAGAAAGATCCTCCCAAGAGCGGGCTTTCTTTGGGAAAATAAGAAGGTCCCTAAAGCCAGATTTGGAAAAGATCGCCTATAGTGAAAGGAGTTTGGAGGATATTCTCCTTGATGCACCCGCGGACATTAAAGAGCAGGCGGAAGACCTTTTGGAGCTTCTCTTAAGGGACTTTGGAGAGGATGCAGTGAGAAATCAAAGGCTAATATGGGAAAGGGCAAAGGAGGTGGTGAACTCTAAAAGTCCACTGGTTATATGTGATTTGAGCGATCTGGCAGACCCAGAATCCCGCCTGAACATAGTGGGGCTTATCATGAAGGAGATATTCCTCTCTTCAATGAAGGATGGTGGGAGGCGGATCATAGTCCTTGAGGAAGCCCACAACTTTGCACCGGAGAGGGGTGCCATTGACCTGCCTACGGGAAGGGAAAACATAGCCCTTCAGATGACAAAGAGGATCGCCTGGGAGGGTAGAAAGTTTGGCGTTGGGCTTGTAGCCATAACCCAAAGACCCGCAAACTTGAATAAATACATACTTTCTCAGATAAACACACAAGCCATATTCCGTTTGATTTCCAAGAACGATTTAGACGCGGTGTCCGTGTTCTTTGGAGAGAGGGATTGGGGGCTTTTGAACTTATTGCCCCTTCTTAGACCGGGAGCCCTATATCTGAACGGTCTGGCAGTGCCCTTTGGTATGCTCTTGGAGATTGAGCTTTAAACCTCCAAGAGGATGGTTACGGGTCCGTCGTTTATTATGAAAACCTCCATATGGGCACCAAAGATGCCCGTCTGCACAGGCACATACTGGGACAGCTTTTTGACAAAGAGTTCATAGAGTTCTTTTGCCCTCTCTGGCTTTTCTGCCTCCTCAAAGCTGGGTCTTCTGCCCTTTTGAGTGTTGGCATACAGGGTAAATTGGGAAACCACAAGGGCGGAACCTTTCACATCCAAGAGGGAATACTGAAACTTACCCTTTTCGTCCTCAAATATTCTAAGATGCACCACCTTTTCCACCAGCTTATCTACCTTTTCCTCCTTGTCTCCCACCCTGACCCCAAGGAGTATGTTCAGCCCCTCTTCTATTCTTCCCACTTCCTTACCGTCCACCACCACCCAAGAAGCCTTTACCCTTTGCACCAGGGCGCGCATGTTCAGAGCTTACAAAGGACAGGTATGGTCTCGTAGCTTTGCTCCTCTCCAAGGATCAGCTTTATAAGATGGCTTAGGTTGGGTGAGTTGTCGGTAAAAAAGAGCCTCAGGGTCCCATTCCCCTCGTTCTTTGCCAACTTTTTGACTTCTTGGGCAACCGCTTGGGCAGAATCCACAATCTCCACATCTCCCATGTACTCCCTTATGGTCTCTTTTAATAGGGGATAGTGGGTGCAGGCAAGTATGAGTGTATCCACCTTACCCTTCAACCCTTCCAAGTAGTACTCCACTACGCTTTGGGCAATTTTGCCGTTGATTATACCCTCCTCCACTAATGGAACAAAGAGGGGGCAAGCTTTGGCTATGGGCTGTGCGCCCTGTTCCTTTAAAAGGTTTTGATATACAGCACTTTGCACCGTACCCCTTGTGCCTATTACACCTATTCTTTTGGTCTTTGAGACCTTCAGGGCTTGTTCAACGCCGGGCTGGACTACCCCAACCACGGGTATGGTTAAGTTCTCCCTTAGAAGTTCCAAAGCGTATGCACTAGCGGTGTTGCAGGCAACCACCAATAACCCTATGCCAAAGGACAGGAGGAACTCCGCACACTCAAGGCTGTATCTTTGGATGGTCTCCTTGGACTTGCCACCGTAGGGCACTCGGGCGGTATCCCCCAAGTAAAAGAAATCCGCAAAGGGCAACTCTTCCCTTAGGGCTTTTAAAACGGTTAGCCCACCTACGCCCGAGTCAAAGACGCCAATTTTCATGATTTTTTCATGTGGCTTTTCCTATTATAATATACAGAATAACCTTATTTAGGAGGTGTTATCATGAAGAAGGCACTCATACTATTGGCAGTAGGTCTCGCAAGCGTATCCTTTGCCAGCCAACAGCTTGCCCAACAAAAGGGCTGTATGGCATGCCACGACCTAAAGGCAAAGAAGGTGGGACCTTCCTATGCGGACGTAGCAAAGAAGTATGCGGGCAAGGCTGACGCTGTGGATTACTTGGCGGGCAAGATCAAGAAAGGTGGTGCGGGCGTTTGGGGTTCTGTGCCAATGCCTCCTCAAAATGTGTCTGACGCAGAAGCCAAACAACTTGCCCAGTGGATCTTGAGCGTAAAGTAAGAGAACTCTTTTCGGAGTTTGTCCAACTTCACTTCAAAAAACCCGTGGAGGCGGACTTCAGGGACCTGAGGTCTGCCCTCCTCTTTTCTATGTTCTTAGAATGGTTCGGTCTTGACAATCCCTTAGGTATATACCTTTTGGACCTTTATCCGGAGCTTTTGTCTGAATTTCACCTTTGGCACCGAACCTTGGGCATAGACCACTCCAAGCTTGACTTTCTGCCGTGCTGTTAAAAAGGGTTTATATGTTTGGAGGGAAGGGAGGCGTTGGTAAAAGCACCTTAGCCTGCGCCTTAGCCCTATGGCTTTCTGAGAAGGGTAAAACCCTTTTGGCTTCCTTGGACCCAGCACATTCCCTTTCTGGCATACTCAAAACATCGGTAGGAAGCAATATTACTCAAGTTATCCCAAACCTTTACGCGGTGGAGCTTGATGCCCAGAGCTTAGCCCGGTGCTATGTAGATAGGGTTTTAAAGGGTTTGGAGGAGGTTCTTTCTCTCTCTGTCTTGGAGGGTGCAAAAAGGTTTGCGTCCTTGATTTCCTCCTCTCCCACCTCTTTGGAAACTGCGGTCTTTGATAAACTTTCTGAGCTTTTGCCCCAGTATGAGTATGTAGTTTTGGACTTTGCACCCACTGGACAGGTGCTCAGGTTTTTTGATTCTCTAAACTTGGTTCAAGAGTGGCTTGAGTTTTTGGTCCAGCTCAGCCATCGGCAGGAGGAAATAGACCGGTTTATGAACAGGAAGAGAAACCTACCCCAACTTCTCAAAGAAAGGCTTCAAAAGGTAAAATTCTTGGCGGAAACCTTGAGGGAAAAGGGATTGCTCTTTGCGGTTGCAAGGCAGGAGCCCTTAGCCCTCCAAGAGGCACAGATGTTAGAAAAAAACAGCTTTATAAAAACAAGGAGGGTTATAAACTGCCCTGAAGAACCCACCCAAGGGCTCAGCATTCCAAGGGTGGAAGACCCCTACGGACTTGAAAACCTCAAAAAAATCCCCATAGAAAAGCTCGCCCTACTTTAACACTTTTCCCGTCTTTAGATAGAACACATAAAGGTCAAGTTCTGCCAAACTCATACCAAGCCCTTGTGCCACTTCCTTGAGGACCTTCTCCGACTGGAGGTATATTTTCCTAGTCATGGTTTTGTAATCTGGAATGAGCCTTTTCTCTTTCAAAAACCTGAATATGTGTCTGTCTATTATTGCTACATCCTTGCAGCCGATGTTTCGTAAAAAGTGGGATGCTTCCTTTAGCCCAAAGCCCTCCACTTTGTATTTGGAGCGAGCATCACTTAAAAGGTCCCTGAGTTCTTGCGGATTTGAGCCATCCTTTAAAAGCCCTAAGGTTCTGTGAAAGCTTTCCCTTGCCTTTACGATCCTTTCTGCCCCCTGGCGGGCAAACCTATGACCAAGGGAAGAGAGAATTTCCGTTAGCTCCTCCAAGCTCAAACTTTTAAACCCCTCCGTTCCTATTTGCATCTGTGCCTTTATGCCAAGGCTTGCGGAGGAGTTGGCGGTTAGCAAACAAAAGCAAAGTTCCGAGAATAGGTCTGCCTTATACTCCGCCTCCAAAAAGGGCTTAAAGTTAAAGTAGGTTTCTCCGAACCTTCCCAAGTTCTCAAACTCCTCCAGCCTTCTACGGACAAAGCTTCCAACTTTTTCCTTTGCCAGAAGGACATCCTCAAACACCGCTTACCTCTCTCATAAGCTCCACCGCACCTTTAAGGGTTTGGTTGTTTATTATGCCCATGAGCCTTGCCACCTCTTGCAAACGCCCCTCCTCTCCGAGCTCTTTTATTAAGACTTGGTTGCCCTCCCGGTAGGTTTTAAAGTGTTTGTCTCCTGCTGACGCGAGGGCGGGCGAGTGGGTTATGGCTATAATCTGCATTTTTGAGGATAGCCTTTTCAAAAACTTTGCCATTTTGAGGGAGGTCTCTCCGCTTATGCCCACATCTATCTCATCCAAAAGGTAGGTTTGGGCTACCGGAGATAGCAAAAATAAACCCAGGGCTAAACGGGATATTTCCCCGCCGGAGGCAACCTCTGCCAAGTCCTTGGGTGTTCCCCCAGAGGAGGAAAACAAAAACCTTACATCCTCAAAGCCAAAGGGTCCCTCTCTTTCTTCAAAGAGCACATCAAAGACCCCTTTTTCCAAACCAAGCTCCTTTAAGCTATCCATCACCATGCCCACAAAGGCAGGCTTTTCTTCCCTTCTCTTGGCACTGAGCCTTTGTCCCACCTCCCTGAGCTTAGCCCTTAGCCCTTCCCTCTTGCTTTGAAGCTCCTCAAGGTTCAGCTCTATGCTTTCTAAACTCCTTATCTCCTCTTTGAGCCCTTCCGCAAGCCCTAAAACTTCTTTGTAGCTTTTTTTGTATCTTCTTTCTAAGCCCTGCACCGCAAAGACCTTCTGGTTGAGCCGGTCTATTTCCTCAAGGTCCCAGCTTTCATAAAGGTTGGAGAGCCTTTTTCTGAGTTCAAGAAATTCCTCCTGAACCTGCGTGAGCGTCTCTCTTTCTTGGCTCAGTCCAAGACCTTCCAAGAGCTTTGCCAAGTTCTTCAGACCGGGTATTAACACTTCGTCCAGCAGTGCAACCCCCTCAAGGGATAGCCTGTTGATCCTCTCCCCCTCTGCATACTTTTTTAGCACCTCCAAAGCCCTCTCGTATTCCTCCTCCGACCATCCCACCCTTTCAATATCCTTTAACTCCTCTTTGAGTATTCTGAGCCGGAGGTCCTTTTCCCTCTCCAGGTGGGCAAGTTGTTCCAAGTCCTTTTCCACCTCCTTTAACTGCTGGTAGATCTTTTCAAACTCTTTTCTCAGTTCAATGGCTCCCGTGCTTTTATCAAAGACATCCCTCTGAAAGTCCCTTCTCAAAATTCTTAGCCTGTCGTCCTGCTCCTGGAAGAGTAAAGCCCTTGAGAGGATTTCCTTGACCACCTTTTGGGTGCTACTTAGTCCATTGAGGTAAAACCTGCTCCTTCCTCTGTTTATCTCCCTTCTTAGGATGAAGTCCTCATCCTCTAAGACTATCTCCGCCTCCACTGAAGTGCCTTCCTCGTAATCCCCCTGCTCCCCCATCAAAAACAAAAGGGCAGAAAAGGTCATAGACTTTCCTGTTCCCGTCTCCCCCGTGATCACATTGAGACCTTTATCAAAGAATAGCTCCTGCCCTTCTATGAGAAGGAACCTCTCTATGTTCAACCTAACCAGCATAAAAAATAAGATAAGTTAAAATATCCCTTAGGAGGTGTGTAAATGAAAAATCCTCTTGATGTTCAGCTCTTGGAAGAGCTTTCCAACTTGGAGTATTTCATAGTGAAAGCCCCATTGAACTC
>JAPYWH010000059.1 GCA_028276475.1 Thermocrinis sp.
ACCCACCGACAGCATCTTCAGAAACCCCGCATGGATGACCTACTACAAGGGCTTTAACCTTAGCTTTGGAGGAATTCTGTTTATGCCCGAAGTAAAGGCGAAGAGTAATGTAACTCCTGGAGGTCCTATGAACCCACCCGCATCTGCCACCAGCCAGTCAAAGATGTTTGTGGTTCCCGAAGTGGGAATAGTGCATCAAATAAACGATAAGATCACCGTCGGTGTGGGTGCTTTTGGCGTATCTGGTATGGGTGTGGATTATAGGAACAAGGACCCAAGGCTTGCCAATATGCACACCACTTTACAGTTCATGAGAATTATACCAGCCCTTGCCTACAAGGTAAACGATGCCATTTCTGTATCCGGTGCGGTGCATTTGGCTTATGGCTCCTTGGATATGGGGGCTAATCTGTGCACTCCACCTCCAGGCCCAGTTTGCTGGAATGCGGGTGGCGGACAGTCTCAAACCTACGGCATTGGTGCCCAGCTTGGTGTTGCCTACAACATGGGAGATTTTGTGTATGCGGGTTTGACCTACCAAAGCCCAGTGAATATGACTTATAAGAGAGTGTTTGATACTAATAATGATAATACTTTTGAAGACCTCAAGCTAACCCAACCCCAAGAGCTTGCCTTTGGTGTTGGTGTAAAGCCTATGGATAACTTCAAGGTGGGTATGGACATCAGGTGGATAAACTGGAAGAACGCAAAGGGATACAAAGAGTTCCAATGGAAGGACCAGTGGGTTATAGGTTTGGGTGGTGAGTTTAAACCAACGCAAAAGCTCGCCCTCAGGGCAGGATACAACTACGGAAAGTCTCCTATAAGGGGCGGAGCCAAAAACCCTATGAATGCCAACAACATTCCAAATTTTGCTGCGCCCTTTAGCGATTTCCAAATCGCTTGGTTTAACCTGATAGGCTTTCCAGCTATCACAGAGCATCACATAACCCTTGGTCTTGGTTATGAATTCACCAAGAACTTCAGCATAGACCTTGCATACAAACACGCCTTTAACAAAAAGGTGTCCGCCACAGCGGGACCAATGTTTGTGGAAGCCCAAAATGCCCAAAATGCCATTTCTATTGGTCTGAACTGGAAGTTCTAAAAGCTAATCCTTTGGGGGCTTTGCCCCCTTTGTTTTTATAATATCTGTATGGACTACAAGGATACTCTGAACCTTCCAAAAACTGACTTTCCTATGAAAGCGGACCTTCCCAAAAGGGAACCGCAGATTTTAAAGAAGTGGGAAGGGCTCTATCAAAGGGTGCAAAACGCGAGAAAGGATGCAGGAATTTTTGTGTTGCACGATGGACCGCCCTATGCCAACGGGCATATTCACATAGGGCATGCCCTCAATAAAATCCTAAAGGATATCATCGTAAAGTATAAGCTCCTGAGGGGCTACAGGGTTGATTATGTGCCCGGTTGGGACTGCCATGGTTTACCCATAGAACAGCAGGTGGAAAAGGAACTGAAGGCAAAAAAGCTCAAAAAGGAGGATATGTCAAAGACCGCCTTTAGAAAGCTCTGCAGGGATTACGCAAACCGGTTTGTGGAAATTCAAAAGGAGGAGTTTATAAGGCTGGGTGTTTTGGGAGATTGGGAAAAGCCCTACATAACCATGGACCCAAAATATCAGGCACAGGAGATAAGGGAACTGGGAAGGCTCTTTAAAAAGGGCTTGGTGATCAAAAGCAAAAAGCCAGTCTATTGGTGTATATACGACAAGACCGCCGAGGCGGAGGCAGAGGTAGAATACTACGAAAAGGAAAGCCCAAGCATATATGTAAAGTTTCCCCTCAAGGATCAAGACAACACCTACCTTCTCATATGGACCACCACCCCTTGGACCCTGCCCGCCAACCTTGGGGTTATGGTAGGGGAGGACTTTGAGTATGTCTTTTATAAAGTGGGAGAGGAAACCTACATCCTTGCCAAGGCACTCCTTGAGGAGGTAAAGAAAAAGGTAAAGCTTGAGGGAGAGGTGGTTAAGGAGGTTTTGGGTAAAGAATTGGTGGGCTTGGAGTATTACACACCTTACGGAGAGAGAATTGGGAAGGTTTATCCTTCTGAGTTTGTGGAACTTACCGCTGGCACTGGGTTGGTGCATATGGCACCGGGACACGGTAGAGAGGACTATATAGTAGGTCTAAGGTATGGCTTGGAGCCCTTTGCACCCGTGGATGACGAAGGGAAATTCATCCCGCATGCACCGGAGTTTTTGATCGGTGTTAGAGTATTCTCCTCAAACCCACTTATCATAGAAGACCTAAAGGCAAGGAACCTACTACTGCACGAAGAAAAATACACCCACTCTTATCCACACTGCTGGAGGTGTAAAAACCCAGTGATCTTTAGGGCTACCCCTCAGTGGTTCATATCCATGTCTGCTTCTGTTAACGGCAAAAGTCTAAGGGAGCTCGCCTTGGAGGAGATAGACAAGGTCCAATGGTTTCCAGCCTCTGGGGCAAACCGCATAAGGGCTATGGTGGAAAACAGACCCGATTGGTGCATATCAAGGCAAAGATATTGGGGTGTTCCCATTACGGTCTTTTATTGCAAAAACTGTGGGCATGTGGTGGCGGGGGAGGAGGTCTTTGAAAGGGTTGCCCGGTTGGTGGAAAATCATCCCGATGGTGCAGACCTTTGGTTTGAACTCAGTGCTAAAGAGCTCCTTCCCGAGGGCTATAAGTGTCCCAAGTGTGGTTCGGAGGAGTTTGTAAAAGAGGAAGACATATTGGATGTTTGGTTTGACTCTGGCTCTTCTCACGCCTTTGTGCTGAGACCTAGGGGTATAGAAAAGGCGGACCTATATCTGGAGGGCTCCGACCAACACAGGGGCTGGTTTCAGGCTTCCCTTTTGGAATCGTGTGCGTCCTATGGCTCCGCACCATACAAGGCTGTTCTGACCCATGGCTTTACGGTGGATGAGCAGGGCAGAAAAATGTCAAAGTCCTTGGGCAATGTGATCGCACCGCAGGAGGTAATAGAGCAATACGGTGCAGACATACTCAGGCTGTGGGTAGCTTCCGAGGATTACTCCGAGGATGTAAGGCTCAGCAAAGGTATTCTGCAAAGGCTAACTGAAGACTACAAAAAAATAAGAAACACATTACGGTTTTTCCTCGGGAACCTCTACGACTTTGAACCCTCAAAGGCGGTACCCTTCAAGGAACTTCATCACCTGGACAGATGGGCAATCTCTTACCTGCAGGGGATAATAGAGCAGTCTTTGAACTTTTACGAAAACTATACCTTCCACCGAGTTTTGCACCTGATTAGAAATTTCTGTGCGTTGGAGCTGTCTGCCTTCTATTTGGATGTGCTAAAGGACAGGCTTTATGTGTATGCGAGCAACTCTTGGGAGAGGAGGTCTGCCCAAACGGTCCTCTTTGAAATGGCAAAGACTATAACCCTTTTGATGGCACCCTTTTTGAGCTTTACAGGGGAGGAGGTTTGGGAGCACCTGAGAAAGATTGACCCATCCTTGCCAGAAAGCGTCTTTTTGCACACCATCCCAACACCAAAGGAAGGGTTAAAGGACCAAGAGATCTTGAAGGATTACGAAATCGTCCTGAAGGTGAGGGATGATGTAATGTCTGCGGTGGAGCTCTGCAGAAAGGAAAAGGAAGTCAACCATCCCTACGAAGCGGAAGTTTATATCTGGGGCAACG
>JAPYWH010000060.1 GCA_028276475.1 Thermocrinis sp.
GAGGGCAGGGAGTTTGGCAGGTTTTTAATAAAGTCCATAAGCCACAAGCTTGGGAACTTTCTGGCGGTTCAAAAGACAAACCTTAACCTTTTGCAAAAAACCAACTCTCCTCAAGCCTTGGGTAGGATGCAAAGGAGTATAAAGAGGCTTGAGAAGGACGTTAGCTTGATCCTCAGGCTATCGGAGGAAGAACTAAAGCCTGTTAAGGTTTGGGTGGATTTCTGGAGTGTTCTGGAGAATGTGCTTAGCTTTTTTGAGGATGAGGTAAAGGAAAAAAAGTTTATCTTCAGAAAAGGAAAAGATCTTTACTTGCATACGGACGAACGAACTCTGGAGGACGTGCTTTATAACCTCCTTAGCAACGCCATAAAGTATTCAAAGAGCTTTGTCCATCTGAGGGTTTCCGTGGGCAAGGACCGAGTGCTCTTCAGCGTGAGAAATGACTTTGTGGAAAATGCAAAAGGAGGCATGGGCTTGGGGCTAAGGCTTTTGCAAAGGCATGCCCAAAGGATGGACAGTGAGTTGGTCATCCGCATAAAAAAGCACTACACCGCCCACCTTTGCTTTGGGGAGTTTAGATTATAATCTTTCTATGAACTTTATCAGGGTTCAGCTTATTTATCCGGAAGACAAGGTAAAGGAGCCCTTGCTCTGTGCCCTCTGCAAGAACTTTGATGTGGTGGTAAACATAAGGACTGCAAAGGTGTCAAAGGATACGGGTATTCTAACCGTTGAAATTGACGGAGAAGCAGAGGAAATAGACAGGGCAATAAAGTTCTTGGAAGAGAAAGGGGTAATAGTCCAGCCCATAGAGGGGCAGATATTCATAGAATGAAGGTCTCCCAACTTGGCGAGTTTGGGCTCATAGAGCATCTGAAAAGCCGGTTTTCCCTTGAGGAGGTGGGAGACGACACCGCCTGTGTAAAGGTGGGAGAAAACCTCTTGCTTTTGAGCTGTGATACCCTCTTGGAGGGGAGGCACTTTTTAGGTTCTTATCCCATGTCTGCGGTAGGTTGGAAGGGGGTAAGTGCCTGCGTGAGCGACCTCATAGCCAACGGCGGAAAGCCTCTTTATTTGCTGATTACCCTTCTTTTGCCCGATGTGGAGTTAAAAAAGGTGGATGAGCTTTATGAGGGTATCACAAGGGCTTGTGAGTTTTACGGTGTAAAGCTTGTGGGTGGTAATGTGGTCAAGTCGGAACGTCTTGGCATAGACCTTTTTGGGGTGGGCTTGGCGGAAAGGTTTGTAGGAAGGGGTGGTGCCAAGGTGGGGGATGGTATTTTTGTAAGTGGCACCTTGGGGGATGCCCTTGCGGGTTTGGAGCTGATTTTGATGGAAAGGAAGCACTACGAAGACTTTGAGCTCAGGCTTATAGAAAGACATCTAAGACCTACCGCAAGGATAGATTACATCGCCCACATTTCCAAGTATGCCAACGCCAGCATGGACATAAGCGACGGGCTCTCCTCGGACACCCAACACATGGCAAAGAGAAGCGGTTTAAGGTTTTCTGTCCAAAAGGAAAGACTGCCACTTTCAAAGGAGCTTTTGGAGTATGCCAAAAGGCACGGCAAAGACCCATACAGCTACGCCCTAAGGGGCGGAGAGGACTATCAACTGCTTTTTACACACCCTCCCTCTAGGCTAAACCCTTTTTTGGATATGACCCAAATAGGCACTGTGGAGGAGGGAAAAGGTGTGTTTTTGGACGGAGTTCCTTTGGAGGCACAGGGCTTTGACCACTTTAAATCCTAAAAGCAAGCTACTTTTGGTGGAGGATGATAAAAGCGTAAGCCAGGCTTTGCGAACTATCCTTCTGGAGGAAGGCTACGAGGTGGGCATAGCAGAAAGCATAGCAAAAGCCAGGGAGTTAATTCAGAGGGAGTATTTTCATGGAGTCCTTTTGGACCTTTGGCTACCGGACGGCAACGGCTTGGACTTTATAAAAGAACTCAGGGAACAACTGCCCCTCTCACCCATAATTGTGATCACTGGGCACGGAAAGACGGAGCATGCGGTAAGGTCCATAAAGGAAGGTGCCTACGACTTTCTTGAAAAGCCCTTTTCTATGGAGAGATTGCTTTTAACACTAAAAAAAGCTTTAGAGCTCTCCTTTGGTGAAGAGGAAGGGGAGGAGATAGTAGGAAACAGCAGGGCAATAATGGCGGTCAAGGAGCTCATAAGGAAGGTAGCCAAAAGCGAACTTAGCGTGCTGATCCTCGGAGAGAGCGGTGTGGGAAAGGAACTGGTAGCAAGGCAGATACACAGGCTCTCAGGCAGAAGGCGTTTTGTTGACCTGAACTGTGCCAACCTTTCCGATGAACTATTTGAGGCGGAGCTCTTTGGCTACGAAAAGGGTGCCTTTACCTCCGCCCATTCAAGGAAGGAAGGAAAGTTGGAGCTTGCCCACGAGGGCACCCTATTTTTGGACGAGATCGGAGACCTCAGCCCAAAGGCACAGGCAAAGCTACTTAGGGTTTTAGAAACCAAGCAGTTCAGCCGGCTCGGTGGAAACCAAGTAATAACCTCCAACTTTCGGCTAGTAAGTGCCTCCAACAAGAACCTAAAAGCCATGGTGGAGGAAGGAAGCTTTAGGGAGGACCTGTACCACCGCATTGCGGGCGTGGTCATAGAGGTCCCACCCTTGAGGGAAAGAAAGGAGGACATTCCCATCTTGGTGGAATTCTTTTTGAAAAAATACCACTGCAAAAAGCACTTCACAGAAGAGAGCCTAAAACTTTTGAAATCCCACCGATGGAAGGGAAATGTGAGGGAGCTCAAAAACTTTGTGGAAAGACTGTGCATACTTCATGAGGGAGAAGAGGTCTCAAAGGCAGACGTGGAGAGATTTTTGGGTATAACATATCAAGAAGATCTAAGAGAACTCCTTGAAGAGAAGGACTTGAGAACCGCAAAGCAGAAATTTGAAAAACTTTTTATACAGAAAAAGCTCAGGGAATACAACGGAGATGTAAAAAAGGTGGCAGAGGTAATAGGCATAGACCTTTCCAACCTTTACAGAAAGCTAAAACTCTATGGGATAGAAGTATAATAAAACACTCCATGAGGGCTTTAATCTCTGTCTATTACAAAGAGGGTGTAGAGGAGCTGGCAAAGGCTTTACAGGAGCTTGGCTATGAGGTCGTATCCTCTTCAAGCACAGCAAAATACCTCACGGAAAGAGGGCTAAAGGTAAGGGAGATAGAGCAGATCACAAACTTTCCCGAAATACTCGGCGGAAGGGTAAAGACTTTGCATCCTTTTATTCACGGTGGAATACTTATTAGGGATTGGGTGGAAGAGGATAAAAGACAGGCTAAGGAGCTTGGAATAGAGCCCATAGATGTGGTGGTGGTAAATCTTTATCCCTTTGAGGAAAAGCTCAGAGAAGGCTTAGAGGAGAGGGAGCTTATGGAGTTTGTGGATATTGGTGGTCCCGCCTTGATAAGGGCAAGCGCCAAGAACTTTTACAGGGTCCTGGTGGTCTGCGACCCTGCAGATTATCGTTGGGTTGCCCAAAAACTCAAAGAAAAAAGCCTTACCTTAGAAGACAGAAAATACTTGGCGGTAAAAGCCTTTTCTTTGACCGCCTATTACGATGCCTTGATCTCCAACGCCCTGGCAAACCTGTTTGGCATTTCTGAGATGTTTTCACACATGGCAATTC
>JAPYWH010000021.1 GCA_028276475.1 Thermocrinis sp.
ATTTTGGAGGCGGATGTTAAGGAAATAGACAAAAAATTAAAACCTCAGAGTGTAAACTGTGTGGTTCTGAACCCACCCTTTTACCCAAAGCAAAGTGCAACAGAAAATAATCCGTATCACACAGAAACTTATGGAAAACTGGAGGACTTTTTGAGGGCAAGTGGCTATATTTTGAAGGATGGAGGTTTTATTAACCTGCTTGTTCCATCTTTTAGGCTTTTGGAAGCTTGCAATATTATGGAAAATTTAAACATAAAGCCCGCATATTTAAAGTTTTTCCACTCATTTACAGACAAACATGCTAAATTGGTTCGCATAGCCGGTGTAAAGAACCTAAACCCCAGGCTTGTAATTGAAAGCCCATTGATAATAAACAACAAAGAAAGCAAGTATACACAGGAGGTATGGGAAATTTTGGAGAGGTTTTTGTGATATAATTAACACATTATGAGACTGCCTGAAAAGTTGGTGGAACGCATTGCAGATAGGATCATAAGAGAACTAACGGAGGAGAGGATTATTGAAGCGGAGGACCCTTATGTGTTCAAAAAGAAGATAATCAGCATTTTCAAAAAGGTGGAGGAGGAAGAAAAACTTCTTGATGAGAGAACGAGGGAGATCCTAAAGGAAAAGATGGACCTTGTGGAGGAGGCAAGCCTAGACTACAGGACCGCCTACAAGGCTGTTAGGAGCAAGCTTGCGGAGGAGATGAATATAAACATAAACAAGAGGGAGAGGATGAACCAAATAGCAGGGATGATAAAGGATTTAATATTAGAGGACGACACGGTGGAAATATACGAAGAACCTCATATTATAAGATCTCGGATAAGGGCTATCCTTATGGAAGCCCTCAGGGAAGAGGAAGAAATAGACAAAGAGGTAAGGGAAAGAATAAAGTCTTACTCAAGGAGAATTGTGGAAGGGACGCCCGAGTGGAACCATCTTTACAAAAGAATATACGAAGACGCCCTGAAAAGAAGAGGGCTCCTTTAAGGCAGATAGGCTATAGGGTTCTGACGCATACCGTATCTTATCACCTCATAATGCAAGTGGGGACCAAAGGACCTGCCAGTATTACCCACTTTGCCTATGATCTGTGCCTTCACCACTCTGTCTCCATAACTAACGGATAGGCTTGAAAGGTGGGCATAGAGCGTGGCAAAACCATAACCATGGTAGATTATAACAGTGTATCCATAGCCCCTCAGCCAACCCGCATACACTACCCTACCATCTGCGGAGGTGCTAACCGGTGTGCCATAAGGCACAGATATGTCTACACCTGTATGAAACTCCCTACGCCTACCCATAACACGCCAACCATAATCGGAGGTTATAACCCCCACCACGGGCCAGATGTCCGGTTTGACCATATCAACAGTTTTGATGTCTGCCAACTCCCTAAAGGCTTCCTCCACAGACATTTCCCTTCTTATAAGTTCATCCACCTTTTCCGTGTCCAGTTCCTTTAAAGGGTCAGAGTAAATTTCCGAGGGTTCCGCGTCCGCTTTCCCAGGACCACCCACACCCAACTTTGTTATGGAGGTGTTGCCAACCAGTGAAAAACTTAGCATAAGTAGAAAAATGACTTTTTTCATAGCAATCCCCCTTGGGTAAAATATAACTAAAAAGAGCTTATCAGTCAAGGGTGCCCTTTAGCATATCCTCCAAAATCTCGTTTATAGACCTGTAGATTTGCTCGCTTAATCGTAGTCTTTCTAATCTATCAAGGGAAGTTTCCTGATCAATCTTTTCTATTATACCCGCAAGGTTCACATCTTCTACCTTTCTATATATCCCCATAGCCTTTATCAGGCTAAGCTTTAGCTTTATATCAAACACTCTGTGATTTTTTACATCCAAAAGCAGAAAACTTTGTAGAAGTTTAAAAATAGAGCTATCGTAATAGGCTACCCACCTTAGTATGGTCTGAAGGACCTTGGACATCCACAAAAACCGGTCGTAGCTTTTTAAGGCTAAGTAAGAGTATAGCTTGGCGGACACGAGATCGTTCAGGATGAGAAGGTCTCCCGATTGGTGATAATCTATAGTCAGCAAGTTAAAAGGTTCAAAAAAACCGCAGTAAGATTCCTCCGGATGGAAGCCCCTTTTTACAAAGATCTTGCACCTCCCGACAGTTCCATAAGCGTAAGCCAGCAGGTCCCACTCTCCCACAAGAAATTTTTTTATAACTATTACCTTTGCCTTTGCGGACACAAAAGAATTATACCGTTTTTAATTGGGCGGGCTAAAAGCCCGCCTCAGATAGAAGGTTATTGAACTTTTATGTATGCATAGCCCTTTGCCTGGAGCTCACCTACCGTACCCACTCCAGAGGGGACTATCTTGCAAAAGTCATAAAGCTTATTAGGGTCAAGTTTTAACCTTGTTAAAGTTATGTTGCATATTAGTGGGTCCACACCGTATGCGTTTAGATCCCTAACACCTTCACCTATTCTTGGATCAAGATTTTCTTTCTCCCAAGGGCTCCCTGTTAAGTCTTTCATGAAGAACTTTACACCTTGTCCGTGGGCAACTATCACTATTTTGATCTTGGTTGGGTCGTTATCGTATACAGATAGATGGTTCCTTATATTACCTAACATAGTCATAAACCTTTGAGGATCCCCAAAATCCGCATGATAAACTACATTTATTTGTGATTCTTTTTTTAGGTCCTTAAAACCTAATTTTGGCGGTGCTGAGTGGGCAAACTTGCCCAGCAGAGGTATTGAGCCAACAATACCCAAAAGCTTAAAAAAGCCCCGTCTGTCCATAGTAAAACCTCCTTTTTGAAATAAATTTTTACTGAATACTAATATACGATTTTGTCAAAGAATGTGTATTAATTTTTACTTATATCTTCTTTACCTTTCACTTATATAAGTTTTTAAGAATATCTGAATGTGTTTAAGGACTAATACCGTGTTTAGCTAAAGTGCTTGGTTTGAGTATAATAATAAAATGAACCACCAATTGCTTTACGCCTGGTCGGACTTTGTGGAAAAGGTGCGCCAATTCTTCCGTTCAAAGGGATACTTGGAGGTTTCCACGCCCATTTTGCAAAGCTATCCCAATGCAGACCCGCATATAGAGCCTATTAAGGTGGATCTAACCTTGAAGGGTCAAACAAAAAGCTACTGGCTACATACCTCTCCAGAGCACGCTATGAAAAAACTGTTGGCGAGCTTTCCCAAGGATATGTTTCAGATAACAAAGGTGTTTAGAAACGGAGAGTATGGAAGATTGCACAGACCTGAATTCACCATGTTGGAGTTTTACAAGGTGGGGGCGGACTACAAAGGGCTTATGGAGGACTTGGAGGGGCTTTTAAATCTCTTTGGCTTTGAAAACTTTCAGATTTTGGAGCTGGAGAAAGCTTTTGAAGAATACTTGGGCATAGTCTTATCTGAGGAGGAGGAGATATTAAAAAACAACCTAATGGCTTATGGCTATGACTTTGACGACAAGGAAGACTGGGAGACCATCTTTTACAGGCTCTATTTGGAATTGGAGAGGCGTTTAGCTTCCGAAAAGCCCACCTTTTTAATAAAGTTTCCTTCAAAGCTTGCCATGTATGGGGTAGTGAAGGATGGTTATGCGGAGAGGTTTGAGCTCTACATAAAAGGCATAGAAATAGCTAACGGCTGGACGGAGGAGAGGGACCCTCAAAAGATAAGGGAAAGGATGAAAGAATGGGTCAAAGGTAGAAACCTGCCAGTAGATGAAGAGCTTTTGCAAGCTTTACCAAAAATTCCTGAGTTTTCTGGTTGTTCTGTGGGCTTAGAAAGGCTCTTTATGGCGGTTTATAATATAGAAACTTTAGACCAAATCCCATGGATTTTTAAGGAGGAAGGCTTATGAACAACTTGAAGGAAGCCCTTGGTATTTTACTGAAAGAACAGTATGCACCATACCTTGTTTCCAGCTTGTATTTGCGCCTCGCCCCAGAGGATAGGACCGATAGGAAGTATTTGAGGGTTTTTAATAACATGGTAAAAACCCAAAGGGAAAGCTTGGAGCTTAGAGGACTGGAGAGGGACGTGCTTAATTCTGTGGTAGAAGACTTTGAAAAGATGGAGGATTTTTTAAGCGAACCGGAGAACCTGAAGAACTGTAGGGGGATTGCCCTGTTTTCCTGTAGTGCCAAGAAGGTATTCGTTCCTATAAAGCTCCCTTACACCTACAGAAACAGACTTATGGTATCTCCGGATCCTTTAGTGAGGGAGATTGCCGCTATAGACGAGGAGCTGGGGACCATTGGCGTGCTTTTGATTGACAGAAAGCATGTTAGGTTTTTCCTAGTGGATTTTGAAGGCATTGGAGAGGTTTCTGACTTTTTAGAGCCTTTGGCAACGAGGGCTCACAAGTTCCACAGCGGTGGTGCATCCCTAAAGGGTGCGCAGGGAACGTTCAAATACTCCATGCCCTCAAGGGCTTCCGCACCCAATATGGTTCAGCATGCAATGGGTGAGTATAGATTTCACATGAGGATCCAAGAGGAAAAACACAGGCTTTTCAAAATAGCCAACGATGCACTGATGGAAGCTTGGAAGGAGAACAAGTTCAACAAGCTTGTTATAGGCAGTATAAGAGAGGATATAAAAGATATAGAAAACCATCTCCATCCTTATCTCCTTGATATGTTGGTGGGCTATGTGAGGCTTAATCCTTCGGAGGCAACGGAGCAGACCATAAGGGATGCGGTGTTGGACCTGTTATGGCAGAAAGACAGAGAACAGGAGGAGGAGCTTGTACATACACTATTGGACCTTGAGGGTAAAGGACTTGCGGTAGAGGGATTGTCTAAGGTCTTAGAACAGTTATACATGGGTAATGTGAAGACCCTTTTGGTGGCAGAGAATTTTGAAAGGTCTGGCTACTTCTGTCCAGTCTCTAACATTCCCGTGTTGGAGCCTAAGTGTCCCACAGAAGAAAAGCCCTATCCTGTTGAGGATATAGTAGATGAGGTTTTAGAGCTTGCCTTGGAAGAAAGGGCGGTTGTGGAGGTAATAGTCAAGGAAGACCTTCAGAAGAAGTTTGATGGCGTGGGAGCCCTTCTAAGGTGGAGGATATAAACTTTCCTTTATGGTAGAAAGGGTAATTGTATTTATAGACGGTTCAAATATCTTTCATGCCATAAGGTCCTTGAACATAAAGATAGATTACAGCAGGTTGGTGGGCTTTTTGGTTGAAGACAGAAGGCTCATTAGGGCTTACTTTTACGGCGCGGTGCCCCAAGAGAAGGATCTAAAGAAAAACTCCCCCGAATGGGAGAGCTTTCTCAGGCAAAAGCGCTTTTTGGAGGAGTTAGCCTTGCAGGGTCTAAAGGTAAAAACCGCCCGCCTGAGAAGGCTTCCAAGTGGAGAGTTTTTGGAAAAGGAAGTGGATATTATGTTAGCTACGGATATGCTGAGTTTGGCATACAAAAACGCGTACGATACCGCCATACTGGTAACAGGCGACAGCGATTTTTCCTACACGGTGGAGGAAATTCAGGGCTTGGGCAAAAGGGTAGAAAACGCCTCCTTTAAAAGCACCAGTTCTCACATTCTCAGGAAGGTTTGCGACCGATTTACCCTCTTGGATGACTACCTTGACAGGTTCATAGTGGAAGAGAGGGTTGAGGTAAGTCAGGAGGTTAGCTTTTGGGAGAAGGTTCTTAAGCTATGGAAAAGGTAGTGTCCCTCAAGGTAAATTCTAAATGCCTGAAGGATCTTCCCTGCTACAAAGGGCTAGAAGAGGAACATGCCATAACGGTGGGTGTCTTTGACGGTGTCCATCTTGGGCATCAGTATCTTTTAAAGAAGCTAATAGAAAATGCCCAAAGGAGAGGACTAAAAAGCTGTGTTCTGAGCTTTTATCCCCATCCCTCAAAGGTTCTCTCTCCAGGACAGCAACCCTGCGAGCTTACGGACCCCTTAGAGAGGGCTGAAAGAATGCTAAGGCTTGGCATAGACAGGGTGGTTTTTATAAACTTTGACAGAGAATTTTCCCACATCAGGGCGGAGGATTTTTTAAAGCACGTGCTTTTTGAAAGGCTAAGGTGTAGGTATCTTCTTGTGGGGTATGACTGGAGGTTTGGCTACAGAAGGGAAGGAGAGGTGGAATTGGCAAAGGAAATGGGGCAAAGGCTTGGCTTTGAAGTGGAAACTGCAGAGCCCTTTTACAAAAACGGGCACATAATAAGTAGCACATACATAAGGAGGCTTTTGCACAGCGGGAGATTGGAGGAAGCCAGTGAATATCTTGGAGAAAATTACTGGGTCAAGAGAAAAGTAGTCAGAGGTTCCGGCAGGGGCAGTTCCCTCGGCTACCCTACCGCCAATTTGGGACCTTCGGAAAACTTGTGTTTAAAGGAGGGTGTCTATGCGGTCAGGGTGAATGAGCAATTTTTGGGAGTAGCCAACTACGGCTTTAGACCAACCTTTGACGGAAAAACAAAGGTTTTAGAAGTTCATATATTGGACTTTGAGGGAAACCTTCGCGGAGAAAGGCTAAAGGTGGAATTTTTGGGTTTTTTGAGAGAAGAGAAAAAGTTCTCCTCAAAGGATGAGCTAATAAAGCAGATAGAGAGGGACATAGCCATAGTGAAGGAAAAATTTGGGCGTTAAACTATTTTTTGTGATGTCCTCTGAAAGAAAAGCCATCCTTGAAAGATACGCATGGGATAGGACGCAAGACGAAGAGGAGCTTCTCGTAAGGGCGATGATGTATCACAACCCTGTGGAACTCTTAATGGCTTTTTCAAAGGAAGAGCTTAAAAAGACCTTTCTTGAAAACTTGCACCGCTTTGACGATAAAAATCTAAACTTTTGGAAG
Organism: Thermocrinis sp.; assembly: GCA_028276475.1. Lineage (GTDB taxonomy): Bacteria > Aquificota > Aquificia > Aquificales > Aquificaceae > Thermocrinis. Next base: position 6,826 of record JAPYWH010000021.1, read on the forward strand.
TTTGCCCTTGAGGTTAGCGATGAGGAGTTTAACCGATACGCAGAGGGAAACTTTAGGTTTGGTCTCAAGAAGTTCATTGGTTAAGGGCTTTTACCTTGCGGGGAGGATTTCAACTTTTTATCTACAAAATAAATGGGTATATCAAAGAGGCTTAATTCCGTAGGACACGGGCATTGATCTCGCAGTGAAGAGAGATGGAAAGCTTTATAATGCTATTATTGGAGAGCGTTCAAGTTAAAATGGTGAAGAGATAAAATGGCTGACCTTTTAACACCTTTCTTACAAAATGAACTCTGGGTGTCAAAAATAAAGAGGAAGCTACCATATCTTTTTAGAATAGCTGAGATTGAAAGTTCCAGGGGCGGGCACACAGGAATGGAAGTAGGAAGTTTACGGGAGAGGATAATAGTAGCTTTACTCATCTATAAGTTTGGCAAAGAAAACGTAATAACCAACATACCTATAACTTTCCCAGAGGCGGATGTTATACTAAAGGGACATGATAACCCTATATCTATAAAAACTAAATCTGGCAAAGGTTTAAGTGGTGTTAAGATTGTCTGGACGGTTGATTGGCAAAAAGTGGAAGAGTTCGTCAAAGACTATACTCCCACCTGTGATCTAATATTTATTCAAGTAGTTTGGAACAATACAGGTGTTTTCTCTTATGTGCCTTTAAAAGTTCAGAGGGAAATCTTTAACTCCTACGGTGTCCAGAGATATTTTAAACTTCCTAAGCGAGGAACAAACCCTAGAGGTATAGAAATAAATTCGGAAGCTCTTGGTGCTTGTATCAGTCATCCACTAAGCGTAAACATAGAAATTGATTGGCGGATACCTGATAAAATAAACTATGATCCATATGTAAGGTGGGTTGAGCTATGGCAAGAAGAATAAATACTAAAACTTCCAAATTTGGAAGTGGTGGCAGGATAGCCCATGACTCATCACCATTCTACGAAAGAAAGATTTACAAAGAATTTTGCAACGAACCTGTCCAATATGTGGAAAATAATTTGCCCAAAGAGATATTAAACAGGATATTTTGTAAGTCTTCAGAGAGTATGTCCGAGTTGCCTGATAACTCTGTGCATCTTATGATCACATCTCCTCCGTACAATGTTGGGAAAGAGTATGATCAAGATATGACTCTTGAGGAGTATAGGGAATTCTTAAGAAGAGTATGGAAAGAGGTATACAGAGTGCTCGTTCCGGGTGGTAGGGCTTGTATAAACATTGCCAATATTGGTAGAAAACCCTACATACCACTGCACGCTTTTATCATAGAAGATATGCTTAACCTGGGATTTCTCATGAGAGGGGAGATAATATGGGTGAAAAAGGGTGGTGGTGCGCCTTCAACTGCTTGGGGCACATGGATGTCTGCAAAAAATCCAACACTTCGGGATGAACACGAGTACATACTTGTATTTTCTAAGAAGTTCTTTGAAAGACCCAAAACAGAAAATAAGGAAGATACTATAACAAGAGAAGAGTTTTTAGAGTTTACAAGGAGCGTGTGGTATATGAAACCTGAAACAGCAAAAAAGATAGGGCATCCTGCTCCTTTTCCTGTGGAACTTCCTTATAGACTTATCCAGCTTTACAGTTTTAAAGGAGATGTTGTGCTTGATCCTTTTATGGGTAGCGGACAAACCGCATTAGCATGTTTAAAGACAGGTAGGTTTTACATAGGATACGAAATTAACGAAGATTATGTTAGGCTTGCAGAGAAAAGAATAATGCAGTGGTCAGTTAATGGAACCGCGCTTTGAACTTTGAATTAACTCCTCTCTCCGTCTTGCCCTGCATTGTGAATTGTAGTGCAAGGCAATCAAACACATTGCTAACCATTAACCAATTGTAAAAGGTAGCTTCCGTAAACAATCTCTCCGTTTTTCAAAAGAAAGAAAGATTTTTCCATCTTGTCCTTTATTCCCTTCTTGTTTTCCAAAAAGTCAAGCAGTGTTTTTGGTTCTCCGTGAGCCCTCAGCATATACTCCTTTTCTTCGCCGTTGTCAAAGATGATCTTTACTGGTAGGCAGTAGAACTTGGAGTATTCCCCCTCGTTGCAACGGTGGACCTCTCCGACCACCTCAATGGATACGCTCCTTGCAACTATATCCTCTTGCTTGAGCATTGGCAAACATTATAAACAATCTGCCAGGTAATCTGCAAGGTGCATAACTTTTTGGTTGGTTTTGTTTGCCTTTGTGCCATCCCTAAGGTTTAGCACACAGCCGGGGCAAGAGGTAAGCACCACCTCTGCACCCGTCTTTTTTAGGTCTTCAATCTTCTCCTGTTGTATGCTCTTGGATAGCTTTGGGTTTGTTATGGAAAAGAGCCCCGCAAAGCCGCAGCAGGATTTGTCCTTTTCACCCTTTATTAACTGGTCGCCCTCTACCTTTTTTAGCAAGCCATAAAAGACTTTATCGCTCACCTTCATGGCACTGTAAGAGTGGCAGGGCACATGAAAGGTGGTTTTTGTCCCTTTACCTTTAAAGGTTAGCTTGCCCTCAAAGAGTAGCTCCGCAAAGTCATATACTTTTTTCTTCAGACCATAGTCCTCTTGGAGGGCACCACCGCAGGTGGGACAGGCTACCACCACTCCATCAAACTGGTATTTTTCCATTTCCTTCAGGTTGTGTTCTTTCAATCTTTCAAAGGCTTCCTTGTCGCCCGAATAGTAATGTGGAGCACCACAGCATTTAATATCCTCTGGCACCACCACCGTCCAGCCTGCCTTGTTCATAAGCTTTATAACATTCTCCCCTGTCTTTGAGTAAAAGGCGTCTATCATACAGCCCGTAAAGAACAAAAGCACACCCCTTTCTTGCTCAGCCTTAAAGGTCTTTCCCCTCAGGCTAAAGGCTTTCCCGTCCGGCTTTGGCATAAACTTTACCGCACCGGTGGGAAAGGGCACCTTTACTTCCTCAAAGGGCAACTTTTCCATCAGCTTGCCCGTTAGTTTGATTACCTTTCGCCCTACTTCCGACTGCAAGAGCTCCAAGCTTTTTAACCCGGCGGATTTAACAAAGGATTTCCTCTGGGTGTTTCTGACGGTAGCTACGATTTCTTTATACTCCACTCCGTTGGGACATACCCACTCACACCTTCTACACATGGCACACTGGTCCAGGTGCTTGTATGCGTCTTCGTCTTTGAGCTCACCACTGAGAAGCATTTCCGCCAAGACGAGCCTTCCCCTTGCGTAGCCTGCCTCTTCTTGGATGTAGGGATAGGTGGGACATACGGACTTACACAGGGCGCACTTCACACACTTTTGGGTTAGCTCCAAAGGAATTTCAACCATTGCTTTTAAAGATAACTTCTCAAATATGCAATGCTGTGATTAAGCTCACCTACGGCTCCACCACCACGCATTGATGGGCTTTTTTTAGGCTCTCCCTTACTCTTAAGACATCCTCAAGGCGCACATTTTCTATGTATTTCACATACTCTTGGTCCATTTTGTAGCCAAAGCCCATTACCTCCCAAAAGCCCAATTGGAAGGCTTGTCTGCTTCTGGTTTGCCTGTCCAAAAGATAGCCACCTATGATCTTCTTCTTGGCAAGGTCTAAATCCTCGTTGGTGATCTCCGCCTCCTGCACCACCCAAAGCAGGTCCTTTAGGGCACTTTCTTTTTTGTCCGGAGAGGTGCCAATGTATGCAAAGACCCTCGGAGAGTACAGCCTTATGGGAAACATAGAGTAAGTAGCGTAAGCATATCCCCTCTTTTCTCTGAGCTCATCAAAGAGCTTGGAGGTCATGCCATCCCCCAGTATGCTGTTTAGAACCCTAAGGGCAAAAAAGTCCGGGCTATTCAGTGGAACTCCTTCGAAGGCACACAGGATTGTTGCCTGGGCACCTTGCCTTTGAACCTTCTCCACCAAGCTTTCCTTTATGGGTTTGTCCTCCGCCCTAAGGTTGAACTCGCCGGGTGGCAACTTGGAAAAGATAGTCCTGAACCTTTTTTCTAGCTCTTCCAGTGGCATATCTCCCACCACAGCCACCACAACGTTTTTACCCTTCAGAACCTGTTGCCATCTTTTTATAAGGTCCTCCCTCTCTACCTTTTCCACATCCTCCTCCCTTCCTGCGGGAGACACTTCATAAGATGTTCCCTTGTAGGTTATCAACCTGAGCCTTTCCATGGCAAGCTCAAAGCCGTCTTCCCTCCTTGACCTTATGCTTGCTATGACCCTTCTTTTTTCCACCTGTAGCTGTTCCTCTGGAAAGGTGGGCTCCAGAAGGATGCTCTCTATCACCCTTAGCCCCTGCTCAAGCCCCTCCGGTCTTGTGGAAAAGGTCAAGTATATGTAATCGTCTGCGCTGGAGGCTTCTATACTACCGCCCCAGTCCTCAAAGGCACTGGCAATATGGTAGGAGCTAAAGGTCTTTGTCCCCTTGGTCAAAAGGCTTGCCATAAGGTTTGTGGTTCCCCTCTTCTCTTCCCCATGGGTGCCAGACTTTACGAAGATGCTACCCGCCACTATGCCCCTACCCCTTGTTTCCTTTATGATCAACTTTACGCCGTTTTCTAAATTGACCTCTTTCAACTTTGCACCTCCGTAGGCTAAACTAAAAAGGAAAAAAATTATAAGAAAGAGGCTCATTTTTCTGGCACCATCAAAATTTCCGAGTAAGGCTTGATGAGTATGTACTTTTCCAGCACACTCAGAACATCCTTCTTTCTGACGGACCTTATGTTGCTTTCAAAGTAAAGGTAGTAGTCCAAAAGTCCCACCACCGTCAGGGAGTAGCCAATGTAGTAGGCTTCCCTTTGAGCCCTCTCAAGGGCAAAGACCTCCGAGTTTATGATCCTTTGCTTTGCCTTTTGCACCTCCTCGTCGGTCAGGGTCTGAGGAAACTCTCGCAAAATCTGCATTACTCTTTCCTTTACCTCTTTATACCTGCTTGGCTCAAAGCTGGCGGAGATAACAAAAAGGTTATCCCTTGGTCTTGCAAAATCTCCCGAGGATACAGAATACGCTAATCCCTTTTCCACCAGTTCTTTGTAAAAGATGGATGTCCTGCCGTTTCCGAGGATCTGGTCCAGCACCAAAAGGGCGTAGTAGTCTTTTACTGCCACGGGCATTACCCTCCAACCTATGATCCAGTATGCCCTCTCTAACCTTTTGTCTTTTATCTCCTTAAAGCGGTTTTCCAACTGTTCGGGCTCTGGCACATACTGGGCTCTTTTTACGGGCTTTCCTACCTCTTTACCAAAGGTCTCCTCCACAAAGCTCTTAACCTCCGAAGGATCCACATTGCCCACCACCACGACCACCATATTCTGGGGCTGATAATAATTGCGGAAGAACTCCAAAAGTCCCTCCCTTGTGAATTTGCTTATGGTCTCTTCGTAGCCTATGATGGGGTGCCTGTAGGGAGAAGCTTTATAGACCAGTTTTTCAAACTCTTCCCAAAGAAGGTTTGTGGGGTCATCATTGCCCCTTCTTAGCTCCTCTATCACTATGGGCTTTTCCTTTTCCACCATATCCTCAGAAAGCAAGGGCTTTTGGGTGAGTTGGTAGAGAATTTCAAGGGCGGGCTTCCAATAGGGCTTTGCTACGGTTATGTAGTAAAAGGTGTATTCCTTGGAGGTGCCTGCGTTCATCCTACCACCCATGCCCTCCACCAACCTGTCTATCTCTCCGTAAGGATACTTTTCAGAACCGTTAAACAGCATGTGTTCCAAAAAGTGTGCCATGCCCTTCTGTTGGTAGTTTTCCTCTATGGAGCCCACCTTGAACCAAACCTGCAAAGAAACCGCCTCTGTGTCATCCCTGTGTTTTACCACCAAAATGGCACCGTTTTTGAGTTTATACTTTGCCAAATCTTGCACTGCAAGGGCGTAAGCCATCAGAAACACCTCCAAAAGTAAAATGATAATAACTCTCACAAGGTAAAGATTTTAACCTTATCCCATTACTTTTCAATGGCAGGAATGAATTTAAAATATCATCAATGCGCGTTTTGATAACGGGGTGCGCGGGCTTTATTGGTTCTCATCTTTGCGATAAGTTCTTGGCAGAGGGCTTTGAAGTTATAGGCATGGACAACTTCATCACAGGCAGTCCCGACAACATAGCCCATCTTTTGGGACACCCGAGGTTTAGGTTCATCCACTACAACGTGGTCAATTACATATACATAGAAGGTCCCCTGGACATTATCCTTCACTTTGCGTGCCCTGCGTCTCCGGTGGATTATCTCAACCATCCCATACATACCATGAAGGTGGATTCTTTGGGAACGCTGAACACCTTGGGACTTGCCAAGCTGAAGTCCGCCCGTTATGTGTTTGCATCCTCTTCGGAGGTATATGGAGACCCTTTAGTGCATCCACAGAGGGAGGATTACTGGGGCAATGTGAACCCGGTAGGTGTCCGAAGCGTCTACTCGGAAGCCAAAAGATTTTCGGAAGCCCTGTGTATGGCTTATCACCGGGAGCATGGGGTGGACGTTAGGATTTTGAGAATATTCAACACCTACGGTGAGAGGATGAGGATAGGAGATGGTAGGGTGGTGCCCACTTTTCTGGACAAGGCACTGAGGGGCGAGCCTATACCAGTCCACGGAGGGGGCACCCAAACCCGTAGCTTTTGCTACGTAGAGGACATGGTGGAGGGCATATTTCGAGCGTCCGTCAAGGATGAGATAGGGGGAGAGGTGATAAACCTGGGTAGCCCAGAGGAGGTGAGCGTCCTTGACCTTGCAAAGCTGGTGGTGGAGCTTACCAATTCCAACTCTCCCATACAAATGCTGGACGCAAGGGAGGATGACCCAAAAAGAAGATGTCCGGACATCACAAAGGCAAAGAACCTTTTGGGCTGGGAGCCAAAAACTTCTCTGAGGGATGGCTTGAAAAAAACCATAGAGTGGTTAAAATCATATTCAAGGAGGTAAAAAATATGTTTCACATGCCCAATTTAACGGAGCTGTTGGTAATACTTCTCATAGTCTTTTTACTCTTTGGAGCTTCAAAGTTGCCCGAGGTGGGCAGAGGGTTGGGAGAAGGCATAAGGAACTTTAAGAAAGCCCTCGCCGGTGAGACCGAGGAAGAAAAGAAGGTAAAAGAGGTTAAGGGCGAAGAGGTAAACAAGGAGAAGGTTTAAGGCGCCTTTAGGATCTTTGAAATTATTCCGTTTACAAACTTGCTGGGTTTGCTACCCGCATACTTGTTGGTTATGTTCATGTAGTCTGTGATTACCACCTTTGGGTTTTTAACCTCTGTGTATAAAAGCTCTGCAATTGCCAACCTTAGGACGGTCCTCTCTATGTATCCGAGCCGGTCAAAGTCCCAGTTTTCCAAGTTATCGGATATGGTTTTATCTATATCCTCCGCATGTTCAAAGTATGTTCTTATAAGCTTACGCATGTATCTTCTCTGCTCGCTGTTTTTTACCCTGTTCATAGAAAGATACTCTTCAATAAGCTCCTCTATGCTACCGCCCCTTATGTCCCACTGATAGAGCACCAAGAAGGCGTCTTCCCTTGCCTTTGTCTTGTATATCATCTAAGGGTTTTAAAGAGATTGACCATCTCTATGGTGGAGAGCATGGCATCCCACCCTTTGTTGCCGTGCTTTGTGCCAGCCCTCTCTATTGCCTGTTCTAAGGTGTCTGCGGTTATGACCCCAAAGGAAACGGGCTTTCTGTGTTCCAAGCTGAGCATTGCCAGACCCTTTGAGACCTCATTGGCTATGTATTCAAAGTGGGGGGTGGCACCCCTTATGAGGACACCCAAAGCTACCACGCCCTCTATATCTTCCTTTACAAGCAGTTCCTTAACCGCCATGGGAATCTCCCAAGAACCCGGCACCCTAACAAGGGTAAGGTTTTCCTCTTCTCCTTCGTGTCTTAGAAAGCAGTCTATTGCGCCCTCCACCAACCTTTCCACCAGGGTATGGTTAAACCTGCTCGCTACAATGCTTAGCTTTAGCCCCCTTGCGGTTAGCTTTCCTTCATAGCTTCTCATGACTGAGCCTCCAATTGTCTATTAGCCTTGTGTTACCCACATAAAGGGCAACCAAAATTCTATCGCCCTCCTTTACCTCCTCCACCGGGTTTAACTCCTCATCCGTTATTTCCACATAATCAATCTTTCTAACATGGGGGTGCTTCAAAAGAAAATCTTTTATAGCTTCCTTTAGCAGGTTTGCGTCCGTGTTCCCCGATTGGAAGAGCTTTTGGGCAAGCAAAAAGGACCTGTAAATAGCCGAAGCGCTTTGCCTTTCCTCCGGGCTCAAATACACATTCCTTGAACTGCAAGCAAGTCCGTCTTCTTCCCTAACAGTGGGCACGGGCACGATTTCAACCGGTAAAGAGAGGTCCTTTACGAGCCTTTCCACCACCTTTAGCTGTTGGTAGTCCTTTTCTCCAAAGTAAGCCCTGTCGGGTTGGACTATATGGAGCAACTTTATAACCACTATGGCTACGCCGTTGAAGTGTCCGGGTCTGTAAGCACCCTCTAACCTATCGGTAAGCCCGGGTATGTCTATTTTTACACTGGGTAGTTGGGGATACATCTCTTGGTTTTCGGGGGCAAATACCACATCCACCCCTGCGTCCTCGCACATGGCAAGGTCCCTCTCCAAATCCCGCGGATACCTCTCGTAGTCTTCACCTGCCCCAAACTGGATGGGGTTGACATATATGCTAACCACAGTGATCTCGTTTTGGAGCTTTGAAAGTTTTACCAGTTCCATGTGCCCTCTGTGTAGGTATCCCATCGTAGGCACAAAGCCAACAGACAGATTGCTTCCATTACATCTCAATTCCTTCAAAAAGCTTCTAATTTCCTTTATTTTCTTAAAGAGTTTCGGCATAGCTTTCCACCAAGCTAAATAATTATATCAGAGGTAAATCATACTCCTAATTCGGCTAAGGAGTAAGTTTTTCCTAAGGATGTGGTAAACATGATGGTTTTTGAGAGGGAACAACTCAAGGATAAGAATATACTTTTCTATGACACAAGAGAGGTGCCCCTTCGCATAGAGGTTTCAGACAGAGAAATAAAGGTAATAGGCAGTAGCAGGGAGGTGATCCTGCCAAAGGACTCTCTGAGGGCAAAGGCGATCCTTGATAGGCTCAAGATCGGGCGGGAGAGCGAGTTTTCGCAGGAGATATACTTATAATTTTTGCATGGAAGAGTTCAGAAGCGTTAGGGGTTTTCACGACATCTTTGGAGAGGAGCTTGAAAGGTTCAACGCGGTAAGGCAGACCGTAAAAAGGGTCCTTGAGCTCTATAACTTTGAGGAGATCATCCTGCCGGTGGTGGAGTATGCGGAGGTCTTCCAAAGGAGCATAGGAGAGGCAACGGACATTGTCCAGAAGGAGATGTTTGTATTTCCCGATAAAAAGGGAAGGCTGTTGGCACTTAGACCGGAGGGCACTGCGGGGGTGGTAAGAGCCTTTGTTCAAAACAGGATGTTTGCCCTAAAGCCCTATACGAA
>JAPYWH010000022.1 GCA_028276475.1 Thermocrinis sp.
GGGCTTACCGCAGAGGGAGAAACCCAAATAGACGACCCAGAGTGCGTGGCGGTCTCATACCCTAACTTCTTCCGAGACTTAGAAAGGCTCACATGCTAAGGAAACTGCTCTTTGAAGATATTCAATACAAGGTAGTATCCCTAATTGTGGGCTTTTTACTGTGGTCCGCAGTAAATTTTGGAACGAGGGCGAGCTTATCTGTGGAAAGAGAGGTAGAGCTGAAGAACGCCCAAAACAACTATGCCTACAAGCTATCAAGAAAAAAGGTCAGGATAAAGGTTAGCTTTGTGGAAAGGCTCGTTTCAGAGGGTGCCTTGGAAAACATACAGCCCTTTGTGGATGTTAGAGGTTTAAATACTGGAAGGTATTTGGTAAAGGTGGATGTTAGGAACCCTTACAAATTCTTGGTATCTGTGGATAAGGTGGAACCGGAGAAGATTGAGGTTATAATTCAGGAAGCCCCCCAAAGGGGGGAGAGATAGTTTTATCCGCAGGAGAAGCTGTTTCCACAACCGCAGGAGCCACTTACATTGGGGTTCCTGATGGTAAATCCACCGCCCATAAAGTCCATAACATAGTCCAGCTCTGCGTTATTTACATAGGGCATGGAGAATTGGTCTATGGCTATCTTGAGCCCAGGGTATTCAAAGACTATATCCCCTTCTTCTATGGTGTCGTCAAAGCCCATGGCATACTGAAAGCCAGAGCATCCGCCGGGAACAACCCTTATCCTGAGGATGGGCTCCTCTATGTTGTTTTCCTTTGCTATGCGTGCCACCTCCTGAACAGCCCTCTCGGTGGCAAAGAAGTTATAAGCTACCTTTTGCATGACTTACCTCCTTAAAGGTTTTACTTAAAAGATAATAACCCTCTCATAGAATGCAATATGACGGTTATCACCTAATCCCTGCCAAGCTTTCCAATATGTATCTAAAACTCTTGGCGGATATAAGCTTTATGCCCACCCGGTCTGCCCACCGATGCAGTCCCTCATCTCCCGTTATCAGGATGGCGTCCAGTTCATAAGCAAGCAGTAAAACATCCGCATCCTCCTTGCTGTCTATTATGCCCACCCTCAAGGCTTCTCTGTATTTTTCCCTGAGCTTGGTTATTACTTTGCCCGTTTCGGTTTCTGTTAGCTTTCCCGCCTCTCTTGTGTGCTCTTCTGCCACCCTCAAGCCCTTGTTTATTCTGTATCTGACCTCCTCTATAAACTCATACAAAAACTCCGCCGGGATCATAAGGTTATACCTCCTTGGGGAGCGTATTCGCACCACCAACTCAAACTTGGGCTTTAGATCTCCAAGGGAGACCATCTTGTTGAACTCTTCATAAACCGAAAGGGGCATATAAAACTGAGCCTTTGAGTGATAAGCCAAAGAGAGAAAGTTCTCTATGGCACCCATCTGATCCCTTTCAAACTGGGAATACACGTCCGGATTTGTAAATACGCTTGTATCAAGCACGAAAATTTCCATGTCTGATTAAAATTATACCTAAAAAACCCTATGAAGGTATTTGGCGGGATAAGGCATAAACTTTTTTATAGTTTTTATAGTATATAATTTTTGGCAGAAGAGATGGAGGGATTTTTAAAAGCCATGCAAAGCACTTTTTGTCCCGTGGGTTTCCTGTCCTACAGCCCAAACGCTTACTTTGATGAACATTTTTTGAGGAAAAGGGTAAAATAATAGTATGGGGAAGCGTTGGTTATGCTAAGGGCATGGTTTTTTCTTACGGTTGCATATGTGATTGGCTTTGCTATATTTGTGCCTTTTGAGGTTGTTTATGTGCTTATATCTAAAGGGAGGGTTTTAAGTTCTGAAGATTTTTCAAGGGCTTTCGGAATTTATCTGATTATTTACATTTTCTCTTTATTTGGTATGTGGGCTTTGTCCGCACTAAGTCAGGAAATGGAGTTTTTCTACAGAATATGGTCAAGGCTGGGTTTTTTCAGAAGGGCACTTTTGAGTCATGGGATAGCGACACTTATGATACTTATGTGGGGTATACTTGCGTTTTTCCAAAATGCGATTGAAAGTTTCTCGGACCTGTTTCTTGGCATGGTCGGCTTCGCTTTTTTTACTTCGCCCGTTGTTTTAGGTTTAGTTATTGCAAACTGGCTTATGCATGCAACAGCAGGACTTTCCCAACTCATGAGGAAGCTGGTGGTGAGGGTAAGACCGCCCAAGACCTTGGATTTTGCAGAGTATGGCAAGTGGGTGGTGGTAGGACAAGACTATGCTATTGATACCATTCAGAAGGTGCTTACTGCTAACACCAAGCTTGCAGACAGAGGAGACCCAAGAAGGGATGGGATCCTCGCATCTTTCCTCTTTGTGGGACCCACTGGTGTAGGCAAAACAGAAACCGCTAAAGCCTTAGCCAGCTGGCTCAGTCAAGATGGCTATGACTTTTTGAGGATAGATGCTAACCAGTTCTCAGACAGAGAATCAACTTGGACACTGCTTGGTTCTCCCAAAGGATACGTAGGTTCAGAAACACCTGGGCTACTGCCTTATGCCATCAGCCAAAACCCTAAGCAGGTTATCCTCATAGACGAGATAGAAAAGGCAGACCAGGGTTTTTATCAGTTTTTGCTTCAGATGTTGGACGAAGGCTATGTAGTAGAACGTTCCACGGGTGATGCGTATTACCTCCAGAGGGCAATAGTTATCATCACCTCAAACCTTGAGAACAAGAGGATAGCGGAGATTATGGAAACCCTTTCTGACCCTGTGGAGATAGACATTTCGGTTAGAAAGACCCTTGAGGGTGCGAAGATAAGTTTTGGAGGTGGAAGAACCTTTAGAATAACGCCTGAGTTTTTGGGCAGGATAGATGCGGTAGTTCCCTTCCGTTCTTTGGGCTTTGAAGACCTTGTTGAGATAGCTTATCGGAACCTAAGAGGTTTGGGTCTGAATGTAGGCTATGAAACTGTCTATGAACTAACCCAGAAGTATTACCCAGTGGCAAGAGAGTATGGAGTGAGATACTTCCTCAAGAAGGTCCAAGAGGACGTGCTAACTCAGTAGGAAAAAGTAAAAGAGTTATTCTTTGGTTGCCTCCTTCTCTGTTTAAGGGTTTAAAATAAAAGCATGCGTTTTTATGGTATTCCATCGGAGGACCGGGCTTTGGAGCTTTTGGCAGGGATGCCCGAGGGAAGGTGGGTGTTTGTGGAGAACTCCACACAAACAGAGTTAGATTTAGGGCAGGTAAGGGAAAGGCTGAGGGAGATCTTTTTGCTAATAAAGGGCTGGAAAGAGGGCAACAAACACATTCCACAAACTACTACCTTTATTTTTGTGCATACGCCCGATCAGCCCAAGCACTTTAAGGTCTATGACCTTTCTTCCCTTGGCTGTAGTGTCAGTCTCAACCCGCCAAGGTGGGAATGCTATCTCCTTGAGGACAAATAAAAGAGTATCCCAACCACAGGAAAGACAACCATCAAAAGGGCGGAGAGTTTGTAATCGTTGCCCGTCAGGAGCATAAAAAGGCTCCAGACCCAAAGTCCGGTGGTGGATGCTATGCGCTCGCTCAGAGAAAGAAAGGACATACGAAGGGAGACAGTTTCCAAAGGAAAAAGCTCCAAAAGTAGAACCCTTGAGGTAGTCCAAAGGTGAGAAAGGGAAAGACCACCCAAAAAGCCTACAAAGAGTAGCAGTTCCCTTGGTGTTGAATATAAAACAATCAAGAACAAAGACCAAAGAACAAAACCCAGGGGAAATAAACGCCTTGCCTTTAGTCTGTCCGTTAGTTTGCCAAAGAGCAGTCCACCAAAGACACCACCCAAGGCGGAAAGCCCGATCACTCTGTATATTTCCCGCTCCTCCAAGCCATAGGCGTGCTTTAGGTATATGCCCATCATAGCAATTAATGTGTTTGCCACTTCTGTCAGGCTAAGAATGGCAAGGACTAAAAGCAAAAACTTTTTGTCCTTTAGCTCTTTTCGTAGGCTTATGGTGGTTTTTTGGGGTGGGTTTGGAAGAAGAAAGATGGCTGGCAGGGAGAGGAAGAGAAAAATTAGGGCTGTTTGGTAAAAGACTTCCGGCACCTTTAAAAATTCTGCCAGAAAGAGAAGGCTAAGGGCAGAGCCAAGGTATCCAAAGGCAACACCCACGCCAGAGGCAGTTCCCTTGCTTTCAAAACCACAAAGCAGTGAGTTGTAAAAGACCATAGCCTGCTGGTGAAATACCGCCATCAAAAGATAGAGAAAAAGGTTCAAAGTGGGAACGTGAAAGGTAAAGCTAAGAAGGATGCCAGGGACTGAGGTCAAAAGGGTAAAGAGAACAAAAAACCGCTTGCGGTATGCCCTGCTGTCTGCGAGCTTTGCAAGGGGGACCGCCATAAGAAAGGAGAGAAAAAAGGCAAAGCCATAGAGGGTAGAGTAAAGCTTGGGGTCTATATGCTTGGTAATGAACAGTGGATAAAAGGTAGAAAAAACAATTGCACCAAGGATGGTTTCTCCTGTATCATAGAGGGCAAAGGAGAGAACTTTTCTCAAGTTGAATATATTATAAAGGTTTTCCTTTTTCCTTTTACCTTGCTTGCGGGGATGTCTTCGCCCTTGAGGAGTTTTTCATAAACCTTTCTTTTTTCTTCGCCTTTTAGGGCAAAGACCACCACGCAGGAGGAGTTTAGGTATTGGTAGCTCAAGGAAACTCTTTGGGTACCATCTGGAGCAATGGAGGTGCAAACCTTTGGAGTTATGGTAAGGCAGGGAGAGTTGGGAAAGAGGGATGCGGTGTGTCCGTCCTCTCCCACGCCGAGCAAGCACATATCCAAGCTCTGGGGAAGCTTTTGGGAGTAATCTACGCAGGCGTCCCTCAAGGGCAGTCCTGTATTCACATAGATTATCTTTGCCTTAGCTCCGAGGTTTTCCCGAATGTTTTTGTAGTTGCTTTGGGGAGAATTAAGGGGCACAAACCTTTCGTCAGTTAAATAAAAGTAAAGCCTTTCCCAAGGAAGGCATTCAAGGGAGAGCATCCTGTAAAAGGGCATGGGTGTTTTTCCGCCCGCAAGGGCAATATGCACATCTTCTTTATTCTTCAAAAAGATTTTTATCAGTCTGACAAATAGCCTTAAGAGCTTTTCCTCCATCAAAGGAACCAACTCCTCCCATCCTTTTGTATAAACTCCAGGGCAAAATCTGGCAGTTTACCATGGGGATAAACTCGTGGGGTATCTGCGGAAGAAATTATAGGTTCCACCTTTTCCCACATTACTTCTATCTCGTCCGCCCTAATGAAAAGGCTCTGGTCTGAGTCAAGGATGTCCTCCAAGAGGGTCTCGTAAGCCTCCGGTAGTGGCTGTCCGAGGGATTCTTCCAAGTCATACTTCATGGTGGTTTCCACGGGGCAGGCTATAAAGCGACCAGTGGGTGGTCTTAGCTCAAAGGATATGCTGAGGAAGTTTTTGGGTGCCACCTGAAAGACTATTCTGTTCTGCTTGGGCATACAGTCCAAAAGGGAAATAAAGCTCTTGGGTATCTCCCTAAAGACTATAGTTATCTGGGTTAGCTTTCTGCCGAGGGCTTTTCCAGTCATAAAGTAAAAGGGAACGCCCTGCCATCTTAAGTTTTCAATGTATCCCTTTGCTACCACTAAGGTTTCGGTCCTTGAGCCCTCCTTTGGGTATCCCTCATACTGTCCTTTTATAAAATCAGAAAAGCTTAAACTTCTCAAGAGCTTGACCTTTTCGTCCCTTATGAACTGGGGAGCCATGGCACAGGGCGGTTCCATGGTGGTAAAGGCAAGCATCTGCAAAAGGTGATTCTGGAGCATGTCCTTTATGGCTCCCACCTTATCGTAAAAGTCTATGCGATTTCCCACATCCACATCCTCCAAAGCTACGATCTGCACATGGTCTATAAAGTTTCTGTTCCATACACCCTCAAAGATTATGTTGGAAAACCTCAAGGAAAATATGTTCTGCACCGTGTCCTTTCCCAAGAAGTGGTCTATTCGGTATATTTCCTCCTCCACAAAAAACCTGTAGAGAAGGCTGTTTAGCTTTCTGGCAGATTGCAAGTCAAAGCCAAAGGGCTTTTCCACCACCACCTTTCTTGGGTTTGAAAAGTTTCTGAGGAGCCTTCCAAGGTTGAGTATGGTATCCTCGTAAAGAAAGGGAGATAGGGAAAGGTAAAAGATCAGCTCATAACCCTTTAGCTTTTGTAGTTCTTCACCGAGTTTTTTGTAATCTTCCCAATTGACCGCGTCAAGGGGTATAAAATGGCAGAGTTTGGTAAAGCCCGCGTCCAAATTACAGGCAATGCCCTCCCGATCCTCCCTTTTGGAACGGGCTATGGAATAGACTACCTTTAGGTCATCCCTACGTTTTACGATCCTTGCCAGGGCAGGAAATAGCTTTTTTCTTGCCAAATCTCCCGTGCCACCAAATATAAAAAGGGCTTTGGGCTTACTCATCTTTCTTTATGCTATGCCCTCCAAACTGATACCTGAGCACCGCCAAGAGCCTGTCTCTGAAGGAGTTTTCTTGCCTTGACCTAAAACGCATAAAAAGGGAAAGGGCTATAACGGGCACTGGCACTCCCAACTCCACCGCAGATAAGGTGGTCCATCTTCCTTCGCCCGTGTCCTCCACATAGGGCTTTATATCCTCCAGTGTGCCAAAGTCCTCAAAGGACCTTTGGGTTAGCTCCATAAGCCAGGACCTTATCACACTGCCCGTGTTGTAGATGCGTGCTACCTCCTTTAGGTCATAGTCAAAAGGGCTTTCCTTCAACAGTTCAAAGCCCTCGCCTATGGCTTGCATCATAGCATACTCTATGCCGTTATGCACCATCTTGGCAAAGTGTCCCGCACCGGATCCACCCAAATAGGCATATCCCTCTCCTTGGTAGGAAAGGTCTTTCAGGATTGGCTCCACAAAGTCAAAGGCTGGCTTGTCTCCTCCCACCATTAGGCAGTATCCAAGCTCCTCTCCATAAACGCCACCGCTCACTCCCACATCCAAAAAATGTATTCCCTTAGCCTTAAGGCTCTCATACCTCCTTTGGGATTCTTTGTAGTGGGAGTTCCCGCCATCTATGACTATGTCTCCCTCTTCCAAAAAATCTTCAAGCTGTCTTAAAACATCATCCACCGCAGAGTGGGGAACCATAATCCAAACTACCCTCCTGCCTTCAAAGAAGTCCTTTACCTTGGAAAGGCTGTCAAAGGTCAAAAAGTACTGGC
This sequence comes from Thermocrinis sp., assembly GCA_028276475.1. Lineage (GTDB taxonomy): Bacteria > Aquificota > Aquificia > Aquificales > Aquificaceae > Thermocrinis. Next base: position 7,200 of record JAPYWH010000022.1, read on the forward strand.
TTGCAATCTTGCGGTTTTCTTCCTTTGGGTCGTAGCCTCCCACCTTATGCCCTCTTTGGGCTAACCGCTTTCCCAAACCCTTTCCCATCCTCCCAAGTCCTACAAAAAATATCTCCGCCATTGGAACCCTCCCTTCCTTATTTTAACCTTTCCACCTCTTAAAAAGCTCGTGTTCTATCCTTAGGGCATCCAACACCTTACCTACTACAAAATCCACCATTTCCTGCACGCTTTTGGGTTTGTGATAAAAAGCAGGGCTTGCGGGGATGATTATGCCACCCGCCCTTGCTACCCGTAGCATGTTCTCTATGTGGATGACCGAGTAGGGAGCCTCCCTTATGAGCAGAACAAGGGGCACCCTTTCCTTCAGGGCTGTTTCGCAGACCCTGTGGATAAGGTTTTGATTTATGCCGTTGGCGACGGAGGAAAGGGTGCTCATAGAACAGGGTGCCACCACCACACCTTTATATTTGATGAGCCTAGAACCGCTGGCTATTCTGTCTCCCACAGCTTTTTCAGAAACAAACCTTACCTTGGGAAACTTCTCTTGAATGTCCTTAACGGAGAGCTCAAGCTCCTCCTTTAGCACCAAAGCACCCGCACTGGATACTACGAGGTCTATTTGAAAGCCCTTTTCGGACAGAACCTCCAAAAGCCTAAGCCCGTATATGCTCCCGCTGGCACCGGTAATGCAAAGGACTATACTTTCCAACCTTCAGCCCGCCTTAAAGCCCAAGAAAAAACCACCCGCAAAGGCTGACGAAAAGGCAACGGTCTTTAGGGCACCTTTTACAAAGGCATCAACGCCATGAAAGAGGGATTTAAAGAGCACCCAAAACTTTTCCCAATTTATGTCAATAATTCCCTTACTCTGAAGCCAAAAAAGGGAGAGAAGGTAGAGCCCGACGAACATGAGAAATAGGTTTATGAGCTTTTTTACCGCAAAGCCCACCACAAAGCCCGCAAAGCCCGCGTAACCCAAGTCTGTAAGCAAACCTTCCCAGTTCATTGGTATCTAAAGACGCTGGGGTTGAGGATGTCCGGGTAGTTGGTGGTCATCTCGTAGTCAAAGAGCTGTTTTCTGATACGCTCCAAATCCCTTTTCTCTGGCTTGAAGGGATAGCTCTTTATATCCGTGGGGGAGCTGTCTCCGAAGGGTCTGTTGCAGGCAACCTCTGTGGTCTTTCCTCTGCAGCCGGAGGTCATGAAGGGTCTTCCGCTCCAAAAGAGCTCCTCAAAGGTTTCTTTGTCAATGCCAAAGTCTATAACCTGACCCTTCTCGTTGAACTTCATGTCCTCGTATCGGGCTATTTGGTTGTCTATTAAATACCTTGCAAACTGAACCCTTCTGTATTGAGGTGCAGGGCAGGGCTTTTCCTTCTCCATCATAGAACCTTCCTCTGGCCAGAAGGAGAAAAGGTGCGTCCTTGCTCCCAAATCCCTGACCTTTTGTATGGTCTCTATCATCTCCTGCTCTGTTTCTCCCAAGCCTACCACCAGATGGCATCCTGCGTAGCCATCGCCCATAACCTCACAAGCCCACTCTAAGACCTTCCAGAAGGTTTCCCACTTGTGGGGGCTGTTCATGGGCTTACCCCTCAGCCTTTCAAAGACCTCGGGTGTTGCACAGTCTATGGCAACGGTAACGGTATCCGCACCCAGCTTTTTATAATCCAACATATCCTGATAGGTAGTTCCCGTGGCGTTTATAAGCAAAGAGACAAATATCTTGTCTCCCAGCCCCCTTAAAACCCTTTCTAAGACCTCTTTGGTGTCCCTTATAGCCCTTGGGTGGGTGATCTGGGCTATGCAGAGCCTCTCCACATGTCCAACCTTTTCTGCCCTGTCTATGATCTCATCCAAGGCAACTGTAGGCCACTCAACCCTTATGAAGTTCTTCTTTGAATACTCCACTTCCCTTGCCTTTTGAAGCCCGCAGTAGGCACATGTAGCGTGGCATCCAGAAGGATAGGTCAAAAGGGTGTTTATGCAACTGAGCTTAGTGTTTCTGTAAAACTGCCCGGGCACAAGCCCTAAGGTCATGGCGGCAGCCATGCTTATCTGAAGGTATTCTGGGCTCTCCTTTTGAACGGTGAGGCTCTCCAAAAGGCTCCTGTGCATCCTTCACCTCCTGTGAAGTAATTATAACCTGTATTATAATTTATTTGCATGACCCGTAAATATTTGACACTGCTTGACCTATACAAAGAGACCTTTATTCCAAATACCCACTGCCTGAAAGATATGTTAAAAAAAGTCTTCTACTTTCACGAAAGAAAGGGTAGGGAATTTTCCCTTATACTCGTTGATATTGACAATCTACGGCAGATAAACAAAGAAAAGGGCTACTTTGTGGGTAATAGGGTGCTTTTGCTTGTGGCGGATACAATAGCTAACAGCATAAGAAAAAGTAATATAGCGGGGAAATACAAAAGTGGGAGTTTTCTTATAATACTTCCACAAACAGACAAAGAGGGAGCAAAGTTGGTTTCAGAGAGACTTGCAAAAAGGCTTGCGGATATACAAGTGGAGGATTATTCTGTAAGTTCAACAATCACTTTATGTAGCTATCCAGAGGATGGAGAATCGCCCGAAGAACTTTTAAACTTTTTGGAGGAACAAACTGCAAAGGCAAAGGGTAAAAATAAACCAATAACAACAGTTGAAAGCTTTAGAACACAGAAAAAAAAGGGCATAACCGCATGGGACCTCATCTCTGCCATTGAGGAAGATAGGGTGGTGCCTGCCTTTCAACCAATTCTTAACCTTAAGAGGGATTCCATTGAAGGCTACGAGGTTTTAATGCGTATAGAAGACCAGGGAAATTACATTCCTGCTATAGCTTTTGTAGACCAGATTTACGAACTTTCCTTTTTGACAGTTTTTGAGGAAATAATCTTTGATAAAGCTATAAATGCTTGGCTTGCAGGGAAGATTAGTGGGAAACTATTCTTTAACATGCCCTCTTACTTTGTCAATTACTTGGCAAAGGGTAAGGCAAAGCTTGAGGATTTTAAAAAAGAGCTTACAAAGGCTGGCATCCCTGCAGAGGATGTGGTGATAGAAATTCCCGAGAGTAAAATCACAGCCACTACTGAAGAATTAATAGAGGTGGTCAGTAACATAGGGGCTTTGGGTTTCAAGGTGGCGGTGGATGATTTTGGCGTTGAGAATTCGTCCATTGAAAGGCTGTTAAAGACAAAGCCCGATATTGTAAAAATAGATGGGTTCTTTTTAAAAAAGGAGAGAAACATGCTTAGGTGGATCGTAAAAGGTTTAAAAAGATTGGGTTATGCGGTAGCCATAGAGCATGTGGAAAAGGCAGAGGACCTTGAGCTTGTCAAAAAGCTCGGAGCGGATTATGCCCAGGGCTTTTACATAGGCAAACCCGAGGTGCTGACTTGAAGGACTTTTTGATCCCAGCCATTGACCTAAAGGAAGGGCGCTTGGTTAGGCTATACAAAGGACAAGAAGACCAAGCAAAGGTCTATTCGGAGAAGCCAGAAGAGGTGGCAAGGTTCTTTGAAGGGCTCGGTTTTTCTCGGCTCCATGTTGTTGACCTGGACGGTGCCTTCGGGGGCGTGCCAAAGAACCTACAGGCAATAAGGAGCATAAGAAAAGTTTTTTCTGGAACCATTCAGGTGGGCGGTGGCATAAGGTCTATGGAAACTCTGAAAATCCTTGACGAAGAAGGTATAAACCTTTTTGTGGTTGGCACTATAGCCCTCAAAAACCCTCAGCTTTTTGAAGAGATGCTAAGGGCTTTTCCCGGCAGGTTGATACTCTCGGTGGATAGCAGGGGGGGGAAGGTTTCCGTAGGTGGATGGAAGGAAGATAGCCCCTATACACCTCAGGATTTGGCTAAGGTGTGGGATCCAAAGCCCATATGGGGCTATCTTTATACGGTGGTGGAAAGGGATGGCACCTTGGAGGGTGTGGACCCAAAGCCCTACGAGGAGTTCAAAAGGGTTTCAAAAAAACCACTCCTCGCCAGCGGTGGGGTGGCAAGCCTGGAGGATCTGAAAAAACTTTACGGTTTGGTGGAAGGAGTGGTGGTTGGAAAGGCAATCTACGAGGGTAAAATAGACCTTAGGGAACTAAAATAAAGCTATGGAAAAGATTGCGGTTTTACTTTTAAACATGGGAGGACCAGACTCCTTAGATGCCATCAGACCTTTCTTATACAATCTATTCTCGGACCACGACATCGTAGAAATACCAAGACCCATCCAAAAACCTGCAGCCTTCTTTATATCCCTCTTCAGGGCAAAAAAGACGAGACACTACTACGAGTTGATGGGAGGCAAATCTCCACAGAGGGAACAGACAGAAGCCCAAGCCTTAGCCTTGCAAAAAATTCTGCCCGAAAACTTCATCGTAAAGCCCGCCATGAGGTATTGGAAGCCCTTTATAGAGACTGCGGTAAAGGAATCTATAGAAGAAGGGGCAAAAGCCTTTGTGCTTCTTCCTATGTATCCCCAATACAGCAAGACCACCACCGGCTCCTCCTTTAATGAATTCGAAAGGGTCTATAAAAGGTTAGGCTTGAACCTTCCCGTCGTAAAAATCCACTCTTATCACAACCATCCCCTTTACATAAGGGCAATGGTGGAGAGGATCAAAGAGAGGGTAAAGGAACCCGAAGAATACTTTTTCCTCTTCAGTGCCCACAGCCTGCCGGTAAAGGTAATAGAGAGGGGAGACCCCTACAAGGACCAAACGGAAGAAACGGTAAGGCTAATAATGGAACATTTTCCCGGAGTTAAGTACGCCTTGGGTTATCAGAGTAAGATTGGACCTGTTAAGTGGTTGGAGCCGGAGACCGAAAAGCTTTTGGAGAAGGTCATAAAAGCCGGTCATAAAAGGATAGTCGTGGTGCCTGTTTCCTTCACCTGCGAGCACTCGGAAACCCTTTACGAACTTGACCATCAGTATGGCAACCTTGCCAAAGAGTTAGGGGTGGAAGAGTATGTGAGGATTTCCACCTTGCAGGACCATCCCACCTACATAGCCCTTCTCAAAGAGTTAGTTTTAGATGCTCAGAAAGGACTTGAAGGGCAACTTTCGGGCTTGGCTCACAGCCAGTCCATAACCTAAAGCTCTCCAATCCCTGATATACGAGCATCTTCAAACCGTCTGAGTATATAGCTCCCCTTTTTTCCACCCACTCCTTTAAAAGGGTTTGCCTGTTGTAGAGCAGTTCAAAGACCACCTGCCCCTCTCTTATGAGGGAATAATCAAAGAGCATATAGTCTTCCGTCAAGCCCACAGAGGTGGTGTTTATTATTAGGTCTGCCTTTGGCACAACCTCCTCTGGAGATTCCACCACATCCACCCCAAAGCTTTGGGAGAGCAGTTTAGCCTTTTCCTTTGTCCTGTTCCACAGAAAGACCTGCGCTCCCTCTTGCTTTAGGGCATAGAGCACCGCCCGGGCAGAACCACCAGCCCCCAAAACTAAAACCCTTTTACCCTTTAACTCGGGAAGAATTTCTTTAAGGCTTTTTAAAAAACCAATCCAGTCAGTGTTGTAGCCCTCTGTTCTTTCTCCAAACTTGACCGTATTTACCGCTCCAATATTTTTGGCGTGCTCGTCTGCGTAATCAACAAGCTCAAGGACCTTCTCCTTGTGTGGGATAGTAACATTCACACCTTTTATTCCCAGTGCCTTTAGCACTTCAAGGGCAGTCTTTAGGTCCTCGGGTTTTACCTCAAAGGGAACATACACCGCGTTTAAGCCCAGGTGCTGGAAGACTCTGTTTTGAAAGATGGGAGAAAGGGAGTGGCTTATGGGATATCCGACGACGCCGTAGAGGGCGGTCCTTCCGGAGATTTTCATAAAAGATTGTGCTTGGGAACTGAGATCTCCACCTTCTTTACCCAGTCTAAATTGCCCTTAAGGGTAATGCCCACCACTTCCTTTACGCTAACGTCCACTATGGGACAATCGGTGCATCCACCCTCAAACTGCAAATAAACCTCACCCTCTTTGATATCCACGACCTTTAGGTTTCCGTGATGTTCCTTAAGGGCTGGTCTGATCTTGTCAAGGACCAGTTCAACCTCCTTTAGTTTTTCTCTTTCCATGACAGATCCTCCAACTCTCTAATTAAATTTTGGATTTTGATCCAGAGTTTTCCCTGATCTTCCTCATCCAACTCCATCAACCTAAAAAAGCCCTTTAGGGTTAGCTTGTCCGCCACCACATCAAGAAGGTCTTCCTCCTCCAACCTACCAAGCCCATAATCCCGCAGGATCTCCCTAACCTGTGGGTAGTCCTCCAAAAGCTCTTTGAGGTTTATGTCTAGGGTGATCCTCTCCCTCATAGTTCTTTTACTTTCCTGACAAAGAGATGAAACTCGCCGTCTTCTTCGTACATGCCCAAAAACTCCTGCCCCGTAGCCTTGCACCAGGCGGGAATATCCTCCACCACGCCCGGGTCATCCGCTATCAACTCCAAAATCTGCCCTATTTGCATCTGCTTGATCATTTTAGAGGTCTCTGCCACGGGCACAGGGCAAAAGGTCCCCACCACATCATGAACCACATCGGGCTTTATCTTATCCAACTCCATGGGACGCTCCTTTGAGTATTTTAAAGCTTTCTAAGATCTCATCCTCCAAAGGCTCCCCTAGTATCACCCTTTCCTCGTCTTTTACCTTTATTATAACCTCGGCGGGTTCCCTCTTTGAGTACCTGCAAACCACACCCGCTATTAGAGGATACTCTTCCTCCTTTGGCACTCCTTTAATTATAACAAGGGTGCCCTGTTGGTCCTTTCTCTGGGCGTAGCCATAACGGTTTTTAAAACCACTCAGAAAATTAACCTCTCCCTCGTTCCTTGCTACCACAAGCTTGACGCCGGAGGGAAGTCTTAGATGCCTTCCCACAGATAAAAGGACAAGGTCTTCCCTTGTTATGGAGCCCTCCCTCTCCAAGGTCTCTTTAAACTTTAAGGCATAGTTGGGGTCCGTCAGGTAGCAACATCCTCCAGCGGGCTGTTCGTAATCTATGCCATACTTTTTAGCAAGGCTTATTTGCACCTTCCTGCCCCTTCCACTTATATCCAGCAATTTTTCCCGGTCTACCCAACCCATCCTTTCCGGCACAGTTGGTGGAAGTAGCTTAGCGGATAAAGGTCTAAGGACATAGCCTTCCAAGCCCGCCTCTTTTTCTATAAGCTTTAGTGTGGGTAGCCTCTGGCTCATGGGTCTTTGACCCACCACCTCCCCGGTGATCACAAAATGATAGCCCTCCCTATCCATGATCTCCTTTGCCTTTCTTAGCATCATTATCCGGCAGTCTATGCACGGATTTACGTTTTTACCGTAGCCATACTTTGGGTTCAGCAGGGTATTAACATACTCCTCGGAAACATCCACCACCTCTACGGGCACGCCCAACTGTGCCGCAGACTTTAGGGCAGGGTTTATATATTGGGAACCGTCCTCTTTTTTTATTCCCAGCCTTCTCTTTTGCTCGGTTATACAAAAGCCCGTGTAAAAGTGCAGGGCATGGACAAAAACGCCCTGCTCCTGAAGTAGCTTTATTGCCAGTGTGCTATCTAACCCACCCGAAAGCAGTGCCAAAGCCTTTATCTGGCTCATAGGGATAGGAACTCAAACTCGGTCTTTTCTTCCTCTTCCTCCTCATAACAGCCGGGGATCTTTTCCGCCTCTTCAAGCCTACCCTGTTTTATAAGGTAATCCTTGATGGCTACATGGAGGGTTTCCAAGCCCAAGTTGGTGCAGTGGATCTTTTGAGGGGGAAGTCCGCCCAGCTCTTCAAAGATGTCCTTGTAGGTTAGGTTGAGGGCATAGTCTATGGTCTTGCCTTTGACCATCTCTGTAAGCATAGAAGAAACCGCTATAGCGGAGCCACATCCAAAGGTTTTAAACCTTACATCCTCTATAACATCTGTCTCGGGATTTACCTTTATGGTAAATAGCATGGCGTCTCCGCAGGCGGGGTTTCCACACTGCCCAATGCCGTTGGCATCCTCCAAAACACCCACATTCCTTGGGTTCAAAAAGTGGTCCAGCACCTTCTCGCTGTATTCAAACATAGCTCGCACCTCCTAAGTTTGATGGATTTTATTTTAGGGAAAAAACAAAAGGTAGCAATGATAATTATCAAGGAGTAAGCTCAGAAATTTTAGCCTTCAGAAGCTCCACCGGATCCTCTAAACTCAGTCCCAAATACTCCAAAAACTTTTCAATGCTTACCCACCTTTTTAGCACCATGCCTTGGGTGATGAGCCTTTCAAAGGGTTCTGGGTCCTTCACAAGCCCCAGGTCAAAGAGAAACTTCTGGAAGAACCGGGCATACAGAAGGTGCAAAACCGCATGTTCTATGCCACCTATGTAGTAATCCACTGGCATCCAGCTTTCCACCTTCTTAGGGTCAAAAGGTAGTTTGTCGTTCTTCGGGTCGCAGTAGCGAAGGAAATACCAAGAAGAATCAAAGAAGGTGTCCATGGTGTCCGTTTCTCTTTTGGCGGGACCTCCGCACCTGGGACAGGTGGTATTTACCCAATCCTCCACCTTCTCTAAAGGATTTCCATGTCCGGTGATCTCCACCTTTTCGGGCAGTAAAACAGGGAGTTGATCCTCTGGCACTGGCACAGTGCCACAGCTTGGACAGTAAATTATAGGAATGGGTGTGCCCCAGTATCTTTGGCGGGATATGTTCCAATCTCTCAGCCTGTATGTGATTTTGAAGTCCGCCAGACCCTTCTCCTTTAGCCACTGGGTTATCTCCACTTTTGCCCTCTCCGAGTCCATTCCGTCAAAGGGTCCGGAGTTTATGAGAATGCCAGGATCTTTGTAGGCTTTGCCCTCTGGCAATTCTGAGTCTTTAGGTTTGACTACCACCTTTATGGGAAGGTTGTACTTTTGGGCAAACTCATAGTCCCTTTGGTCGTGGGCGGGCACGCACATGATCGCCC
>JAPYWH010000023.1 GCA_028276475.1 Thermocrinis sp.
GTGGTGGCATCAGGCAAGCCATCAATAGGACGGTGGATTTTGGGGCTACAGATGGACCGCTAACACCCGAGGAGGTGGAAAAGAATAAACTCCTCCAATTCCCCGTGGTTATAGGTGCGGACGTGATTACCTACAACGTGCCAGAAATAGGGAAAACTGTATTAAACATGGACCAAAAGGCGGTCTGCGACATCTATATGGGCAAGATCACAAAATGGAACGACCCATACCTACAACAGCTCAACCCCAATGTAAAGCTCCCAGACAGGTCTATAGTGGTGGTCCACAGGTCCGATGGCTCCGGAACCACCTGGATATTCACCAACTGGCTGTCTAAGGTATGCCCCGAGTGGAAGGAAAAGGTGGGATTTGGAACCTCCGTCAAGTGGCCCACAGGTGTTGGCGGTAAGGGAAATGAGGGCGTAACAAACTATGTGAAGAGGTCCCAGGGCGGTATAGGATATGTGGAATACATCTACGCCAAGCAAAACAACATGCCCGTTGCAAGGATCAAGAACAGGGAAGGAAACTTTGTGGAACCGAACGTAAGAACCATGCAAGAGGCTGCAAAGAACGCCAAGTGGGATAAGTCCAAGCACTTCTATGAGGTCCTTACAGACCAACCGGGCAAAGATGCCTACCCAATAACGGGCTCAGTCTTCGTACTGATTCCCAAAGACCAACCCGAGAGGGCTAAGAAGGCAAATGTCTTCTTCAAATGGGTTTTTGAAAAGGGAGACAAGTATGCCCAAGAACTCCAATACATACCCATGCCCGAAAACGTCAAAAAGCTCGCCGCTGAATACTGGAAGGAGCATGGCGTAGCACCATAAGGATGGTATAATCATGGAAAACGTGGCGGAAGCGCAGAAGAGCCTAAGGGAGATCAAAACCCGCGGAGAGTTCTTAGAGAGGTTTTTAAAGTTCAGCTTTGGTTTTTGGGCCCTCTTCGCGGGGCTCCTCTTTCCAATACTTGCGGGAGTTATCCTTCTCTACGAAGCAAGGCTCGCCATAGAGAAGTTTGGATTTATAAACTTTTTGACCTACACCAACTGGGACCCTGTGCAAGAGGACTTTGGCGCCGCCACCATGATCTTTGGCACGGTGGTTAGCACCATTCTCTCTATGCTCCTCGCCACACCCGTTGCCATAGGTATAGCCATATTCATCACCGAGCTGGCACCCAATTGGTTTAAACCCATAGTATCTACTGCGGTGGAGCTCTTGGCAGCCATTCCAAGCATCATATACGGGCTTTGGGGCTTTTTTATCCTTACCCCCATAATGGCAACCAAAGTGGAGCCTTGGCTCCAAGACAAGCTGGGAGATATACCTCTCATAGGAAAGCTCTTTCAGGGTGCGCCCACCGGCGTTGATGTATTGAACACCAGCCTTGTGCTCTCCATAATGATCATACCCTTTATGGCTTCTGTTGTGAGGGATGCCTTTAACATGGTCCCTCCCATAATGAAGGAGTCTGCCTACGGGCTTGGGGCTACCAAGTGGGAGGTTATAAGGCAGGTGGTAATTCCCTACACCGCATCGGGTATAGCGGGCGGTTTAATTTTGTCCGCAGGAAGGGCGCTGGGAGAGACCATGGCGGTAACCTTTTTGGCAGGAAATAACCCACAGATCCCCAAGTCCCTGTTGGAGCCATTTACCACCATAACCGTTGCCCTGGCAAACCAATTCACCGAAGCAGACACGGATGTGTATCTTTCCGCCCTCTACTATGTGGGGCTATTGCTCTACTTGGTCTCCCTTACCATGCTCGGTATTGCCAAGTTCATGGTGCTAAGGCTTGAAAAGAGGTGGAAGGCATGAGCAGGAAAACCCTTAGGAAGCTCTTTAGCAATTTTATGCTCTTTGTATCCTTCCTTACCGCCGCCTATGGAATTTTTTGGCTCTTTTGGATCCTTGGCAGTCTTTTTATAAATGGCTTTAAGTATCTTAGCCCCGGGCTTGTTTATTTGGACCCCACACCACCCGGAGAAGAGGGAGGAGGTCTAAGACCCGCCTTTGTGGGGCACCTGATCATCACCTCCCTTGCCACCATAATGGGAGTTCCCATGGGCATCATGGCTGGCATATACTTTGCGGAATACGGAAGGAATAGCAAGTTCTTCATGACCCTCAGACAGATCACAGATATAATGGTTAGCACCCCCTCAATCTTGATGGGTGCGGTGGTTTATGCGGTGATGGTCAGACCTGTGGGACACTTTAACGGCTTTTCTGGTGCAGTTGCTTTGGCTATTTTAATGCTACCCGTTATTGCCATCACCACCGACGAGATGCTAAAGTTGGTCCCAAAAGAACTGAGAGAAGCGGCATACGCTCTGGGAGCTTACAAATGGCAAGTTATAAAGGATGTTGTCATGAGGGCGGCAAAGGTGGGAATAATGACGGGTGTGATCCTTGGCGTTGCCCGTATTGCAGGAGAAACTGCACCTTTGCTCTTTACCTCCTTTAACAACAACGTTTTGACCTTTGACCTTAGGGACCCGATGGCATCCTTGACTGTAACCATGTTCAACTATGTGATGGGACCTTACCACTACTGGCACCAGCAAGCGTGGGCTGCGGCCTTTATACTTACTATGGCTGTCCTGCTGCTTTCCATATTGGCAAAGGTTTTACTTCACAGAAACCTACTTGAACCTCTTTTTTATATAGTGCGTTCCATAACAGGTAAGAAAGGAGGATAAGCTATGGTAGAGACCCAGACCGCTTTAAAGACCCGCATGGAAGTTAAAAACCTCAACTTCTATTACGGCTCCAATCAAGCCCTCAAAAACATAAACATGCCCATATACGACAGGAAGGTAACCGCCCTCATCGGACCCTCGGGCTGTGGAAAGACCACCCTTTTGAGATGCTTTAACCGTATGCACGACTTGTATACTGCCAACAGATACGAAGGAGAGATCCTCCTTGACGGCGAAAGTATATTTGGCATGGATATCATAGACCTAAGAAGTAGAGTGGGTATGGTTTTCCAAAAGCCCACACCTTTCCCCATGTCTATCTTTGACAATGTAGCCTTTGGTCTAAGGCTAAAGGGTATAAAGGGCACCGAGCTAAAGGACAGGGTGGAAAAGGCTTTAAATGGCGCCGCCCTCTGGGACGAAGTCAAAGATAGGCTCAAAGACAGTGCTTTTTCCCTCTCGGGAGGACAACAGCAGAGGCTATGTATAGCAAGGGCTATTGCGGTGGAACCTGAAGTTCTACTTTTTGACGAGCCTACCTCCGCCCTGGACCCCATATCCACCGCCAAAATAGAAGAGCTCATAGTGGAACTCAAAAGGAAGATCACCATAGTGATCGTCACCCACAACATGCAACAGGCTGCGAGGATATCTGACTATACGGGCTTTATGTATTTGGGTGAGCTCATAGAGTTCAACCCCACAGAAAAGATATTCACCAAGCCCGACGAAAAGCTCACAGAGGACTATGTGACGGGAAGGTTTGGCTAAGCTTCAGCCTTCCCTCCAGATCTTTTATAAACTGATAAGCGGTCCTTCCGGAAAAACTGCCCCTTTCGGTAGCCCAAAGGAGCGCCCTCTCTTCCAACTCCTGCTGGGAAATAGATATTCCTCTCTCCCTTGCATAAGTTTTTACGATCTCTAAATATTGTGCCTTATCAAAGGAGAAAAAACCAAGCCTAAGCCCAAACCTTTCCACCAAAGAGATCATCTCCCTGTGGTCTTCTTCTGGGAACTTTCCATCCCTTTCCCTGTTTGCTACAATGTTCCTGCGGTTGGAGGTGGCATATACCAGTATGTTTTCTGGTCTCTCTTCTACGTCCCCATCCAGCATGGACTTTAAAAGCCTGTATTGGTCTTCCTCAGGTTCAAAGGAGAGGTCGTCAAAGAAGAGAATAAAGCGTTTTTTGCTGTCTCTGAGCAGTTCATAGAGTTGTGATAGGTCTTCCACCTGAGCCTTATAAACTTGGATGAGCCTTAATCCTTCTTTGCCAAAGAGTGTGAGCATGGACTTCACAAGGGAAGACTTCCCGGTGCCCCTATCTCCCCAAAGGAGGGCGTCGTTGGCGGGATAGCCCTTTACAAACTGTAGGGTATTTCTTTTAAGCTCCTCCTTTTGCCTGTCCACAAAGAGAAGGCTTTCAAAGCTTGGCATGTGTGGATGTGCTATGGGCTGGAGTTTGCCCTCTTTGAACCTGAAGGCTAAAAACTCTTCAAACATAGTGAATAGTTTAAAATAAAACCCTATGAGAAAGAATATTCTTTTCCTTTGCTTTTTCCTCTCTTCCTGCGGTGCGGTTACCCAAGAGGAGTTAAACGCCAGATTAGCCCAGATTAACAGGCGTATAGAAAAACTGGAGGAAGAGCAGAAAACCATTAAAGCCCAGCAGATAAAGACCGAAGAGAGAGTGGATGCCCTATCACAGAATTTGGCAAGCTTAAGGCTTGAGATGGAAAGATTAAAGGTAGAGGGAAGAACCAGTTTGCCACCACCTACCCTACCAAAGCCAGAAAACACATCCCCGCCCCAACCCGCAAGGGTAGAAGGACAACCCAAAAGGGAGCCTCCTCAACCTGAATCAGTTGCCCAAAAATCCCAAGAAAAACAAAGGGGTACAGAGACCATTTCTCCTGATTACGAAAGGGAATATAAATCTGCCCTTGACCTGTATAACCTAAGACAGCTAAATCAGGCAAAGGAGAAGTTTATAGAGTTTATAAAAAATCATCCAAAGACACCTCTGACAGATAACGCATACCTTTGGTTAGGTATTATTTATAGAGATTTGGGAGATAATGCTAGAGCAGAGGCAGTGTGGCGCACCTTGGAAGAAAGGTGTAAAAAAGGAGAAATGGTGGATTGCAACAAACTACCCTCTGTTTACCTACAGTTGGCAAGGCTCTACGAAGCACAGGGAAACAACGAGAAGGCAAAGGAATATTACGAGGCAATCCTGAAGGAATTCCCCCTTTCGGAGGAGGCGGAGGTAGCAAAGAAAAAGCTTGGTAGATAAAGCACTATTCCTGGGTTAGTCTTTTGTATAACTCCATCAGGCTTGATACACTGCTTTCAAAACCGGCGGGAGTTGTGTAGTCTTGCCTTAAAAAGTCCTTTATGAGCCTTTCGTGCTTGATAACCCTATCCACAACCGGGTTTGTTCCCTTGGTGTATAAACCAAGGTTCACTAAGTCTTCTACCGATTCGTAGGCACTCAAGAGTTCTTTTAAGTAAAGGGCAGCCTTCATGTGTTCTTTTGAAACGATCTGAGGCATGAGCCTGCTGAGACTTCTCACAGGGTCTATGGCTGGAAAAAGACCACTGTTTGCTAACTTTCTCGAGAGTATTATATGTCCGTCCAGCATACCCATGAGGGCATCAGCCACAGGGTCAAGGCTTATGTCGTCCCCCTCCACCAAAACGCTAAATATACCCGTTATGCTTCCTCTGTTAAAGCTTCCACAACTTTCCACTATCTTTGACATCAGATAAAAAACGGAGGGTGTGTAGCCCTTTAATGTGGGAGGCTCTCCCGCAGAAAGTCCCACCTCCCTCTGTGCCATTGCAAACCTCGTCAGAGAATCCAAAACCAGCAGAACATTCAGCCCCTTCTCCGCAAAGCACCTCGCATGCACCAAAGCACTGATGGCACCTTTAACCTTCAGTATGGGGGTTTGGTCTGCGGTAGTGGTTATTACCACGCTTCTTTTTATTGAATTCCCAAGAATATCCTCTACAAACTCTCTGACCTCTCTTCCCCTTTCCCCAATGAGCCCAAGGACCACAACATCCGCCCTGCTAAATCGGGTGATCATTCCAAGAAGGGTGGTTTTTCCCACACCGGCTCCGGCAAATATGCCAACTTTTTGACCCCTGCCCAAGGTGAATAGGGCGTTTATTGTCCTCACGCCCGTGTCAAAGACCTCCCTTATTCTCTCCCGTTGTAAGGGATTTATATCCTTCAGTTCGATGGGTCTTTTCTCTCCGGGTATTAGCCTTCCGTCGGAAATCCTCCTACCGAAGGGGTCCAGTATTTGTCCCAAAGCTTTTTCACCCACAACGGTGGATACAGGTTCCCTCTTTATCCAAACCCTGTCTCCCGTTTTAACCCCCAATAAACTACCAAAGGGCATAATAAGGCATCTGTTCTCATGAAAACCTATAACCTCGCCCTCCACATCTCCCGTCTCTGTTTTTATAATGCAATGGTTGCCCACTGCCCCTTCCGGCACCGTCGCCTCAAGATACACACCGCTTACCTTAACCACCTTTCCGTAAACCCTAAAAACCTTGTCCATCCTATCTCAGCTTTGTCTTCATGGCTTTTCCAAAAAGACCACCGAAACGCCCGCCCCACCTTCCCTTGGGTAGCCTTCCCTACGAAAGACTACCAGTTCTGAACCTTCTAAAAAGTCCTCCACTACCCTTTTTAAAACTCCAGTGCCGTGGATGACTTTTACGCTCTTTACTCCAAGCGCCTTAGCCTCCTTCAAAAAAGACTCAAGCCTATAAAGGGCTTCCTCCGTGCTAAGCCCTATTAGATTTATCTCCGTGGGAAATCTCTTATTAACCTCAAGGGAGTATTCCTCCTGCTCTACGGGTGGATGTGCTTTTTTCAGCTTTTGCTTTTCCACCCAAGCCTTTACACCACCAAAGGAAACCTGCACTTTATCCTCCCTTACCTCCAGAACCCTTCCCTTTGAGCCCATAAACTCCACCCAATCGCCCACCTTTACCGGTTCCTCCTTTAGTTCTTTCATGACCTCTTGCTTTTTTTCCTTAACGAACTGCTTTATCTTCTGCCTCTCCCTTGCGCTTTTTAAAAGCTCCTCCGCCTCTCTTTCTATCTCCTGTAAATACTGCAAAGCCCGAGACATTCCCTCCCTGTAAGCCTTTTCCTTGACCTCCTCCGAGAGGGCAAGCAAGGACGAATATTCCGCCTTCATCCTTTCCAACCCTTCCTTTGCCTGCTCCACTTCCTTTAGCTTTTTCTGATATTCCTTTATTAACCCTTCCAAGTCTTCCTTAGCCTTTGAGAATTTTTCAAACTCTGCGGGCATCTTTTTGCGGGCATACTCTAAAACCTCCCCTGGCATACCAAACCTTTTGGCGATCTCAAAAGCCATACTGCTACCTACTGCGTCGTAAAGAATATGGTATGTGGGCTCTAAGGTTTCTTTGTCAAAGGACACGCTGGCGGGTGTGTAGTAATCAGATTCCAAAGCGTAAAGCTTGACGGGTGTATGGTGTGTTGTGGCAAAGACATAGGCATTTTTGTCCTTTAAATACTCGAGGACACCTATGCTCAGGGCAGAACCCTCCATGGGGTCCGTGCCTGCACCCAGCTCGTCCAAAAGCACCAAGCTTTTTTCATTAACCAGTGGTAAAAACTCTGCCAAGTTTGAGACATGGGCAGAAAAGGTGGAAAGGTTCTGCTCTATGCTCTGTTCATCTCCTATATCTGTGTATATACCTTCAAAAACCGGCAATTCTCCTTCCTCTATAGGAAGGGGCAGTGCAAACTGGAACATGAGGGCACACAGCCCAAGAGTCTTTAGGGCAACCGTCTTTCCCCCCGTGTTGGGACCAGTAAGAACAAATCCTCTCTTACCTTCAATCTTTATATCTATGGGCACCACATGGTCCTTGGTGAATACCAAAAGGGGATGCCTGACGGACTTTAAATAAATCTTAGCATCCGAAATTTTTGGGAACTTACCCCCTATCTCCTTGCTAAAGCGGGCTACCGCCTTTAGGTAATCCAGTTTTAGCAGGGTGTAGTAGGCAGACATAAGCTTTGTGCTGAACTCTCCGATGTAGGAGGTTATCCGCTTTAGAACCTTTTTGACCTCCTCTTCCTCCTCTTCCTTTAGCACCACAAGGCGATTATTTAATTCCACCACACTGTGAGGTTCCAAGTAGGTGGTGTATCCAGAAGACGAAGTGCCATGCACTATGCCTACGATCTTGTTGATCTCCGTAGTCTTTACGGGCAAAACATATCGGTTATTCCTTATGGTTATGATCCTATCTGAGAGAAGCCTGTCTGCATCGGGACGGTTGAGGATGTTTTCCAACCTTTTAGTGACCTCTTTTTCTAAATCCCTTATCTTCTTTCTGATGGTTGCTAACTCTTGGCTGGCACTGTCTTTAACAAAGCCCCTCTGGTCTATGGTGCTCTCTATGATGCCTTCTATCTGCGGAAAGTGATGGAGGGTTTTTAGAAGGTTCCCCAAACTCTTCCTAAGGGGCACATGGGCACCAAGGGCCCTTCTTGCATCTCGTATGAGCTTTATAACTTTGTATATTTCTAATATTTCCTCCAAGCTGAGGGTTGCATCCTGCAGGACAGATTTTTTTATATAGGGCTCTATGTCTCCAAAGGGATAAAGAACCAAAGATTCCTCCACCGCAAGAAAGTCCTCCACCAGCTGAATTTCTTGCCTTAGCCCTTCCACATCTGTGTAAGGTTTTAGAGTTTGCAAGAATTTCTCCGTTGCCTTTGAATTGAAGTATCCCTTGAGCCTCTCAAAGACCTTCCATAGCTCTAAGTGGGAAAAGTCCTTCTCCCTCACAGAGAAAAATTTTATATACAACTCTCAAGAAATAAGTAACTAACCTGTTCCTTGCCTTATCCTTTCCCTTCCACCAACACTGGCTTCAGGGAGACAAATCCTTCGGAAGGGTTCGCCCAGACTTGCCACTCTACAAAACCTTTGGGTGTTAATTAGACTTGACTTTAAATTAAAATAAACATAAAATAATGGTAATATTAACAAAGGAGGCAAAGCATGAAGAAGGCATTTTTGCTGACCGCCATAGTATCTTTTGGCTACGCCCAGGAGATTTTGCTAAAAGAGGTGGAGCTAAAGGCTAAGAAGGAGACGTTCAAAGACAGCTTGGAAATAAGAGAGATAAGGGAAAGCTCTGCAAAGGATGTGGGAGAAGCCCTTACCAAACTGGAAGGTATCTGGAAAGTAAGGAAGGGCGGAATAGCAAACGATGTGGTCCTCAGAGGATTTTACAGGGACAACATAAACGTGCTAATAGGCGATGATAGAGTGTACGCTGCATGCCCAAACCGAATGGACCCACCCGCATTTCACGTGGATTTTTCACAAGTGGAGAAGATAGAAGTCATCAAAGGACCTTTTGACATAAGACATCAAGGGTCTATGGCAGGGCTTGTAAACATAATCACCAAGAAGCCTGAAAAAGGCTTTCACTTAAAACTCAACGCATCTGCCGGTTCTTTTAACTTTATCAACCTTTCTCCAGTGGTTTCTTATGCAGATGACAAGCTTGGCATCCTTGTGGGCTACTCTTACAGGTATTCTAAACCTTACAAAGATGGCGATGGAAAAAGGATTACCGAGTATGCCAACTACAAACCCCAGTTTATAAACTCAAAAGCCTTCGAGATAAACACATACTGGACTAAACTTGGTTTTAAGCCCATCAAAAACCACAGCGTAGAATTTTCTTACACAAAACAGGACGCAAGACACGTCCTTTACCCTTACCTTCGTATGGACGCCATCTACGATAAAACAGATAGGTTTAACATGAACTACCAAATAGATGGAATATCAGACATGCTAAAAAGCCTAAAGTTTCACTTCTACTATACAAAAGTGGACCACTGGATGGATGATAGATACAGAACAAGTGCAGGAATGGGTCTTTGGTCTATGGCAACGGATGCCAAATCAAAAACGTACGGAGGCAAGCTTGAAGCTAACCTTGGTGATCTCACATTAGGTTTTGAGGCTTACAAAAGAAACTGGGATGCTATCAACTATATGGGGATGATGGGAACTCAGTTCGTAATACCCAATGTGGATACTGACAGTTTTGGTCTTTACGGCGAGTACAAAAAGAACCTTTCTGACAGGTTGAGATTGGTAGCAGGGCTAAGGCTTGACGCCACAAAGACCAAAGCGGACAGCTCAAAAGCAAACACAAACTTGTACTTTGCCTATAAAAACACCAGAAGCACATCAAAAACAGACACATATCCCTCTGGAAACGTACAGCTCTTTTACGAACTTCAAAAGGGCACTGAACTGTTTGTAGGTCTGGGACATTCGGTGAGAGTGCCAGACGCTCAGGAAAGATACTTTGCCTTAAGACGCATGGGTACTGACTGGGTAGGAAATCCGGAACTCAAGCCCTCCAAGAATACGGAGCTTGACTTGGGCATAAAGCACTCCACCGACAAAGCCCTCATAAAAGCAACAGCCTTTTACAGCTATGTGCAGGACTACATAACAGTTCATAACCAAAGCAAAGTTAATAATGTTCCGGGTGTCATGAACTCTCGAGCCCGCTCTTATGAAAACGTAAACGCCCAATTTTTCGGTGGTGAGGTGGATTTAAGGCTCTCTCTAACTCAAGAGCTCTTTCTCTTTGGTGGAATGTCCTATGTGCAGGCAAGGAAGGAAACTAAACCCGGATTTCCAAAAAACATAAATAGCTCCAGAGTTGCAGAAATTCCACCTCTTAAAACAAGGCTCGCCCTCCGGTACGACAAAGGCATGTATTTTGGAGAAGTGGAAACGATCCTTTCCGCAACTCAGAATAGGGTAGACACAGACTTGAGAGAGGAAAAAACCTCTGGTTATGGTGTGGTAAATGTTAAAGTGGGCGGGAATTTCAAAGGATTTACTATTAACGCGGGCATTGACAACGTATTTGACAAAAAGTACTATGAATATCTGTCCTACCAGAGAGATCCTTTCGCAACTGGTGTTAAGGTGCCAGAGCCCGGGAGAACTTTCTACGTAAATGTGTCTTACACCTTTTGAATAAATTTACCGGGGAGGGGAGGGCGGGCTTTATTAAAAACGATTTATTCCAGCGGTGCGTTGCAAAAGGACATGGAGTCCTGGGGAGAGGTTTCAAGGCATCTGAGGATACACTCGGAAGCCCTGCTTAACACCGCATACAACAAGGGCTCCTCCTCGGGGGAAAAGGGAGAGAGCACATAATCCACCACCTTGTTTTTATCTTTGGGTCTTCCTATGCCTATTCTGAGCCTTACAAAGTTTTCGGACTTTATTTCCTTTATTATGGACTCAACGCCATGATGACCTCCACTACTGCCCTCAAGACGCAGGCGTATCCTCCCCAAGGGTAGGTCCAAGTCGTCGTAAATTACCATCATCTCCTCTGGATGGATTTCGTATTCTTCAAGGATGTTTAAAACCGCAAGCCCCGAGTTGTTCATGTAGGTTTGTGGCTTTGCCACCAAAACCTCCCTCTCAAAAACCTTAACCCTGAACAGATGAGAGAGACACTCCTCCCTGTAGTCCTTCACCCTCAGTTTTTTCAAGAACTCATCCACCGCCATAAAGCCCACATTGTGCCGGGTTTTCTCGTGCTTTTTTCCCGGGTTTCCAAGACCTACCAAAAGCCTTGTCATTAAGCAGTGGTAGTCTCTTCAGTGGGTGTCTCTTCCGCTTCGGGTTCTAAGACTACCGCCACCACCTCCTCGGGGTTGTCTAATATGACACAGTTGGCGGGTGGTTGTATATCCCTAACGTGCAAAGAATCTCCAAGTCCCAACTTGCTAACATCCACTACGATCTTGTCGGGTATGCTTTCCACGCTTGCCCTTACAGTAAGGGTGGAGAGGATTACCTCAAAGGTTCCGCCCAAGGATACACCCTCTGGCACACCTACGAACTCTACGGGCACCTCTATGTCTATCTCCTTGACTTTAGAAATATCGTAAAGGTCTATGTGGATGGGGTTATCTCCGAGCCAACCGTATTGAACCTCCTTCAAAAAGCACACCCTTTTGTCGCCGTTCAAATCTGCCACAATCAGAAAAGTCTCACCGTGAGGCAGAGCCAAAAAGTCCTTTAGGCTCATGTATGCGTGGGCATTTTCCACTCCTTTACCATAGACCTCTACTGGAATATAACCTTCCCTTTTCATTCGTTTTTTTTCACTTTTGCGCTCGGATGCCCTGGGAATTAGCTTAACTTCTATCCTCTTCATGCTTTCCTCCTTTATGTAAATAGCATGCTAACAGATTCTCCTTCGTGGATCCTTCTTATGGCTTCCCCTATGAGGGGGGCTATGGATACGATCCTGAGCTTTTCAAGGTTCTTGTGTTCTGCTGGTATGGTGTTGGTTATGACAACCTCCTCTATGGGCGATTTCCTCAGCCTTTCCACCGCAGGACCGGACAACAGCCCATGGGTAGCAACCACATCCACCCTAATGGCACCTTTTGAAAGCAATAGTTCACTGGCAGCACACACGGTGCCCGCGGTGTCTATTATGTCATCAACGATTATAGCCCTTTTACCCTTTACATCTCCTATTATGTCAAGAACTTCCGCCACATTGGGCTCGGGTCTTCTTTTGTAAATTATGGCTATGGGGCAACCTATTTTGTTGGCAAGTAGCCTTGCCCTTTCCACACCTCCCGCGTCAGGAGAAACCACCACCGTCTCACCATCCACTTTATCCTTGAGATAATCATAAAGAACGCCCAAGGCGTGTAAATTATCAACGGGTATGTTAAAAAACCCCTGAATCTGGGGGGAGTGCAGATCTACGATCACCACCCTTTGGGCACCAGCAACCGTTATAAGGTCTGCCAAAAGCCTTGCACTTATGGGAACTCTGGGCTTGTCCTTTCTGTCTTGTCTTGCGTAGGCATAGTAGGGTATTACCGCGGTGATCCTGCCGGCGGAAGCCCTCTTTATGGCATCCAAGATGAGAAGGAGCTCCATTATGCTCTCATTTATGGGAGGGCAGAGGGACTGGATCACAAAAACATCCTCGCCCCTCATAGACTCGTTTATCTGCACCCTTACCTCTCCGTCGCTAAAGCGGGAAACGATCGCATCAGAGAGGGGGATGTTTAAATACTCAGAAACTTCCTTTGCCAGATTTTGATTGCTGTTGCCGGTCAAAAGTTTAATAGAACCTATCATAATCAAACCTCTAAGTTTTTATAGGAAAGCTGGGGTGCCTGGATTCGAACCAGGAGCCCCCGGATCCAAAGTCCGGTGCTCTGCCAGTTGAGCTACACCCCAAGCTTTCCACCTCATAGACTTGCCAACCTCTCAGCTGACAAGCCCTTCTTAGGCTCTCTTCCAATTCTCCCACAAAGAACACGCAGGAACCACTTCCACTAACCAGAGGTCTTTTACCCAAACTCCTCAAGAACCTAACCACTTCGCCCACTTGGGGCACCTCTTCCGCACACAGCTCGCCCAACCTGTTCTCCAAAACCTCAAGCTCACCCCTTACTAAGCAATCTATTATTTTATCACGGTCCAAGTTTGGTGTCAATTGTTTTTCACCCACTAGGGAGTAGATTTTTTTAGTGGAGACCGCAACCCCCGGATAGACCACCACAAACTTAAACTTGGGAAGGTCAATGGGCTGGACCTTTTCCCCTCTACCAGTGCCCACAGCAGAACCACCATACAAAAAGAATACCGCATCGGAGGAGACCGCAGAGGCTATGGCTTTTAGCTCCTCAAAGCTCATGGGCTCGCCCAAGAGTTTATTGACGCCCATTAAAACGGTTGCCACATTAGATGAACCACCACCCAAGCCTCCACCTATCGGGATAACCTTCTCTACATAAACCTGTATCTCCAAGTCGGTGCCTAGGGCTCTTTCCATGAGCCTTAGGGCTTTATAAACCAAATTTTCCTCTTGGGGTATGCCTTTGGAGGTTTCAACCCGCAGGGGACCTTTCTCTAAAATCTCTATCCTGTCAAAGAGGCTTATAGCCTGAAAGATGGTAAAAATCTCGTGGTAGTTATCTTGGCGCTTTCCTAAAAGCCAAAGCCCCAAGTTCAGCTTGGCAGGGGACAAAAGCTCCATGGCTCAGTGCTCCGATTTGACTTTGTAGTAAAAGATAAGCACCGCAATAACCGCGGAGACCGCCAAACCAAAGAGGAGAGTGTCCACCGGGTTTTTCCATTCTACAAATTTCTTTGTAAAGGTGATGGCAAGGATAAGCACAATCACGCTGGCGAGCTTGGACTTTAGCTGGTCTATGTTTTCTATCTTTAGCCACTCGGGGACTTGAAGCTTCCCCACAAAGAGTTCATAGAGCCCCACCGCAAAGATGTATAGAACTACAGAAAGGAGGTGAATGTCCATCACCGATATGAACTTGGTGGCAAGGATGGTGCTGTCTCTGGCTATTTCGTCAGTAAATGCCTTGTATAGGGTTTCAATTAAGATATAAATACCATAAAAACCCAAAAAGACCGCACCTAAAAACAAACTAAGGGACGGCAAGAGGGCTATTGCCTTACCGCTCTCCAAAATTCTTCTCCACATAACCGAGCTCCTCCAGGTCCTTTATAAAGCTCCTTCTAAACTCTTCTCGTAGCTTATGGGACCAAAAGGATATTTTAAGGCTGTTTCCTTCTATCCTTGCCCAAACTTTACGGTGAATGGTGTAAAAGGCTAAGATCAGTCCCAAGACTAAAAGGATAGAACCTCCCCAGATCAAGGGGGTGCCCGGGCTGTAGGAAACCTGCAGACCACTGAAGAACTGAGGTCTAAAGTCCTCTAAGAAGAATATGTAAGGAAAGTCAGATAGCTCCTTAAGTTGAAAGAAGGCAAAGACAGTAAGCTCAGGAGAGTAAATAACTGGCACATCGTAGGACCTTCCATCCTTTAGCACCTTTATCACCATGGCAGGCTTTAGATGCTGTGTGTCCTTTGGGTTCTCCAAATTCAACACAGACCTGTCAATGGAAAGGAGCATGTCTTTGAACTCTGCCACCTGCCCAGTCCTGAGCTCCACCGTTCCCAAAAGCGCCCTTTGGGGGTCCTCCGGAAGTGTCTTTCTGTCAAAGACAGAGAGCTTAACATAGCCCGCACTGCCCGTTAGCCCGTAGGTAGCCTGGAATATTCTGTAAGCTCCGTACTCAAAGGGGCTATTTACCGCAACTGTTCCCTTGGCGACTACCTTACCGTTCTCTACGATCTCTATTTCACTTTCAAAGCTGGCAATAGCATCCTTTATCTTTGGGTCCCCTTTAAACTCTTTACCCTTTCTCTTTGCCTCCTCTTCGTAGGAGACTATGTGAAAGGCGTTTACCTTAATTTGAAAGGGAAGTTTATAGACCTTATCCTGGCTAAGGCTTGTCATTATGTCTTCTCTTGCACCCTCTGGCACAATGACCGTGCCCCTCTTTCCAAAGAGCCCGTCTATTAGTCCCCCCGCCATGATCACAAGGAGGGCTATATGGACCACATAAACCCCAAGCCGGGAGTATTTACCCTTTTCTCCGTAAAGGTAAGTTCTGTTTCCTTCTTCCTCCGCATAAACTTTAAAGCCCTTTGACTGGAGGAACCTTATAACCTTCTCCTTGTCCGGGTTTATCTTGACCTCTATGGGTTTCAGGTGTTTTTCTAAGTGCTCGTCCAATTTTTGAAACCTCTCCTTTGAAAAGGTATGCTTCCACACGCTGGGCAGTCTTTTGTAAGAGCAGAAGATCAGGTTTAGGGCAAGCAGGGCAACAAACAGTATGTAATACCATGAGTGGAAAACATCGTTTAGCCAGAGCTTCCAAAACCACCCTGCCTTTTCTGGACCGTATTTATTCACATAAAATTCAAAGGGTCTGTTCTGTTCTATGTAGGTGGAACCCAGCATAGAGAGAATGCCTATGGCGATCATTAAAAATATGGCAAGCTTTAGACTGGCAAAAAACTCAAAGAGAAAAACCGGAAGACTGTTGAACTTTTTGTAGTCTCTGTAGAGTGCCCTTAGGCTATCCCAGAGGAACTTCAAAAGGGCTCCCGCAAAGAGAAAGCCCGAGGCGAACAAAAGGGCAAAATAATAAATTCCGACCTGCTTGAGATGAAATAGCCCTGCAATGACTACACCGACAAAAAATGCTGAGGAGAGGATCAGAAAGGCATAACCTTTAAACATTTTCAAGAGCCTTATAGTAATCTACTACCTCCCTCCTTATCCTGTCAAGAAGGGTCTTAGATTTTATCTCTACCACCGGGTAGTCCTTTCCACCTTGATTTATGGCTGGCAGTTGGATAAAGAGTCCGCCGTTTTTTGCCTCAAAGAGCTTTATACCCCTTATTATTATCTCGTCTATCTTAACATCCGCATAGCCCA
>JAPYWH010000061.1 GCA_028276475.1 Thermocrinis sp.
GAAAAGCATAAGGGAGAGATAGACAGATACTTTGAGAGCACTCCCTTCTTTGTAGCGAACTATTTCTGATGGCTAAGTTTATTATCGTTCGGTTGGTTCAGGGTTTTTTAACACTGCTTGGAGTGACCTTTATTTCCTTTTTGATCATAAAGCTCTCGCCCACGGACCCCTTTGCCCAGCTAAAGCTAAACCCTCAGGTATCACCTCAAACCATAGAGCTTCTCAGAAAACAGTATGGCTTAGACCAGCCCTTGCTTGTTCAATATCTCAAGTGGCTAAAGTCCGCCTTGGTATTTGACCTTGGCATCTCCCTCCAATACAACGCACCCGTGTTAGACCTAATAAAGGAGAGGATCGGGAACACCCTCCTCTTGACAGTTCCCTCTGCCTTGTTGTCCTGGCTTTTGGCGGTTCCCTTGGGCTTTTTGGCGGGCATGAAAGAGGGAAGCCTGACGGACAAAGCCATAAGGCTTTTTTCCTATATTTTTATGTCCTTCCCATCCTTTTTCTTAGCCTTTTTGCTACTGCTCTTTTTGTCTAAAAGTGGCTTTTTCCAATTAGGTGGATGGCAAAGCTTGGCGGTGGGCATAGCCACGCTGACTTTGATATCCTCCGCGGGGCTTATAAGGCTCATGAGAAGTGCGGTCATAGAGGTTTTAAACTCTCCCATGGTGCAACTTCTCAGGTCCAAAGGGCTTAGGGGTTGGGCTTTTACAAGGCATATCTTAAAGAATGCTATGAACCCTTTCACTACGCTGATAGGCTACGAGATAGCAGGGCTTCTTTCGGGTGCTGCGCTGGTGGAGATCATCGTGGGCTGGCCTGGGCTTGGTTCTTTGATGCTTGATGCGGTGCTCTCTACGGACCTCTTTTTGGTGATGGGTGGACTATACATTGGGACTATAATGCTACTTATAGGGAACCTTTTGGCGGATTTACTGCTGGCATACATTGACCCAAGGGTCAGAGAGAAAGAAATTATTAAGTAAGGAGGTTTTGTCATGGCAAAAAAGGTAGCCATTTTATTGGCGGAGGGCTTTGAAGAGGTGGAAGCTGTTGCACCCATTGATGTGCTAAGAAGGGGTGGTGTAGAGGTGATTATCGCAGGGCTGACAAAGGAGCCCGTTCCTAGTGCTAGAAATGTGAAGATCGTGCCTGATGTTAGCGTGGATGAGTTAAATCCGGAGGAGCTTGATATGGTGATCCTCCCGGGTGGTGCGGGTGGAGTGGAAAAGCTAAAGCAAGACCCAAGGGTGGAAAGGCTTGTGAAGGCGATGGAGGAGAAGGGCAAATACATATCCGCCATATGCGCCGCACCCACCGCCCTGGCAAAGTTTGGACTTTTGGAGGGAAAGAAGGCAACCGTCTATCCTACCCTCGTGGAGGAAATAAAGCCCGCAGTCTTTGTGGATATGCCCGTGGTGGAGGACGAGAGGGTTATAACC
The DNA here is from genome assembly GCA_028276475.1 of Thermocrinis sp. GTDB lineage: Bacteria > Aquificota > Aquificia > Aquificales > Aquificaceae > Thermocrinis. The sequence goes on from JAPYWH010000061.1 coordinate 1,446, forward strand.
AGTCAGGGACCGGGCACCGCCCTGGAGTTTGGGCTAAGGCTTTTGGAAAAGCTGGAAGGCAAAGAGAAGGCAAGGGAGGTAGCCAAGAGAATGCTCGTGAAGTATGATTGAGGTAAGGCTCAGACCCGGAGTAGAAAAGAAGATAAAGGCGTTCTTTCAGTGGGTCTATAACTTAGAGATTGAAGACATAGAGGGAAGCCCAAAACCGGGGGATCTGGTAAAGGTCCTGGACTCAAAGAAAAAATTTTTGGGCTACGGATACATAAACCCAAACACTAAGATAATGGTTAGACTTCTCTCTTTCAGCGAGGGGGAGGTGCCAAGCAAGGGGCTTATAAAAGACCGAATAAGGTCTGCCCTTGAGTACAGGAAACGGCTTCACCTGAAAAGCAACGCCTTTCGGCTTGTTCACTCGGAGGGGGACCTTCTGCCGGGGCTAATAGTGGATGTCTATGACGGGTATGCGGTGATGGAGGTCACCACCTATGGCATGTGGAAGCTAACCGATTGGGTTAAGCAAGCCCTTGTGGAGGTTCTACAGCCAAAGGGTATATACCTGCGGGTTAGCGATTACGCCATGAACATAGAGGGCTTTTCTGCGGAGGAGGGTGTTCTCTACGGAGAGGTGCCCGAGCGCATAAAAATATGGGAGGAGGACTTGGAGTTTTTTGTGGATGTGATCAAGGGACAAAAGACGGGCTTTTATTTGGACCAAAGAAGGGCAAGAAGGATGATAAGGGACTTGGTGGAGCCGGGGGATGTTTGTTTGGATGTATTTTGTCATACGGGTGGCTTTGCCCTAAGCATGAAAAAGAAGGGTGCCAGCAAAGTGGTCGCAGTGGACCTTTCCGAGAGGGCTTTAAGCTTGGCAAAGGAAAACGCAAAACTGAACCAAATTGAGGGCATTGATTGGGTAGAGGACAACGCCTTTGACTTTTTGAGAAAGCTCCAAAGGGCTGGAGAAAAGTTTGATGTGGTTGTCATAGACCCACCATCCTTTGCCCGGACAAGGGCTACGGTGGAAAACGCCATGAGAGGTTATAAGGAGCTCTGCGTTAGGGGGCTCCAGATCACCAAGCCGGGAGGATACCTTGCCATATACTCCTGCTCCTTTCATATTCAAAGGGAGCATCTTTTATCCGCCATATTGGAAGCCAGCAGGGATGTTAAAAAGCAGGTGCGGGTGGTGGGTGAGAGCTTTCAGGACTTAGACCATCCTTGGATCCTCCAGATGCCAAACACACTTTACTTAAAAGGCATCTACCTGGAGGTCCTCTGAAAGAAAGACCTCAATAGCCTTATTTGGTTCGCCGTCAAAGATGAGCACTCCATCTTTCAAAACCAAAGCCCTCTGGCAGGCTAGTATGTTAGAAAAGCGGTGGGCTACCACGATGAAGGTGGTATCGGGAAATTTTTCAAAGAGATTTTTTAGCACAAAGCTTTCCGTTTGGGCATCCAGGGCGGAGGTTGCTTCATCCAAAAGAAGGACTTCGGGCTTTTTCAAAAAGAGCCTTGCCAACGCCAGCCTCTGACTTTCTCCACCCGAGAGCATACGACTTTCCTTATCCACTATCTCATCAAGGCTTTCCACAAAGTTGCACGCGGAGAGCCGGAGGGCTTCCCACATCTCCTCCTCCGTTGCGTTGGGATTGGCAATAAGGAGGTTCTCCCTGACCGTTCCCGAGAGGACAAAGCTCTCCTGAGAAAGATAGGCGATCTTAGAACGCAGTGTGCCAAGGTTAATTTCCCTGAGCTCCTTTTCATCGTAATAGACTTGTCCCTCGTAGGGCACAAAACCGCAAAGAACCCTAAGCAGTGTGCTCTTGCCACTGCCCGTGCTTCCCATCACCGCCACCCTTTCTCCCTTTCTTACGGAAAAACTAACTCCCTTTAAAATATCCCTCCCATCAATGGATACACTTAGCCTTTGGACGTTTATACCCTCTTTCAGCCCAACAAACTCCACTCCCTTTTCCATCTCCTCCTCAAGGTCTAACACTTGCCTGAGCCTTTGGACTACCGGCAGGCTTGCCTTTACCTCCACTATTCCTTTTTGGGTTTCCACCAGTGGCATTTGGATTAGCGTAAGGGCGGTAAGGTAAGATGCAAGCTCCCCAAAGGTCAAGCTTCCCTCAAGGACCTT
>JAPYWH010000024.1 GCA_028276475.1 Thermocrinis sp.
GAACCCTTTTTAACTTGCTCAAAAACCAGAGGCTGGGCACCAAAACTTTTTCTGAGTGTTTGTGAAACAGACCCTTTGGAACAAATTCGCCAAAAATAAGAGTAAAGATCACAAGGGTGGCAGAAAATAGCACCTCCAAACCCGATAAGAACTTAAAGGTCTCCGCCAAATTGAAGATTATCAGAGTGTAAAAGGTGGTGGCAAGAACTATGCTAACGGTGTATCCAAGCATTGTTAGGGTTATGTAATCCTCTGGGTTCTCGTAAAAATCCATCAAAAACTCATACTTAGTCTTTTTGTACAGGGCAAGAATTCTACTTCTGTCCGTTTTCACGAGGGCGATCTCTGAGCCAGAAAATATTCCTTCCAAGATAACAAAGAAAACCACTGCAACTAAAAGCCCTAAGATTTCCATCCTATCACTACCCTATCTTGCCCTGAGTAGTCTTTGAAAATTTTAGGGGAATAATCCCTAAGCAGTTCTCGGACTATCTGCCCTTGGTCATGCCCTATTTCCAAAACAAAAAAGCCATTTTCTTTGAGAAAATCTCCCACCTGCTTGGCAAATCTCTCGTAAAACTCCCAGCCCTTTTTGCCACCTATTAGGGCATCTTTACCTTCCAGCTTTACGCCTTCGGGTAGACTCTCCCAAAGTTCCTCCGGTATGTAAGGAGGGTTAGAAACCACAAAATCAAAGCGAAACCCTTTTACAGGCTCAAAATCTTTGCCTTGCAAAAGTTTAAGTCTTTGGGAAACACCATATTTCTCCGCGTTTATGCTTGTCAGCTCCAAAGCCTTTGGGTTTATGTCTGTGCCATACATAAACAGCCTTTCCCTTTCTAAAAGCAGTGTGATGGCAATGCAACCGCTTCCCACTCCTATCTCTAAGCCTGTGTAATCCCTCCGAGAGTCCAAAAGTTCCAAAGTCTTCTCCACCAAAAGTTCTGTTTCGGGTCTTGGGATCAAAACCTCCTCCGCCACCTTAAAGGTTCTTCCATAAAAGTCCCACTCTCCAATAAGGTATTGCAAGGGATAGCCTTCCTCAAGCTTTTTTATAGATTTTTCGTACTCTTCCAAGAGCTGAAGGGGGGCCTCATCCTCCATTTTTAGGTAGAGCTCAGGGGGTTTTACCCCCAGAAGGTGTGCCAGAAGGAGCTGTCTGTCCCTTTGGGACGCTTTGCTGGGTCTGAGTATTAGGTCCTTTACCTTCATTTTCCAAAAGGGAACCCCTCTTTGAGGGATGGAAAAAGCCTATAAGCAGGGCGATACCCATGAGCATAAAGCCAAGCCAGTAGGTCGCCTTGGTAAGTATGGTATCCACGCCACCGGGACCAAAGACCCCTTGCCCCATACCACCAAAAGCGCTGCCCACATCTCCCCTGCCCCTCTGCATCAAAACCACCACTATAAGGAGCAGGGCAACCATTATAAAAAGCACTGTCAGAAGGTAATACATGGAAAAAATTATAATCCCTTGCTAACCCTTACCCAAAGCTGAATATACCCCTGCTTGAGTTTATACCGGTTTATAAGGAGCCTATTTTTGAACTGTTTGGGGACTTTTGCATACTCCTCTGTTTTGGTTATAGCTTCCCAGAGGTTCAAAAATATGTGCTCTCCTTCCCTTTGAAAGGGTCCCTTTTGCAAAAGCTCCTCCAAACCTCTTTCGGTCATCACTCTAAGTCCTATCGCCCTTATATCCGGCTGATCGTTCTTTACACTCTGTGCGTCCTCCTTTAGGGGCACCTGCACTTCCTTTGAAAAGATAAATCCCTTCTTTTTAAAGCCAACCCTGAGTAAGCCATCAAGCACCTCAAAGTTTAAGCCCTTAAAGGTTTCGCTCAAAAGCTCCTTGGGGATTTTTACCTCAAACTCCGCATCTATGAGATTACCCAGGTTTATAAGGTCCTCGGAAAATATACCCATGGTTTTAAATATAAGTGGAGACGAGGGGATTTGAACCCCCGACCTCCTGCTTGCGATGCAGGCGCTCTCCCACTGAGCTACGTCCCCTAAGAACTTATAATGATTTTAATGCATAATAAAGCGATAGAGGAGGTCCTGAAAAAGTTAAACACCTCTCCCTTCTGTGTCTCTGAGGATTTCTTCAGGACAGTGCCCTTGGGCATGGAGCACCTGCGGTATGCCCTGATAATGCCAGCGGTTGTTTTTTTAGCTTTGGAGCTCAGAAAGTGGGCAGAGTGGCTTTATAATAGAAAAGCGTGGTAAGAGTTTTTGTTGGTTTCTTCTCCACAAAGACCATACAGGAACAGGTGGAAAGGCTAAAGGAACAAACGGATGACTTTATAAAGGGCAAGTGGGTGGAGCCCCAAAACTACCACATGACCTTTCAGTTCATAGGAGAGGTGCCTGAGGAAAAACTAATGGATATAATAAAAGGGGTGCAGGAGGTCTCTCAGAGAAACAAACCCATAAGGGTAAAGTATAGATCCTTGGGAGTTTTTCCGGACATAGATAAAGCAAGGGTGCTTTGGATTGGTATATCAGAGGGTGCAGACAGACTTAAGGCGCTGGCTAAAGACGTGTACAACACCAACAAAAAATACGGTATAAAGAGCGATGGTAAACCCTTTTATCCTCATGTAACCATTTGCAGAATAAAGGAGTATGATAAGAAAAAGCTAAAGAACCTTCTCAAAAAGTATGAAAACTATAACTTTGGAGAGGACTCGGTGGACAGAATATCCATAATAAGAAGTTCTCTAACTTCCATAGGACCCATTTACTCGGTTTTGGAGGAGTTTTACTTAAATGGATAGGCTAACATACAAATCTGCGGGCGTAGATCTGGAAAAGGCAGAAAGCTTTGTGGAGTTTATAAAAGAAAAGACAAAAGGCTTGGGCTTTCAAACCAAGCTTTTTGGAAGCTTTGCAAGCGGTGTTTCTTTGCAGGGCTACAAAAAGCCAATACTCATGATGACCACCGACGGAGTGGGCACAAAGCTCAAAATAGCCCAAGAGCTTGGGACTCATCACACGGTGGGCATAGACCTTGTGGCTATGAACGTTAATGACCTTATAACCTCCGGGGCTAAGCCCTTGGGATTTATGGATTACATAGCTACCGGCAAAATAGAGTTGGAGGTTCTAAAGAAGGTCATTGAGGGCATATTGGAAGGCTGTAGGCAGGCGGAAATGCCCTTGGTGGGCGGGGAAACTGCAGAGATGCCCGGCTTTTATCCGGATGGAGTCTATGACCTTGCGGGCTTTTGTGTGGGTGTGTGCGAAGAGGAAGAACTTATAACCGGGGAAGGCATAAAACCCGGAGACGTTCTCGTAGGGCTTCCCTCCTCGGGCTTTCACAGCAACGGCTATTCCCTTATCAGAAAGGTTATGGAAATAAACAAACTGAGCTACTCCACCTTTATGGAAGAGTTTGGAAAAACCCTTGGGGAGGTTTTGCTTGAACCTACAAGAATATACTGGAGGGAGGTAAAGGAGCTTATTGAAAAGAGAGTGGAAATAAAAGGCATGGCGCATATAACGGGCGGGGGACTGCCGGGGAACTTGGTTCGGATCCTTCCAGAAGGCACAAAGGCGGTGGTGGAAGAGAAAAAAATTCCAAAAAATCCCATCTTTGACTGGGTGCAAAGGCTTGGTAAAATAGAGAGGGAGGAGATGTTTAGGGTTTTTAACATGGGTGTGGGGTTTGTTCTGGTTGTGGATGAAATAAACGCAAGCAAAGTGCTTTCCCAAATCCCTCAAGCCTTTGAACTGGGAGTAATAAAAGCCGGAGAAAGGAGTGTAGAAATTGCGTAGGATTGTTCTCTCGCTTTTAGTAAGCTTTGGTTGGCTCTTTGCCCAGAGGGTGGAAGGTGTAAAAATAGAGGGTGCCCTTTATGTGCCGGAGGATGTAATTAGAGGACTTATAAAGGTTAAGGAGGGTGTCTCTTACGATCCCTTTGCGGTGCGGGAAGATATAAGACGCCTTTACAGAACCGGCTTTTTTGAAAGCGTGGAGGTATACGAAGAAAAGTCGGGAGATAAAGTGTTCCTTACATACAAGGTCAAAGACCTGCCTGTTATATACAAAATAGAATTCAGAGGAAACAAGAAGATAAAGAGCGATGAGCTTGAAAAGAGAATAGGCATAGAAACAGAGGTGGGAAAGATAGATGTGGAGGAGTTGACCCGGCAATTCACCTCCTCACCCGCCATAGAAGAAAAAGTGGAGGTGCAAAAAAGGCTAAAGCTGGGAAGGGTCCTCAGCCAAGAGGAAATGGAAACCATCAAAAACAGGATAATCCAAGCATACGAAAAGGAAGGATATCCAAACGTCCAGGTCTCTTATGAACTCGTGCCCAAAAAGGGAGCGTCAAAGCTTGTATATAACATAATAGAGGGTGAGCCCGAATATGTGGCAAGCGTTGAAATAAAAGGAAATAAAAGCTTTAGAAAAGGAAGACTTTTAGAGCTTATGGAAACAAAGCCACCGAGCTTGCTTGCCTTTAGATTAAAGCCACCCTTTAGTGAAGAACTCCTTAAGGAGGATATAAAGAGGATCGAAGAATTTTACAGGTCTGAGGGCTTTTTGGAGGCAAAGGCGTCATACAAAGTGGAAAAAGAAAAGAACAGGTATAGGGTTTTTATAGAGGTTCAAGAGGGACCAAGGTATAAGCTGAAGGTGCTGAAGCTTCAAGGAAATACCTACTTTTCTTCCAAGGAACTGGTGGGCAATTTTCTTAAAAAGAACAAGGGAGGATTTTACAGGGAGGAGGTTATAAAGAACATCATTAAAAACATAAGGGATCAATACACCCAAATAGGCTTTCTTGGTGTGTCTGTGGATAAAGAGGAGAAAAGGGATGACCAGAAAAAGGAAGTGGAAGTAGTTTTAAATATCTCCGAGGGTGAGCCCTTCCATGTGGGAAGGATAGAGGTAAGAGGAAACTATGAAACAAGAGATTACGTAATAAGAAGGGAGATGAGGGTTCAGGAGGGGGACCTTCTCAACCAGAGGGAATTGGAGAGGTCAAGAACGAGGATCTTCAATCTGGGTTATTACGAGGATGTAAGCATAGAGCCATCCCCAGCTGAAGGGAATAAGCTGGACCTAGAAACCAGAATAAGAGAGAGATTTACTGGACAGTTCTCGGTAGGCTTGGGCTACAATCAGGTAACCAAGGTTTCCGGTTTTATCTCCCTTAGAAAGGGGAACTTCTTGGGCACGGGGGACATAGCCAGCATTTCTGTATCTTCCGGTAGCAACATAAAAGACAACGCCCTTTCTTACACCAAAAAATGGTTTCTGAACCTACCTATAGACCTTAGTGGTTCCGTTTATGATAGGCGTATAGAATACACAACCTACACGGTAGAAAGAACGGGTTTGGACTTAATAGCATCAAGAGAGATAAGCGAATTCTGGAGGGTCAGCGGTGGTATGAGCCTTCAGAGGGTCAGATACTCAAACATATCTCCAAGCGCATCATCCCTAATACTTCAGGAGGCTGGAGAAAGACAATCTAGAAAGCTGATCTTTGGCGTTTCAAGGGATACAAGGGATAACTATCTCTTTCCCACAAAGGGTTCTCTCACAGAGATAGGATACTCGGTTGCGGTGCCCGTTTTGGGAGGAACAGAGAGGTTTAACAAAATTAACCTATCCCATCAAAACTTCCTAAAGGATACATTTTTTGATACAGGTTTGATACTTGCCTTTAAGGGAGTTCTTGGCATTGTGGAACCTTACGGCGGAAAGACGGTGCCCTTGGACGAAAGGTTCTTCGTAGGCGGAGACTTCACCGTTAGAGGATACAAGTACGGCTATGCAGGTCCCTTAGACCCTAACACCTTAGACCCCATAGGTGCCAAAAGGCAGATAATCCTCTCTGCGGAAGCCAACTATCCACTTTACAAAAATATCCTTTACGGAGCCTTATTTTACGACACAGGGCTTGGCTTTAACCAAACCAGCGAGCTAAAACTTCAAAATCTAAAAGGAGGCTATGGCGTAGGGGCAAGGTTTGTCACACCCTTTGCCCCCATTAAGTTGGACTTCGCTTTTAAGACCAAAAAGGTGCCCGGAGATACCTCTCGCAGTAGGATACACTTTGTTTTGGGATTTTTCTTCTAAGGGTTATCCCCTTAATGCGGATAGGACAAGCTCGTCCAATTCTCCTGCCTTTTGCAAGTTGCCTGTATGCATAAAAGGTATGGTTCCCACAACGGTGCCACCGGGAAAGAGCGCATCCTCCACATTCTGGATGGAAACTTCAAACACAGAAACAGGAAACTTTACCTCTTCTATTCTCTCAAGAATGAGCTTCGCATTGCCATAGAGGGCTAAGGCAGTGTTTGCGCTAAAGACCATTATGGCTACCTTTCCCGTTTCCTGCATGTTTTTTGCACTTTTGGCGTTGGAGCTAAGGGCAAGCCGAAGAGTTTTATCATCAACGGGATAAACCCATGTTATAAAGGTGGTGTGAAGTTCTCCGTTTTTGTCTGTAGTGGTAAGGACTATGGGAAAAACCCCCACACTTCTCATAAAATCTATTAGCTCCTTGGGTAGCATTTTCAACTCCCCCTTGGGCTTTATTATAGCATACCCCGAGGCTGTTCTAAAGATCCCTTATAGAGACCGTCCCCCCAGCGGATAAGGGAACTAACCTACACCTCGCCCTATCCCACACCCCTTCCACCAACACCGGCTTCAGAGGAGAAAGGTCCCTCCGCAAGACCCTTCCAAGAATAGGGAAGAAGAGGGCTACCTTCAGAACTTGCCAAGCACCGCATAAGCTTTATGGGTTTTTCTTTATCTTATTTTTTTCAGTTCAAGCTTAAACCGTAGGCTAATAAACATCAAGTTTAGATTTTTGCTTTAAAACCCTTGTGTGTCAATGGGTTTGTGTTTTTAGAACATGCTTCCTTTATCTGTGCCAAAAGGATCAGTGCCTGCAATGGCGTAGTTTGGGCTATGTCTATGCCTTCCAAGAATTCTTGCAGTTCCCTGAAAGCCTTTTCCCACTCTAATTTCTCGGATTCTTGATAGACCTTTTCCAGTATAGGAACTTGCTTGTCAAAGCTTGCTAAAATTTCTTGGCTTCTTTGGATCACCTCTTCGGGCAAGCCTGCCCTTTTGGCTACATATATGCCAAAGCTACCCTCTGCCCTTCCCCTTTTGAGGGTATAAAGAAAGTTAATGCCTTCATCACCTTTTGAGACTGCCATGTGGTAGTTTTTAACCATGGGCAGTTCTTCCTCCAGGTGTGTTAGCTCTAAATAGTGGGTGGCAACCAGTGTGCGAGCCTTTATGTTCTTGGCTATGTATTCCACAATAGCCTTTGATAGGGCTATGCCGTCATAGGTGGATGTGCCCCTTCCTATTTCATCAAGGATTATTAAACTTCTCTCGTCGGCGGAGTTCAGTATGGCAGATACTTCCATCATCTCGTTCATAAAGGTGGAAATACCCAAGGCGAGTATATCCCCAGAGCCTATCCTCCCGTGAATGGAAGACGCTAAGCCTATTTTTGCACTTTTGCAAGGCAGAAAACTGCCCATGTGGGCAAGCAAAACCAAAATGCCCACTTGCCTTATGTAGCTGGACTTTCCAGCCATGTTGGGACCAGTGATTATATGAACCAATTGTTTTTCATCCATATGGCTACTGTTGGGCACAAAGTCTCTGCAAAAACTCTCTATAACTGGATGCCTGCCCTCCTCTATGTGTAAAACCTTTTCCTTTGAGAGCTTTGGCTTTACCCAGCCTCCCTCTATGGCTACCTGTGCCAAGCCCTGAAGGTAGTCTATCTCCGCCACACTTTGTGCGTTCTTGTATACCTTGTCTATGCTTTGTAGAACTTTTTCCCTCAGGGCTAAGAAGAGCTCATACTCCAACTCCTTAATTCTGCTGTCTGCAGACAGGATTTTCTCTTCCAACCTTTGCAACTCTTCGGTGGTAAATCTCTCTGCGTTAGAAAGGGTCTGCCTTCTCTTGAAATAGCTTGGCACGTATCGTAGGTTCGGTTTTGTAACCTCTATGTAATAGCCCATTACCCTGTTGTAGCCCACCTTTAGACTTTGAATACTCGTTTCCTTTCTGAGTTTTTCTTCATACTCCCTTAAAACCATCTCCCCCTTGGCTTTTATGCTTCTTAGCTCGTCAAGTTGAGGGTCTACGCCCTCTTTTATGAGCCCTCCCTCCTTTAGATGGATGGGCGGGTCCTCCACCAAAACCCTCTCCAATTCCAAGTATAACCCCTCCAAATCCACCATTTGGTTTAGAAGTTCCACAATGATAGAAGATCTGGCATCCTTTAGCACTTCCCTCAACTCCTTCAAGGAAAGCAGAGCCTTCCTTAAAAGGGAAAAGTCTCTGGGTGTGGCTAAGTTTCCGCTGATGCGTGATGCAAGCCTCTCTAAGTCTGGCATTTTTTCAAGGCACGCCCTTATATCTCTAAGAAGCTCCCTGTTTTTTGTCAGCTCCTCCACCCCCTCCTGCACCCTTAGTATGTCCTCTTCCCTTAGGAAGGGATGGGTTATGCGAAACTCTAGCAGGCGTCTTCCCATGCCCGTTAATGTTCTGTTTATGGTTCCGAAGAGGGAAAGGTCCTCCCTTCCCTCGTAGCTCTCCAAAAGTTCAAGCCCCCTCCGGGTGCGGTAATCTATTCTAAGGTAGCCCTCTCCCGAGTAAGGTTTGGGTTTTTTCAAAAAGGGTGTGTAAGACCTTTGAGTTCTCTTCAGGTAAAGATAAGCCACACCGCAGGGAGTCAGGCAATCTTCCTCTTCAAAACCCAAGGCTATGGCACGGAATATGTCAAAGTCCTCCTTTAAAAGTCTTAAACCCTCTTGGACCTCCTCCTGCCCGTAATGGGTGAAAAAGCACTTAAGGAGTTTACCCAAATCTTCCTCAAAACCTTTGGGAATTAAAACCTCTTTGGGTTGGAACCTCAGCAGAAACTCCAAATAGTCTTCATCCCTAAAGGCACCCGCCAAAAACTCCCCCGTGGATGGGCAAAGGTAGGAAAGGTAATACTCATTTCCCTTTGGATATATGCAAGCTAAACCAGTTAAGTCTTTCTCAAAATAGGTGCCGGGTGTGATGACCCTTATTACATCCCTCTTTACAATTCCCTTAGCTTGGGAGGCATCCTCCAACTGCTCACATATGGCAACTTTGTAGCCTTTGCTTACCAGTTTAGCTATGTAATACTGGGAAGAGTGGTATGGCACTCCGCACATAGGAATACGTTCTTTGCCCTTTCCGGCGGGTCTTGAAGTTAGCACCAAGCCAAGCTCTTTGGAACCTATTTGGGCATCCTCATAAAAGAGCTCATAAAAGTCCCCAAGGCGGAAAAAGAGCAGGCAGTCGGAGTATTCCCTCTTTAGGGCATGATACTGGGCGAGCATAGGTGTTAAGTCTTCACTTGGCGTATTCCACATGCCTTGTTTCCCTTATCACCAAGACCTTTATTTGACCCGGGAATTCAAGCTCCTCCTCTATCTTTCTGGCGATATCCTTTGAGAGCTGGTAGGCTTCCTCGTCGGTGATCTCCTCTGGATTGACCATGACCCTAACTTCCCTTCCTGCCTGCACCGCATACGCGTTGGCGACTCCCTTGAAGGATTTTACGATCTCCTCAAGCTTTTCTAAGCGCTTTAGGTATGCCTCCAGGGTTTCCCTTCTGGCACCGGGTCTGGCGGCGGATAGGGCGTCTGCAGCGCACACAAGGGCAACCTCCGGGAACTTCACTGGTTCTTCGTTGTGATGGGCTCTTATGGCGTTGAGGACGGGTTCTGGCTCTCCGTAGCGTTTGCACAGCTCAACGCCTATGTCCGTATGGGAACCACCAAGCTCGTGGGATATGGCTTTGCCGATGTCGTGAAGTAGCCCAGCCCTTCTTGCCATTTTAGCATCCAGTTTTAGCTCCTCCGCCAGCATGCCCGCAATGTATGCTACCTCTTTGGAGTGCAGGAGCACATTCTGGGAGTAGCTGGTTCTATAGTAGAGCTTGCCTATGTAGTAATAGAGCCCTGGGTTTATATCATACAGCCCAAGCTCAAGGCAGGCTTCCTCTCCAGTCTTCCTGATCCTTTCGTCTATTTCCTTTTTTACCTCGTTGACCACCTCTTCTATGCGGGCGGGATGGATCCTACCGTCCTCTATGAGCCTCTCTAAGGCAACCTTGGCAATCTCTCTCCTAAGAGGGTCAAAGGAGGATATGGTTACCAAATCGGGTGTGTCATCTATGATCAGATCCACTCCCGTCAAAAGCTCAAAGGTCCTTATGTTCCTACCCTCCCTTCCTATGATCCTGCCCTTAAACTCGTTGGAGGGAAGTTCTACCGTGGTGGTGGTGTAGTTTATGGCGATCTCTGAGGCGAGCCTTTGGACTGCGGTGGTTATCATCCTTTTTGCCCTCATCTCTGCCATTTCTCTGGCTTCCTCTTCGAGCTTCTTAGCAAGCCTTATAGCCTCAATCCTTGCGTTCTCCTCTGCCCTTTTGAGCACTTCCGCCTTAGCTTCTTCCATAGTTAGGGATGCGATCCTCTGAAGTTCTAAGAGTTCCCTTTCCCTTAATTGTTCCACTTCCCTTTCTTTTTCCTGAACCTCCTTTAGCCTATTTTCTATGTCCCTTTGTGCCCTTTCCACCTGCCTTTCCAATTCCTTGAGTTCCTTCTCCCTTCTGTAGAACTCCTCCTCCCTTCTTTCAAGGGCTTCAAACCTTCTTTCTACCATTTGCTCCTTTTGGGTTAAAGCCTGTTCTTTTTGGCTTAAGCCCTGCTCCGCCTCCCTTATTTTGCGCTCAAGCTCCTGCTCCTTTTTTTCAAGCTCTGCACGCTTTTGAGAGAGCAAGCCCTCCACTTCCCTTTTCTTCTCCTCCGCCTCCTGCCTTACCCTTTGGGCTTCTTCCTTGGCAAGGTTTATGATCCTTTCCGCTTCTCTTTGGGCATTCTCTAAAATTTTCTGCACATCCTCCTCAAAGGTCTTGGTAGGTTCTTTTTCCTTCCTTCTGAAAAGGAAAGCACCCGCGCCCAAGCCTCCAAGCAGGGCAAAGAAAGCTAAGATGACCGCCAACACAACCTCACTCATCGCTCTTACCTCCTGTAGATTATGGTTTCTTCGGTGGCTATGGCATCCACCCTTTGGTCCCAAGGGTCGCAGGGAATTTCTTCAAAAACCTGAAAGCTAAAGGCTACTCCCACCTTGAACCCCCTTATCCTCCCCAAAATCCTGTCGTAAAAACCTTTGCCCATCCCAAGCCTACAACCCTTAAGGTCAAAGGCAACCCCGGGCACAAGGGCAAAATCCACCAGCTCCGGCTCCACCTCCTCACACTGGGTTGGCTCAAGAAGACAAAAACTGCCAAGGGCTAAGCCATCAAAGGACCTGATCTTACACAGCTTCATACTCTTTTGCTCCACCTTGGGAATTAAAAGGTCTTTGCCCTCCTTGAGGATTTCCTCTAAAAGGGGTGATATGTCCGGTTCTCCGTCAAAGGGGCAAAAGGCTAAGATTGTTCTTGCGGACTTAAAAGGCTCCAAGCCCTTTATGTTTTCAACTATAGCCTTTGAGAGCTGTTGGTGCTCTCGGGTGGGCAGGCTCCTCCGTAGGTTTCTAAGTCTATACCTTAACTCTTTTTTGCTCAAAACTTTCATTCTTCCGCCTCCTTTTGAGGAGGGGAAGGCAAGAAAAACCCACCCGGCCGTAGAGGGAGAGGCTTTGGTGGGCCCCAGTTCCCTTAGGTGGGTGTCCTCCCGGGACGTCCTCGATGGGACAGCCCCGGAGCCCGGACTCCCTATTGGCTCACCTTGTGGACCCCAATTTGGTCCTCTCCACTACGAGCAGGGCAGGCTTGTTTTACCTTAAGCTCACACCAAACTCTCTCTTTAAATCCTCCACCAACCCAAAGACCAATTGGTTGGCTTCTTCGTCGGACAAACTACCCTTCAAGCTTCTCAGAAAGAGCCTAAAGCTAACGCTTTTCTTGCCTTCCCCAAGCACTCGCTCTTCTGTCCAAACACTAACCACCTTCAAATCTTCCACCTCTTCCAGCTTCCTTATATGCATGATTAATTTATCCACCGATAGCCCTTTGTCCATAACCAGGGTAATGTCCCTGACCACCGGCGGATAGTTGGAAAAGGGCACATACTGAGCCCTTTTGGGCTTGAGCCTATCAAGGTCCAACTCCGCTATCAGGACCTTTTCCTTAAGGTCTAGCTCCCTTTCCAAGAGGGGGTTCAAAAGCCCCAAAAAGCCGATTTCCTCTCCTTCCACCAAAAGGCTAACCTGTAGGTTTGGATGTAAAAAGGAAAGTTTGGACCCCTGAGAGGTATGCAACACTCCCACCGAGTGCAAAAGGTCCGAGACCAAGCCCCTGAACTCCTGTAGGGTATGCATGTTGGAAAGGATACAAAGCCTTCTACCCTCTCCCTCTTCAAAAAATACCTTGCCCACCTCAAAGAGGGCTATATGTTGGAGGAAGTTTCTTCTGTTTCTTAGGTAGGAGTTGACCAGGGATGGGACCAAGGATGTGCGCAGGAACCTTTCCTCCTTCACCAGGGGATTGATGACCTCAAGGGTTGGGCTTTTTAGACCCAAGGTTTCATAGAGCCTTTTCCCCTCAAAGGAAAAGTTGAGCACCTCAAAAAAGCCCCTTGCCTTCAGGAAATTCTTTATATCCCTCTCCAGCTTATCCTTCGCCTTTGGCTTGGAGGGGACAAGAAGACGCTCTGCCTGAAGATTGTCGTAGCCCTTTACCCTCAAAAGTTCCTCCACTATATCCGCATCCCCCTGCACATCAAAACTTCTGAAGGCTGGAACCAGCACCTCAGAGCCGCAATTTTGCACCCTTACATCAAAACCAAGCTTTTGCAGAACCTTTAGCCCATCCTCTGGATCCAACTCCTCCCCCGCATACCTTTTGAACTTTCCAAAGGAGAGAAAAATTCTCTTGGGTTCGTAAGGCTGAGGATATATATCCCTTACTGCCTTCAATTCACCGCCCGCCAGCTGGAGGATCAAACCTACAGCCCTGTCCTGATGTTTCTTTAGAGACTGAATATCCACGTTCCTCTCAAATCGGTAGGAGCTCTCCGTTTGCACACCCAAGGACCTGGCAGACCTCCTGATCCTAAAAGGTTCAAAGTACGCCCCCTCAAGGAGAATGCTTTTTGTATGCTCCCTCACACCACTCTCCAAACCTCCCACAACACCCCCTAAGGCAAGGACCTTTTCACCGTCCGCTATGACCAAGTTTTCCTCCGAGAGCTCCTTCTCCACACCCATGAGGGTGTTGATCTTTTCTCCCCTTTTTGCCCTCCTTATTACCACCGGACCCTCTATTTTTTCCCAATCAAAGGCATGCAAGGGCTGTCCCCTCTCTAACATCACATGGTTGGTTATATCCACCACATTGTTTATACCCTTTATTCCGCACTGCCAGAGCCTACGCCTGAGCCAGAGGGGAGAGGGCTTTACCTGTACTCCTTCTATCAACACCGCCCTGTATCTTTTGCAGTCTGGGTCCTCTATATGCACCTCCACCGAGCCAAGGTCCTCAAAGGTTTTGTCTTGTGGCTCTTTTAAGGGTAAATCAAACAGGGCAGAGATCTCTCTGGCAAGACCCATTATGCTCAGCAGGTCTCCCCTGTTGGGGGTGATTTCCACCTCCAAAACATACTCACCAAAACCAAGGACCTCCTTGGCGGGCGTTCCAGGGCTGAACCTTTCTTCAATCACAAGAACTCCCTGACTACTATCCTCCAAACCAAGCTCCTGTGCAGAAAGGAGCATACCCTCAGAAATCACACCAAAAAAGTCCCTCTTAGAAATAACCCTATCGCCCACCCTTGCCCCCGGTAGTGCCACCAGCACACCATCCCCCTCCTTTATTTCTTGGTCCCTTGTGACCACCTGCACCACGTTTCCCACATCCACCTTGCAGACCTTAAGTTCTTGCCCTTGCGGATGGTTTTCTACTTTTAGAACCTTTCCAAAAACCACTCCATCCACCGATTGCTCCCACACGCCCACGGAGGTTTCCACGCTCCTCAGGGTGAGCCCTTGGGCTATCTCCTCCGGGGATAGTCCTTTTAAATCCACAAACTCCGCAAGCCAGCTTAGAGGTGCCTTCATGGGAGGGAAATATTTTAAGGCTAAGTTTTATCCTTCAGCCAAGGTTTGTATTCCAATATCTGTTCAAAGGTGTAGGGGCAGTCTTTAGGAAAGTCTCTCTCGGTGGGAATTCTCCCAAAGTATTTTTTGGCAAGGTCGTGGTTTTTGGGCTTTTCAAACCATTGGATCAGATTAGAAACTGCCACTTCCCAAGCAGTTTGGATATTTTCCCTATCCTGAGCCTTTGTCCTGAGGGATGGATATCTTTTAAAGGCAAGCTCTAACTTACCTCTAGCTTGGTGGATGCTATTTATCAAACCATTTCCCGCGTACTCTCTGTATCTATAGTTTTCCCACTTGTAGAGGTGCTCCATAATCCGAGCCATTTGGCTTATAACTGCATCCAAATGCCTTTGTCCCATGTCCCTTATCTCCTCCAAAAGGTTCTCCCAATCCACCAGGTCGTATTCTCTGTTTTCCAAAAGCTTTAAATTCTCTTCCAACCAAAGGAGGAAATCTTTTTCGTAGAGTTCCTTGAGTTGTTGGATTTTCAGTTCCATGGGTTTAAATATAAGCCTGTCGGGGAATGGGGCTTTGGCTTTCTCCCTTGGGCTATTATGAGGGATGCGAAGAGAGGGTAAGTGTGAGGTGTGTGGTTTTGAGATAGCGGGGGTTTGGGGCTAAAGCCTTTTAATGATAAACTATATTGGCAATGATTGAGTTTATGAGGTTCAGGTATTATGCCTACGGGGTCTCTCTGCTTCTTCTTGGGCTTTCTGTGCTTTTACTGTTTTGGAAGGGTTTGAACTTGGGATTGGACTTTACTGGTGGCACTCTTATGGAGGTTCGGTTCGAAAAGAAAGTGCCCTTGGGGGATGTTAGGAAAGCTATGGAAACCGCTGGATTGCGCGCATTTCAGGTGCAAGATACTGCCCAGGGGACCGTGATCGTAAGACTAAAGGTGGATGAGCCAAGGGACAAAGCACTTAATGCCCTAAAATCTTTGGGAAACTATCAACTTCTACGGGTGGAGACTATAGGGGGTATTGTCAGCAAAGAGCTGAGAAACAAAGCCCTTTGGGCAATAATAACAGCCCTTTTGGGCATACTTCTGTACTTGGCTTACCGCTTTGAACCCATCTGGGGCTTGGGTGCCATCCTTGCCTTAGCCCACGATGTTTTTATAGTGGTGGGGGCATACTCTCTCACCCAGTTTGAGGTGGGCTTGGATGTTATAGCTTCTCTCCTTATTGTGGCAGGATATTCGGTAACGGACACGGTGGTGGTCTTTGACAGGATAAGGGAGAACCTAAGGCTCAGAAAAGGCACAGACTTTGAAAGTCTGATAAACATATCCATAAACCAAACCCTTTCAAGGACTTTGATGACATCCCTGACAACCCTTGTGGTATCCTTTGCCCTCTTTGTGCTTGGGGGACCAGCCCTGTCTAACGTTATGTTTGCCTTTGTGGTTGGTGTGGTGGTGGGGACTCTGTCTTCCATCTTTGTGGCAAGTGCCCTCGTGTTGGATATAAAGAGATTTTTCCTAAAGGAAGTGCCAGCCTGATGTTGGTTCTAAAAGAATTTGGAGACAAGGACAACTTTTACAGGTTTTTAAAGGACAAGGTGGGCGTTTT
>JAPYWH010000007.1 GCA_028276475.1 Thermocrinis sp.
TAAGGGACAAAAAGGACAATGTGATCATAGTTTGCTCCATTGAAAACTTTGACCCAATGGGCGTGCATACGGGAGACTCTATAACTGTTGCACCCGCCCAAACCCTTACAGACAAGGAGTATCAGATCCTCAGGGATGCGTGCCTACAGATCATGAGAGAGATCGGAGTGGATACGGGGGGTTCCAACATTCAGTTTGCGGTAAATCCAGAAAACGGAGATTTCTATGTTATAGAAATGAACCCAAGGGTATCAAGGTCTTCCGCCTTAGCATCAAAGGCTACGGGTTTTCCTATAGCCAAGGTGGCAGCAAAGTTGGCGGTGGGCTATACCCTGGATGAGCTTAAAAACGAAATCACAAAACACACACCCGCCAGCTTTGAGCCTTCCATAGACTATGTGGTAGTTAAAATTCCACGCTTTGACTTTGCCAAGTTCCCAGAGACGGACAAAACTCTAACAACCATGATGAAGTCGGTGGGTGAGGTAATGGCAATAGGTAGGACCTTTAAAGAAGCACTTTTAAAGGCAATAAGAAGCTTGGAGATGGACAGGTATGGACTTTATTTACCTCAGGTGCAAAAACTATCATACGAGGAGCTGAGGAGAATGATAAGAACACCCAACCCAGACAGACTTTGGCATTTGGTGGAAGCCTTCAGAAGGGGTTGGAGTGTGGAAGAGCTTTATGAGCTTTCCCGCATAGACAGATGGTTCCTGTATAACTTAAAGCAGGTGGTAGATTTTGAAAGGAAGCTGGCGGAAGGAAAGATAGACGAAGAGCTTTTAAGACAGGCAAAAGAGCTTGGTTATTCGGATATAGAGATCGCAAGGCTTACAGGGACCACAGAGGATCAAATAAGACAATTAAGGGAGACCTATGGATTAGTTCCCACCTTTAAGGGAGTGGATACCTGTGCGGGAGAGTTCTTTGCCTACACGCCCTACTATTACTCTACTTACGAAATGCCTTATTACCACCTACAGGAAGGTGTCATTCTTGATGAAGATTGAGCATAAAATTAAAAAGCCATGAACCTTCAGGAGATAATTATAGCCATCCCTGCCATTATGATGGCGGTAATATTTCATGAATACGCCCATGGATGGGTTGCCTACAAGATGGGAGATAGCACCGCCAAAGAGTATGGCAGGCTTACTATAAATCCTATACCTCACATAGACCCTCTGGGGACTATTATTTTCCCAGCAATACTTCTTTTGCTGGGCTCACCTATACTCTTTGGTTGGGCAAAGCCTGTTCCCATAAATCCCTTCAGGTTTAGGGACCTTAGGGTTGGCACCTTTTTTGTGTCCATTGCGGGCGTTTCTATGAACTTGGCTTTAGCCTTTCTCTTTGGGCTTCTCTTCAGATTGTCCCATGGGGGATATTTGGACTTTCTGGGCTCTACTGTCCTTGAGCCTCTTGAGGTCTTCTTTGTGAAATCGGTGATGATTAACACCGTTTTGGCAGTTTTCAACATGGTGCCCATTCCTCCCTTGGACGGTAGCAGGGCGGTTATGAGCTTTTTTTCCCTCAAACATTGGGAGCTTTTTTACAGGTTTGAAATGTATGGCTTTTTGGTGATAACTCTCCTTCTCTTTACTGGCATCCTGCAAAAGATCATTGCACCTCCCATCCTTTTTCTTTACAGTTTATTTTTAGGATTATGAGGTCCTGGAGTTATTTAATACAAGTTAGGGCACAGTTTGAAGATGGAAGGGTGGAGGAGGAAGGAGTGCTTTACGTGGTGTCGCTTCCTTCAGACCCAGCGCTTTTGAAGGAAGTGGAAATGGAGTGCTATGCGGTTTCCTACATACCCTTTCAGACGGTATTAGAGGTGGCACAGGCTTATGCCTTGGGCACAGACGCACAGATCAAAGATTTACAAAGCTACCACCTACAGGGCTACAGGGAAGACATGGACCTTTACATCTTCCAAGAGGGGGTGGGTTTTAAGGAGGGCTTAACAAAGGCTTATGAGCTAATACTTAGCTTGCTCAAAGGAAGGGGGGAGGTAGTAAGAGTGGAGCCAGTAGTGGATGTGGGCACGCCACCCACTGAGGTTATGATGGAGTGTTTGAGGTCCGCCTTAGCTTAGTCCCTTTTCAAAATCCTCGGGCTTTATGTTCTCCAACCATTCTTTGAGCTTTTCCTTTTCTTCGTCTTCTTCGGGCTTTGGCACCTTAGACTTTTCCAAAACGCTTTCCTCCACGAATATGGGTGCAGAAAAACGCAGGGCTATGTTGATGGCATCGCTGGGTCTTGAGTCAATGATCAAAAGGTTGTTTCCTTGGAGTATGTGCACCTCCGCGTAATAGGTGCTGTCTCTCAGGTCGTTGATTATCACCTTATCTACCACTCCGCCCATTTGAGTGATCACATTTTTCATCAGCTCGTAGGTCATAGGTCTTGGTGGCTCCACCTTTTGGAGCTCTCTGAGGATGCTGTCCGCCTCAAAAATTCCTATCCATATGGGAAGAACTGTTTCTTCATCGTCCTTTGCCTTTAGCACCACTATGGGCATCTGGGACACTGGGTCCAGGGTAATACCATGCACCACCATCTCCAACATCTTTTTTCCTCCTCTTTATTAAAATATAAGCCTGTGGTTTTGGTTGAAAACGTTTACAAGGTATATCCCGATGGCACAAAGGCATTAAAGGGTGTGGGCTTTAGGATAGAAAGGGGGGAGTTTGTGGGCTTGATGG
Organism: Thermocrinis sp.; assembly: GCA_028276475.1. Classification (GTDB taxonomy): domain Bacteria; phylum Aquificota; class Aquificia; order Aquificales; family Aquificaceae; genus Thermocrinis. The sequence goes on from JAPYWH010000007.1 coordinate 2,712, forward strand.
GACCTTCTGGCTCTGGCAAAAGCACATTACTGCACATCATAGCTGGCTTAGACAAGCCCACAGAGGGAAGGGTACTGGTGGATGGAAAAGACATCACCCGCATGGACGAAGACCAACTGGCGGAGTTCAGAAAGAACAACATAGCCTTTATTTTTCAGTTTTACTACCTTTTGGAGGACTTTACCGCCTTAGAAAACCTCGTATTAATAGGACAGTTGGCTGGGCAAAGGGAACCCAAAAAGAGAGCCTTGGAGCTTTTGAGCTTTCTAAGGCTCTCCCATAGAGCCAACCATAGACCCTATCAGCTATCGGGGGGAGAACAGCAAAGGACAGCCATAGGTAGGGCATTGATGCTAAACCCTAAGCTCATACTGGCAGACGAGCCCACGGGCAACTTGGATTTAGAAGAAGGTAAAAGAATTTTTGAGCTTTTTTTGGAACTCAGAGATAAGGAAGGTATCACTTTCTTGATAGCAACCCACAACCAAGAGATGGCAAAGTATTTTGACAGGGTTTTGAGGATCAGGGATGGACTTTTGGAAAATTGACAGGGCTCTTTTGCAATTCCTTGAGGAGGACATAGGCCACGGGGATATAACCACCGAGGGCGTTTTCAGGGGAGAAAGGGCTCGGGCGGTAATGGTGGCAAAGGAAGGGGGAGTCTGTGCGGGGCTACCTTTTTCCGTTAGGGTCTTTGAACTTTTGGGTGATGTGAAGGTTCTAAAATCTATGGCGGAGGGAGAACGTTTTAAAAGGGGAGATGTGGTCTTGGAGTTGGAAGGTCCTGCGGGTGTGCTTTTGAAGGGGGAAAGGGTTGCCCTCAACCTACTTCAAAGACTGAGTGGTATAGCAACCCTAACGGGTGAGTTTGTAAAAAGGCTTGAAGGGACAAAAACCAAGCTCTTGGACACGAGGAAGACAACGCCGGGGCTTAGGTTCTTTGAAAAGTATGCGGTGAGGGTGGGTGGTGGCACCAACCATCGCTTTGCCCTTTACGATATGGTCCTCATAAAGGATAACCACAAAAGAGTGGCGGGTTCCCTCTCCGAGGCGGTAAGAAGGGTAAGGGAAAGGCTTGGACCAGCCCATAAAATAGAGGTGGAGGTGGAAAGCTTGCAGGAGTTGGAGGAAGCCCTTGCCTGCGAGGTAGATATGGTGATGCTGGACAACTTTAGCTTGGAAGAGGTGAGGCAAGCGTTGAAGCTCATAAAGGGAAGGGTAAAGGTGGAGGTCTCTGGCAACATAACCCTTGAGAACATTAGAGATTACGCCCTGGAGGGCGTGGATTACATCTCCACTGGTGCCATTACACACTCCGCCAGATGGGTGGATGTTAGTATGAATATAATAGAAGTGTTATGATCGCGTACTTTGCAATGGAAGTGGGTATTGAGGATAGAATTCCCACCTACAGCGGAGGGTTGGGGACTTTGGCGGGTGATACGCTTTATGCCTTTGCGGACCTAGGCATTCCTGCGGTGGGTGTAACCCTTCTATACAGAAAGGGCTATGTTTCACAAAAGCTAACTCCGGGTGGAATGCAACTGGATTTTGATACCGTCTGGGATTATAAAAAAATCCTAAAGCCCACAAGGCTATACTTGGACATAAGCTTTGGAGACCTTGATCAAAAATTCACCGCTTGGGAGTATTCCCTGTGGGGAAGGGAAGAGGTAAAGGTGTTCTTTTTGGATGCAAACCTTCCAGAGAACGACCCAGAGATCAGAAAGCTAAACGACAGGCTGTACGGCGATGATGGAATCTACAGACTTAGGCAGGAGATCCTTTTGGGCATTGGTGGATACAGACTTTTGAAGGCTTTAGGCTACAACGTCAGCGTCTATCATATCAACGAAAGCCACTCTGCCTTTTTGTTGGTGGAGCTACTTAAGGAGCTGGGTAGAAAAGAGGAGGTTCGTAGGAAGTGTGTCTTTACGACCCATACGCCTGTGGCTGTTGGACACGAGAGGTTTCCAGTGGATATGGTAAAGGAGGAGTTAAAAAAATACGACCACATAGATTGGGACGAAGAGACAGAGGATGGCTTTATAAACCTCTCAAGGCTTGCCCTAAAATACAGCGAAAAGGTTAACGCAGTTTCTTACAAACACATGTTTGTGTCTGCAAACCTTTTCCCAGAATGTTCAATAACCTCTCAGGGCTACTGCAAAATGGATTATGTGACCAACGGTGTCTATCATAAAAGATGGATCCACGAGGAGATACAGGCGCTTTTGAACGAATACCTGCCCGGTTGGGACGAAAATCCCATACTGCTTGGACAGGTGTACAGTGTGCCCTCCGAGCTTTTGCTTAAGGCTCACATGAAGGTAAAGGGTGAGCTCATAAACTTGGTAAATAAACTTACAGATGCAAGCTTTTCGGACGATGCGCTAACCATAGGCATTGCAAGGAGGATAACAGCATACAAGAGGAACAATCTGATACTCCAAGATTTAGAAAGGCTAAGGTCCATAGCAGAGCATAAGGGAGAGGTCCAGATTCTTTTTGCGGGAAAAGCCCATCCAAAAGATAGCATCGGTAAAGAGATGATCGCAGATATAATAAGCAGGACAAAAAAACTTAAAGAGATTACAAATAGCGTAAAGATAGCCTTTTTGGAAAATTACAGCATAGAAATGGCAAAGTTAATCATAGCAGGGTGTGATGTGTGGTTGAACGTTCCAAAAAGACCTTACGAAGCCTGCGGCACCAGCGGTATGAAGGCGGGCATGAACGGAGTTTTGAACTTTAGCACTTGGGATGGGTGGTGGTTGGAGGGTGGCATCGAGGGAATAAACGGCTGGGGAATAGGACCGAGGACCAAATGGGATGACCTAACCGAGTCCGACGACAAAGAGGATTTAGAAGACATTTACGGAAAGCTTTCCCACATAATAATACCTACTTTTTATAATAGGAAGGACGAATGGGTTAGGATGATGAAAAATAGCATCGCGACAATCGGTCCTTACTTCAACACCTACAGGATGGTAAACGAATATTTAGGTAAAATCTATCAAATTGGTTTGAGGTGATAGCCATGAACAAAAGGGAGCTTATAAATCTTTTGCTTTATGATGTGGCTTTGGAGCATTCTGCCATAGTGCAGTATCTTTATCACATTTTCTTAATAACCGACGCAAACATTACCACAGAGATAGAGGAAATTGCAAGACAGGAGATGAGGCATTTAAAGTGGTTTGCCCAAAAGGTAGTCCAGTTGGGGGGTGAGGTAGTCCTGAATAGATTGGAGGACCTGATCGTTATAGGTGGTCCCGATTGGGAGGGTATGCTTTCAGAGGATATAAAGGCGGAGGAGATGGCTATTGAAATATACACAAAACAGTTAGACATGGTAAAGGACGATTCGGTAAAAAGACTGCTTGAAAGGGTCATAAGGGACGAAAACTTTCACAGAATAGAGTTCAGTGAGCTAAAGGAAAAGGTGATGGAAGGTATTTTATGCATGCAGGAGGAACAGAGAAAGGCAGACCCAAAGGTTATAGAAGTCCTAAACAAGTTCCTCCAAGAGGAGTATCAGAGCATAATAAATTACCTTTATCAGTTCTTCTACTCAAAGGACCTAAACCACAGGGACGCAATGCTCGATATAGCAATAGAGAGCATGGTGCATATGGGTAAGTTGGGAGAAGCCATTGGTGAGTTAGGTGGTATGCCAGACATAAGGGCAGACCTGGGCAGGAAGGACAGAAAAACTATGCAAGAGAGCCTTGCGGAAGACATAAAGTTTGAACAGGAAGCGGGCGGAGATTACAAAAAGGAACTTGGGCACATAGAGGATGAGGGAGTGAAAAAACTTTTTGAGTTCATAGAGAGCCAAGAGGAGTATCACAGGCACATGCTAATGGAGTTGTTCAAAAAGATGAGAAGGCTAACAGTGGGAGATCTGAGGAGAAAAGAATGATTGACCTGGTGGTAAACTCATTCAGGGAAAGTGCGGACGTAAAGCTTGCCTTTGTGGAGATGTATGCGGAGAGGCTTTTGGAGGTGGGGAGGATCATGGCAAACGCCTTGAAGGAGGGGAATAAGGTTCTGCTCTTTGGAAACGGAGGATCCGCAGCAGACGCCCAACACATCGCCGCAGAGATCGTGGGAAGGTTCAAAAAGGAAAGGAGAGCCCTGCCCGCCATAGCCCTAACCACAGACACATCCATCCTAACCGCAGTAGGCAACGACTACGGATTTGAAACGATCTTTGAAAGACAGGTGGAAGCCCTGTGTATGCCCGGGGATATAGCCATAGGCATATCCACCTCCGGCGAGTCTGAAAACGTAATAAGGGGGCTCATAAAAGCCCGCGACCTTGGTGCAACCACGGTAGCCCTTACGGGGAAGAAGGGGGGAAGGTTGATTGATATAGCCCATTACTGCTTTGTGGTTCCCTCTTGCGATACCGCAAGGATACAAGAGTGCCACATCACCATAGGGCATGTGCTCTGTGAGATCATAGACCACTATTTATGAAGGTTTTACTTTTTGTAAAAGACTCTCCCAACGCCATAAACACCGCGGAAGCCCTTGAAAAATTTTTAGAGAATAAAAAAATACAGGTGGAGTTTTTTGTAAATGAGCCCGGTAAAAAACCAAGGGAAGGAGATTACGCATTAACTTTGGTGGTGGGTGGGGACGGCACCTTTTTGGCTGGCGCTCGCTTTTCTGCAGTCAGAGACATTCCGATAATAGGGGTAAATGAGGGAAAGTTTGGCTTTTTGACAGAAATAGACAGGGATGAAGCCTTTGAGTATGTGGAAAAGGTTTTGGATGGAAAGTTAAAACCTCAAAAAAGAATGCTGGTCTGTGCTTTTGTGGATGGAAAACCCGTAGGACATTACCTTAACGATGTGGTGCTTTCTAAGCTAAACTTGGCAAGAATGGTGGAGGTGGAGGTCTTTGCGCAGGATGAGTTCATGGTCAGGGTCTATGGGGATGGGGTGATCATCTCCACACCCACTGGCTCCACCGCCTACGCCCTCTCCGCAGGGGGTCCCATCATACATCCAACCATGGAAGCCCTTTTATTTGTTCCAATATGCCCACACACTCTTTCCAACAGACCTATGCTTATCCCTCCCGATTTTCGCATCAAGCTAATTTCCAACATGCCCACCTTTTTAACCCTTGATGGGCAGGAAGGCATAGAGGTTAGCCCAAGGCAGGAGGTTTGGGTGGAAAAGTCGCCCTTTTACTGCACCCTATACACCCATCCTCATAGAAGCTTTTTCTACATCCTCAGGGAAAAACTCAAGTGGGGAAGGTAGCACCACCACCGCTGCAGGCTTTAATCCCAAGTAAAGCCTTCCAAGTCTAAGAGCGTAGCTAAAGCATACATACACATTGCTACTTTCTGCAAGTGGCAAAATCAAGTTCTCGCCCAAATAGAAATCTCTGCCCTTTTCCGTCAAATGTGCCACCAAAAGGGGTCCGTGCGGAGCCAAAAGCCTTAACTTTCCCTCCTCCACATAAGCCAGAAAGGATTTTCTTTGAAAGGATATTAAGCTCAAGCCCGACCTTAGTGCATTGGTCAGCTCCTCCGCAGAATCAACCGGCTTTGGCGAGATTAAGAGGTTTCTCATTAAATAGAAGGAGTGTTCGTAGGAAGGGAATAAAAACCTTACTCCCACCTCTCGTATGGACACTTTGGTGTGATGGTCAAGCCCGCCCAAAACTGGGTTTTTCCATCCCTCTTGCATATACCTTTGGACATACTTTTCCACCGGCAAGACCTTTTTTAAAAGCTCAAGGGCTCTCTTTTTTAAAAAGGGATAAAGTAGCACAGTGCCAAAGAGAAAGAAAAAGAACTTGCCTTTATCCTCCAAAAGGGCATCCTTTAGGTCTATAAGCTCCAAAAAGTATCCATCCCTTTCCAACTTCCATCTGTATTTTTCTTTAAAGGGATGGGCTATTACCTTTAGGCTACCTATCTCAAGGAGGTCTCCAAGCAAGCCTTTCTCTCCGTCAATTTTTCTTTCTACACCTGCAAGGCATCTGTGGTTGCAAAAATGTTTAAAGTGGTCGTTATCGTGGTCTGTTATTAGTGCAAAGTCTATGCCCTCCACCTCCATGGCGCTGTATATATCCTCTGGCTTTCCCAAAGAATCGTAAGAAAACTGGGTGTGGATATGAACCTGGTAAGAATACACATAAAGCTCTGGCAGTTTTTGAGGCAGTTGGTCGGCGGGTATGGCTTTTACCCACCTTAGGGGCAGGGCAATTATGAGGACAAAGTATGCAGAAAATAAAGTCAGAACAAAGAGCCCAAGCTCTATCACAACTTCATCTTCTCCCTAACTTCCTCCAAGGTTTGCCTTGCGGTCTGCCTTGCCTTTTCGGAGCCTTCCAAGAATATGTCTTTGAGCTCCTTTAGGGAACCTTCCACCTGTGCTCTCTTTTCCCTTATGGGCTCCAAAAAGGCGTTCAAGCCTTCAAACATCAACCTCTTACAATCTACGCATCCAAGGGCACCGCTTTTGCAGTCCGCCTCTATCTGTTTTGTTTGTTCTGGATTGGTGAAGATCTTATGGTAGGAGAAGACGGGGCAAAGGTGAGGTCTGCCGGGGTCTCCTTTTCTGAGCTTTTGGGGGTCTGTGAAGAACTTCATTACCTTTTGTTGGACTTCCTCTTTGCTGTCTGCAAAGTATATGGCGTTGTTGTATGACTTGCTCATCTTTCTGCCATCCGTTCCCAAAAGCCGGGGCGTTTCCGTTAGCAGTGCCTTGGGTTCTGGAAAGACCTCTCCATAGAGCTGGTTGAACCTTCTGGCGATCTCCCGGGTAAGCTCTATGTGGGGCAGTTGGTCCTCTCCCACGGGCACCGCCTCCGCCTTGTAGATGAGTATATCAACCGCCTGCAAAACAGGATAGCCCAGAAAGCCGTAGGTGTCTGTGTCATAAAAGTCCCTCTTTGACACGTTTAGCTTACTTAGGACCTCCGGTTCAAGTATGCCATCAAAGACAGCCCTCACAAAGGCTTCTGAGATAGTGTCCAAAAGGTTCTCCTCCAAGGCTTCAAAGTTCTCCACCTTGTAGGGTAGCTTAGCCAAAAACTCCTTTACCAGGTCCCTCAGTCCTCCCTTAAAGCTGAGCTCTAAGTCGGCGATCCTTAAAAGGTTATACTTCGTATCCTTGTAGGTGGGGTTCCACTCAAGCCAACTTTTTGGTGTGATCATAGAAAAAATTAAAAAGAGCTCCAGCTCCTCCTTTACATGGGATTGGATAAAGAGCACGCTTTTGTTTGGGTCTAAGCCCAAGGCGATCCAGTCTATCATCATCTGTTCAATGTTCTCCTTTATCTGCCCTGCGTTTTTGTAGCTGTTGGTCAATGCGTGCCAGTCTGCGATCGTGTAATAGGTTTCGTGGTCCTTTTGGAGTTCTATCCAGTTTTTTATTACGCCAAAGTAATGTCCCAGATGAAGCTTTCCCGTCGGTCTCATACCACTCAAAACTCGCATGGCACTATTATTTTAAACATTCCCACAAAAATCTAAGCGTTGTCCAATAGCCAGATGCATAAATTCTTCTAATTTCCCATTTACTTGGGCTTTGGGCATAGGTTCCCTTTATGGTAGTAAAGGCATATTGATAACCTGCCTTCTTTACCATTTCTACCACTTCAGCGTTGTGGTCTCCGTATGGATAGCAAAAGCCCTTTACTTCAACGCCGAGCTTGTCTTCCAAGAGCTTCTTTGAGTCCTCTATCTCTCTGCGTGCCTCTGCGGGAGGGATTTTTGTCAGAAAGGGATGGGTGAGGGTATGCGAACCAATCTCTACGCCCTCCTTTACAAGAAAGGAAAGCTCCTCCCAGTTCATTATGGGTTTTATCACGTTCAGCTTTTGGTAGTCCCAACGGTTGAACTGCCCTACCAACTTGGCAGGCACAAAGACTATGGCGTGAGCCTTTAGGGCTTTGATAACCGGGAAGGCGTTTTCCAAAAAGTCCCTGTAAGCGTCATCAAAGGTAAGTAGCACACCTCTGCCCGTAGGTTCAAGCCCTTGTGGCTTAACAAACCTAAAGTTAAGTCTGTCTAAGAGATTTAGCCAACGTTTGAACTTTTCCGGTTTAACATAGAGGGATTTCAGCCGGGCATTCTTTGGTGGGTTTTCCACATTGTGAAACATAAGAACTTTCATAACAGCCTCTGTGCAAGCATATAGTTTATGAGCTCCTTGGCGGTTTTGAACCTTTTTTCATGGTCCCTTTCAAGCATCAGCCCTAACAAAACCTGAGCCTTTGGAGATATTCCCTCCAGCATAGTGTATATAACCTGCTTGTTCCTTCTCAATTTCTCTTGCTCCTCCTCCGCATCAAAGGGAGATTTGCCCGTAAGGGTAAAGTAAAGAACGCATCCCAAGGAGAATATATCACTGCTCCTGTGAATTTGATTCTTGAAAACCTCCGATGCGATGTATCCCACCGTTCCCTTTATGTCTATTATGCCCGAGTATCCTCTTACCCTAAGCAGGCTAAAATCTCCAAGCTTCCAAAGGATGCTCTTCATGACCCTTTTGCCAAAGATATTGTCGGGCTTTATGTCTCCGTGTATGTAGCCTCTGTTGTGTAAAAACTCTAAGCCCTTAGCAGCTTGGAATATTACCTTCAGGGCTTCTGCCTCCTCAAGGGGACCCTGCTTGGCAACATAGTGTTTGAGATTTCCAACATCCATAAACTCGTAGATCAAAAAGAGCTCTCCTCTATCCTTTTTATAGAGGTAGCTCTGCATGGTTAGGATATGGGGATGGTTAAAGAGTATGTGGGTTTGGGCTTCTTTCCAGAGGTAGGGTAGCATAGTTTTGTCCCTTGCCACCTTCAGCGCCACAATTTGCCCTGCATACCTTCCCTTTAGCACTTCCACCTTATAGACCTCTCCAAAGTTTCCTACGCCGATCAAGTCTATGACCCTATACATTCCCAGCAAGATGTCTCCTTCTTTATAAAGGCTCAGAGGCTGTTCTAAAAAATCACTCATCGAGATGCCCCTCCAACCTCTAAAGGGACTAACCTACCCCTCGCCCTATCCCACTAGTAAGACCTTTCCAAGGACAGGGAAGAGAAGGGCTACCTTCAAAACTCGCCAAGCGGATTGAGAGACCTTTTTAGTCTCTCCCTGCTCGGGATTCCTTCCGTTGGCTCCCTCCAGTTCAAGCTTGAACTGTAGGCTAACAAACATCAGGGTCAGATTTTAGAGTAAAAAACTTTGTGTGTCAATGGGTTTGTATTTTTGGAACAGCCTTATTGAACGCTTGCAAATCCTGAAAAATGATATTAAATTATTACACAAATGAGGTTATATCTCAACGGAGAAGAGTTGGAAGTTCCTGAAGGCACTACGATTTCTGAGCTTATCAAAAGTTTAAACATTCAGGTGCGGGAAGTGGGCTTTGCGGTGGCGGTCAACGAGGAAGTGGTGCCTAAATCTAAGTATGAAAGCTACAAACTATCGGAGGGAGACAGGGTGGAAATCGTGCATCTGGTGGGTGGTGGCTGATCACATGTGAGGACCTGCCAGATACCTTCTCCTGCTTTCCACAGAAAAGAAGGCAATAAGCACGATCACAAATATAACGAAAGCCCTTGCGATGAGAACGCCGGGTTCAGTTTGGGATAAGACCTCCGGTAGTTTGGTAACGCCCCAGAAATACAGGAGGATGATCAAAAATACTGGTGAGACAACCGCAAAGAAATAGACCAATGACTTTGGAATTTTTATAAAGCTGTTGGTGTTTAGCTCCCTGTGGAAGTTATGAACGCCAAAGACCCAAACAAAGATTATGATCTCCAAAAGACCAAAGAACAGGAGCATCAATGTGCCCGCCCAAAAATCCACATCGTCTATAAAGCCCGGCACAAAGGCAGACAAAAAGGCACCCACGCTAACCAAAAGCATAGACACATTAACCGCCTTGGAGTGGCTCCACCTCATCTCATCCTCCAAGAGGGCAACCAAAGGCTGTATTAGGGCTAAGGAGGAGGTAAGGGCCGCTATGAAAAGTAGGAAAAACCAGACAGCGGATAGCAGGCTTCCAAGGGGCAAGGACATTAAAATGGCTGGCATGGTCATAAAGCCAAGGCGGAAGGTCCCCTCTTTTGCAAGCTCTGGAACCGCCAAAGCACCAAAGACCGCAAAGGCGGCCGGAATGGCTATGCTGGCACCGATAACCACCTCCACAAACTCATTAAGACCGGCAGTCCACAAACCTGCCTTTACCACATCCTCGTTCCTTTTGACATAGCTGGCATAGGTTGCGATGGCACCCATACCCAAGGATAGAGTAAAGAATATTTGACCCGATGCCTCGAGCCACACCTGAGGGTCCGAGAGCTTTGAAAAATCAGGGGTGTATATGAAAAGCAAGCCCTCCACACCCTTCCATCCGTTCATACTCAAAGATACAAAGCTCAAGAATATTCCCATTAAAATCAGCAGCGGAAGACCATACTTGGCGGTTAGCTCTATGCCCTTAACTATACCCCTCTGTAGGATTACCCAGTTGATGGCTAAGGTGATCACCAAAAAAACAAGGGCAATGAAAGATGGTTGTGTGTAGTCTTTGAAGAAGGAAATGTATGGCTCCATGGCGGTTTTGTAGTCAGGACTTTGCACCGGTTGGGGCATCTGCCCAAAGAGAGACAAAAAGGCAAAGCCCAGGGTCCAAGATTCTATGTATATGTAATAGCAAACGATGAGGATGGGAATGGAGACTCCGATGGAGCCAAGAACCCTTGAGCCATAGGAGTGGTTGAAGAAGGAACCTATTATACCCGTCATAGAGCCATGCCCCTTTGCCCCCGCATACCTACCTATAACCCACTCTATGAGCATCAAAGGAAGCCCTAAAAGGAATAGGGCAACAAAATATGGAACCATAAAGGCTCCACCCCCGTATAGGGCTACCTTGGAGGGAAATCTAAGAAGGTTTCCGAGCCCTATGGCGTTACCCGCAGCAGCAAAGATAAGCCCTATCTTAGTTTGCCAAGTTTCCCTCTTCATTGAAGGAGCTTATCCAAATCCTGCTCTGTGGGCAAGCCCGCATGGATTTTGCCGTTCATACCTATGAAGGTGGGTGTTCCGTTTATGCCATATTTTTCTGCAAGGGAGAGGTTGTTTTCAATTTTTTTCTTTCCATTCTCGCACTGGTTGTTGGAGTTATATCCACTTTTATACTCTTCCCATCCCTTTTTGTCGCATACCAAGGCAACAGACTTTCCAAAAGCCTGCGGATGTATAGGTAGTGGGAAGAGAATTACACGAACCTCCACTCCCTTTTCGTTAGCCCATTTTTCCACTATAGGCTCAGACTTTTTGCAGAAGGGACAGTCTGGGTCTGTCCATAGATAAATATACTTTTGGGAACCTACTTTGCCAAAAGCAAAGTCCTTGTGCTTTTCAAGTTCCTTGAGAAGGTCTTGGCTAACCTTCATAAACTCTTGCTGTCTTTCTCTGGTAATGTTCTTCTTGTCCGCAAGGCTTATGAGATTGCCCGCCATCACATACTTCATCTCCTTGTCTGTGTAAAAGACAAGAGGTTGGGCTCCCACTTTTATAACCACTTCACAGAGTCCCGGAATATCCTTTAGTGCCTGAACGCTCTCTACCTTAAACTCTTGAGGGATAAGCTCCTTGACGCCCGTCTTTATCTTCTCCTCTGTGGGGCAAGCCTTACTCTGTTGACAGCTTACGAGCCCAGCAAACAAAAAGCTAACAAACAACCCAAAGGCTAAAATCTTCTTCATAAAAAACCTCCTTTGCTATTAATTATAACAGCAACCGCCACCGAGTATTCCCTTTCGTGGGATAGGGAAACAAGGATCTGTAGGTTTTTAAGCTCTTCCCTCAAAAGTCTAACTTTTGCGGGCTTTCCAAAGTCTCCCAAAATTTCAATCTCAGAGAACTTTAGGACCACACCTTTACTCTGATAAACTGCCTTTAAGACCGCCTCCTTTCCTGCCCAACGGGCTGACAGGCATGCTATCCAATCTGCCTGTTTTTTGCAATATTCAAGCTCCAAAGGGGTGTATATGCGTTTTAAAAACCTCTCGCCGAACCTTTCTACTGCTTTCCTTATCCTCTCGTTGGAAACTATATCAACGCCTATCATTCATCCACTTCCACCCTATACTCTACCTTCTTTCTTAAGCTTTTTAGCTCCTCCGGAAGCTGATTTATCTGTTCCAAGACCCTTTCCCTTATTTCCTTAAGGCTTGGCAGGGGAAGGCTTACCTTTTTCACCAATCCACCCTCTTGAAACCTGCTGACCTTGTCGTAATCAAACTTTCCATCCTTGAAAAACCTCCAAACTTGCCTTTTGTATGGAAAGGTCCTCTTCCCGGGACTCTCTTTGAACTTGGGCTTTCCCTCATACTCCACAAGCTTGTATGCTATGTCCAGATAAGGTGCATCCGCGGAGGTCAAAAGCTTTGTCCCAACTCCAAAGGCGTCTATGGGCACACCCTCGGAGACCCACCTTTCTATATCGTACTCATCCACTCCTCCGCTGACCAAAATTTTCACATCCTTAAAGCCCTCTTGGTCAAAGATCCCTCTTACCTCCCTGCAAAGCTCCGGAATATCTCCGCTGTCTATTCTTACACCCAAGACCTTTATACCTTCTTTCAGAAGCTTTAAAGCCCTTTTTGCCCCTTCCACCGTGTTGTAGGTGTCTATCAACAAAAAGACCCTGTCTGGAAAGCTCCTTGCAAAAGCCCTGAAGGCTTCCTCCTCTTGGTCAAAGACCATTATGTAGGAGTGTGCCATGGTGCCAAAGACGGGTATGCTATAGAGCATTCCAGCCTGAAGGTTGGAGGTGCCGTTAAAACCTCCAATGTAGCATGCCCTTGCAGAAAGTAGCCCAGCCATGGGAGAGTGTGCCCTTCTGAGCCCAAAATCCACCAAAGTTTTACCCTTGGCGGCAATGTAATTTCTTACCGCTTTGGATGCAATTAAGGTTTCAAAGTGTATTAGGTTTATAACTAAGGTTTCTATGAGCTGAGCCTTTGGCAGAGGACCCTCCACCTGAAGGATGGGCTCGTTCTGGAAGAAGATAGTTCCCTCCTCCAAGGTATAAAACTCTAGATCCAGCTCCAGCTCCCTCAGATAGTCCAAGAACCAATTTTTGAATATACCTAAACTTTTTAGGTATTTCAGCTCCCTGTCTCCAAATTTGAAGTTTTCTAAGCTCTTCATTAGTGTTTCAAGCCCGCAGGCAACCAAAAAGTTTCTGTTTTCCGGGAGTCTCCTGACAAACAGGCTAAAGACCGCATTCCCAGTCTTTCCGTGCTCCAAGTAGCTTTGGGCCATGGTTAGCTCATAAAGGTCTGTAATTAGTGCGGTGCTTTCCATGTTTAAAATTATAGGTTATGCAAAAACCTTACCTTGGGTGAGAAATTCCGAGAAGCTGGAAATCTCTTAGGAAAAAAGTCTTGGCAGGGAGGGGACTTATAATACCCCAAAACCCCACCAAGGAGGTGCTAAAATGAAAAATCACCTCTATAGTTTATACCAAATGGTCTTAAAGTCCCTAACTTTCTATCTTGGAGTTGATCAGGAAAAGAAAAGGGCAGGCAGACCTCCAAAAGTCTCTGACCTCCAGTTTAGTGGATAGATTTGGGCTTATGGGAGATAGGGAATACAGGGGTTGTGAGTATGTAGAGGTTTGCGAAAGTAAGGAACAAAAGGGCATAAGGCAGGTGGTAGAGGGTGTAAATTCTCAGATAAAGCTTTTCAACCGAGTGAGCAGGTGGAGGAAAGGGATTACTTTACTTACCTACCTTTATGGCTACGCTATAGGCTCGTAGCTTTTTCAGGAAGTTTCAAATATGAGGGTAATTTCTCACCCGACGTATTTTTTTAAGAAGGATTATAATTTATTTGCTATGGACAAATGGGAAAAATTTTTAATAGAGCTTTCAGATAGAGTTATTGAGGGCGAAAAGCTGGGTAGAGAGGAAGCCCTTGCTATTTTACAAGCGCCCGACGAATATATAGCCCTTTTGGTTTATCTTGCCAAAAAGGTCAAAAATCACTTTCATGAACCCAACAAGGTGGAGCTCTGCTCTATAATAAACGCCAAAAGTGGGGCTTGCTCGGAGGACTGTAAGTTCTGCGCCCAGTCTAAGTTTTATAAAACTCCCATAAATGTTTATCCTTTGGTGCCAAAGGATGAGATCGTGGAAGGTGCCTACAGGGCGGTGGAGTTTGGGGCAAACAGATACTGCGTAGTTTTGAGTGGAAGGTCTGCCACACCGGAGGAGGTGGAAAGGATAAAGGAGGGCGTGGAGGAAATAAAAAAAGTAGAAGGCTTGCCCATAAATGTCTGCGTGTCTGTGGGCACATTGGATGAGGAGTCCCTCTTAAAGCTAAAGTCAGCGGGTGTTAAAAGGGTCAATCATAACTTGGAGGCTTCCAAGAATTTCTTCCCAAAGATCGTCAGCACCCACACTTGGGAAGAAAGATATGAGACTATAAAGAGGATAAAAAAGGTTGGACTTTCCACCTGTTGTGGGGGTATCTTTGGGATGGGTGAGTCTGATGAGGACCGGGTAGATTTAGCCCTAACCTACAGGGAACTGGAGGTGGATTCCATACCTTTGAACTTTTTGATGCCCATTGAGGGAACGCCCTTAGAGAAGGCACCGGGTGTGGAGCCATTGGAAGCCCTCCGGATAATTGCCATGTTTAGATTTACAAACCCAAAGGCAGAGCTCAGGCTCTGCGGTGGGAGGGAACAAACCCTGAGAGACTTTTATGGCATGGCAACGCTAATGACCAACGCCATGATGGTAGGGGGCTACTTGACAAGGGCAGGAAGGGACATAAAGAAGGACTATCAGCTCATAAAGGACCTAAAGCTTGAGAGGCTTGAAAAGGTTTTGGAATGATTGAGGTCTGTGATGGCTATGAGAACATGCAAAAAGATTATGAGAACTTCCTGCGGGTTGAAGAGGGTGGAGGACCTTTTTTTAGGCTTTACCTTTGGAAGAAACCCGTCATCAGCTTGGGATTTCACCAAGAACCAAGGGATTTTCCTGTGGATGTGGTAAAGAGACCTACTGGTGGTGGTGCCCTTCTGCACGGATGGGACGTCTCCTTCTCGGTGGTGGATGTGAAAGAAATGTGGGGCAAAAGCCCAAAGAAGATTTACCTCAGGCTTATGGGACTTTTAAAGGAGAGCCTTGAGCGTTTAGATCTTTCCCTTGGGATTTCCAACTACGAAGGCTCTCACGGGGAATACTTTTGCCTATTCCAGCCTACCTTTGGGGAGATAACATACATGGGAAAGAAGTTGGTAGCCTGCGCTATGAGGATGGGAAAAAAGGGCTTTTTGCTCCACGGGAGCCTTTTCTGGACTTTGGACTATCTTAGGGCGGAGCAGATAATGGGCATCCCAGGTGAAAGGCTCAGGGATAGGATGATCACCTTTGAGGAGCTATCAGTATCTTGGGAGGAACTCCTGAAGGCTGTTGAGTATTTTTTCACAAGGATTCTGGTCTGCAAAGCAAGCTATAGCCTTTGAAAATTCCTCCCTGTTGGAAAGGATCCTTTCCAAAAGCTTTAGAACAGTGTTAAGCTCAGCTTCTTCTTGCCTTATAACCAATCCACCTCCAATCCCTTCTATCTCCTTGGCGTTGTAATACTGATGATCTCTGATGGCATGAGGAAAGGGGACAAACAGGGCAGGAACACCATAAAGGGAGAGCTCAGTTATGGTGCTGGCACCCGCCCTGCATAAGGCTAGATCGCAAGCCCTGTATATCAAGCCCATGTTTTCGGTAAAGGGTAGGACCAAGACGGGCATGTTTTTGTAGGCATCTTTGAACCTTTCGTAATCCCTCTCTCCTGTTATATGCACACCTTGAAAACCCGTCCTTTTAAATATCTCAAAGGCTAAGTTGTTTAGAAAGACAGCACCTTGACTGCCACCCATCACCAAGAGGGTTGGCTTGTCAGAAAGGTTTAACAACGCCCTTGCCTGTTCTTTGGAGAGCTTTAGTCCATCTATTAGAGCCCTTCTCACCGGCAAGCCCGTTTTTACGACCTTTTCCTTTGGGAAAAACTTTTTGGAGTATTCAAAGGATACGAACACCCTTTTGGCAAACCTGCTGAGAAGTTGATTGGTAGCACTTGGGACAGAGTTCTGCTCGTGAAGAAAGAGGGGAGTTCTTTTTAGCACAGAGGCAAGACCAAGGGGAAGGCTCGCATAGCCACCGAAGATAATGCTAACATCCTTCCTTCCAAGCCTTGGCACAAGAGACAAAGAAGAGGAAAAAATACTAAAAAGGGACCTTAGCTTTTCTACGGGGGACCTTCCAAAAAAGGGATAGACCTTTAAAAATTTTCCCTCCACCGGCAGTAAATGGCTAAGTTTTCTTTCTATACCTCTTTCTGCACCTATGAACTTACAGGGAATTTCCCTCTCCAAAAGGCACTCTATTAGAGACAACGCTGGAAAAAAGTGTCCTCCTGTGCCACCGCCTGCAACGTAAAGCATTTCAAAAAGAATACCACACCAAGCCTAAGTATTCCCTTAGGGCTTTGTAGCTGTCTGCAAAGACGCCCATTTTTGGCAAAAGGCTGTAAAGATTATACTTCATGTCCCTCTTAAAATCGGTAGGGTATGGCACCACCTCCAAGCCCGCTTTTTGAAAGGCAAGCACTGCCCTTTTCATATGGTAAGCTGAACTCACCAATACGACCCTTCTACATCTCAGTCTCTCGCAGAGCTTTTTTACCTCTTGGGCGTTCTCTTCTGTGTCTTTACTATTCACGTCCGTGTGGATTTTACCTTTATCCACACCCAAGGTTAAGAGGAGTCCTTTCATGATCTCCGCCTCCGGCAAAGCACCAATGGAGGCACCACCTGAAAGTATGATGGGAAGGTTTGTCTGTTTGTGAAGCACAAAGCCCGTGAGCAGTCTCTTTGTGGAATCCTCTTTGAGGATGCCCGTGTTGTAGGCACCACCACCTAATATTACTATGGCGTCTCCCTCCGGTTTGGAGGGCACAGGGTAGGCTTCCTCCAAAGGTTTATAAAGCACATCCTTTATGGGCTCTATTGAAAGCAGATAGACAAAAAGGGCAAAGGAAAAGGCGATAAGTTTTGCGAGCTTCCTCTTGGTTAAAATGCCAAGGAGCACAAAAACTATTACCAAAAGTCCGGGTGGAAGGATAAAGTGGGTAATCAGCTTTTTCAAAAAGAACATCAGGGTCTTCTTCTGGTGGCAATAAGCACTTCTTCCACCTGCTTAGCCTTTGCTATGTCCATCAAAGAGACCACAAACTTGTGGGCGGAATCCTCGTCTGCTTCTATTATCAGTCTTTTTGGCTTTTTTTCTTCAAATACCCTTGCCAACTCTTCCAAAGTAGCCCTTTTGCCTTCGTAAAGGTATTCTCCATTTTTCAGAACCTGAACCCTAAGCACTTGCGTGATCTGTCCCTTTTCGCCTTCTTTGGCAAAGGGAAGTTTGACTGCCAAAAGGGTTATTGGCGACTGAAAGGCAAGCACCGCCAAAAATAGGAAGACCGCCAAAAGGGTATCCACCAACGGAACCACATCTATGTATGCCCTCTCATCAAAGCTCAGCCTACGCCTTCTCACGGTAATAACCTCACAAATTCCAACAGTTCCTCCTCCAAGCGGTTCAGGAGGTTACTTCCCCATATTCTAAGGACCCAATAGAAGAAGAGGGCTGGAATGGCAACCGCTAAACCCGTCGCTGCAGCCACCAAAGCTTCACCAATGCCCGACGCAAGAATGTTCAAAGCAGTTTCAGACTGGTTTATGGAAAAGGCGTTGAAGACCTTTATGAGCCCCGTAATAGTTCCAAAAAGACCGATCAAAGGAGAAAGGCTAGCAATCGTTGAAAGAAGGGCTAAGTTCTTTTCCACCTTTGGCACCAAAAGGTCAATCTCTGTTCTCAGGGCTTCTGTTAGCCCGTTCTTGGGAACCTTTCCACTTTTGAAGTCCTCCAAAACCCTCAAAATGGCTTTGCTTCCCAGGGATGTGTCTAAGGAAAGCAGTTTGATCGCACCATCAAGGTCTCCGTTCCTCAGTAAATTTTTTGCCTCTTTTAGGTTCTTTGAAAGAAAGTTTGAAGAGCGTAGGTTTATCAACCTTTCTAAAGCCACAGCCCAGGAAATTACAGAAAGCAAAAGCAAAGGATATATAGCCAATCCGCCCGTCTTTAAAAGGGCAAATACTCCCTCCATCATCGCACCTCACATTTTGGAAGTTCTCTTTTCAACCTCTCAATTTTAACCCTTTCTTCCCGAGAAAGGGTGTTAGCATCAACCCTTTCAAGAAAACAGCTGGCATCCCTTCTTAAACGGAGCTCCAAAAAGGTTTGGACGCCTTCCAAGATGGCTGAGTTGTATACCTGGGCACCTTTGTTGTTTAGGGATATATCCACAAGGTACTCAAGGGCTTCCCTTGGCTTTCCTTCCGCTTTTAAGAGTTTTGCCATTTCCAACTTGGCTTTGGCGGAGAGGTTAATGTCTTGACTTCTTGTGAGGGCAGTCAAGATGTTTCTGTCCTTGGTATTCTCGTATATTTTCCATAAAGTGTTATCAAAGGAGGGACTTCTGTAGCCAAGGCTGATCAACTGGTTGGCAATGGCTCGGGCTTTGTCCCACCTTTTAATGTTTGCATAAATCTGCATTGCCCTCTCCTTATCTGACAAGTCTCCGCCTTCCAAGAGCTCTGCCGTGCTTTGTTGATCTCCAACCTCTTCATATAGCCTTACAAGCTCCCTCCTTGCAATGGCAGACTCTTCACTGCTTCCTTCTTTATACACCTTATAAAGTAGCACCGCCTTGTTTCTTTTATCCTCTTCAATAGATGCCAATTTTAGCAATGCTTTGTATTTTAAGGGTGAGCTTCCTTCAAAAAGCTCTATCAGGATTTTTTCAGCTTCCTTCTTTTCTCCTCTCTTTATGAGCAGGTCTGCCAATTGATACTTTAGCTCTGGGGCATAGGGAGAGTTAGGTTCCTTTTGAAGATAACTCTTTATGAGATTCTCTCTATCGCTTGGGGGCAATTCCCTTTCTTCCATTCCCAAAAGGGCAAGGGTTGCCTGGCTCGCCAATGGGTCCTCTGGAAAGTTCTTTAATATCTCCCAGTAAACTTCCTTGGCAGCATCCACTTTCCCCAAGTTATACAGGGCATCTCCAGTTTTCATGAGTGCTCTTGCACCAAAGGGACTATCCTTTGGAACTTTTTTAAAGTAATCTATAGACCTCTCATATTCGCCCTCCATAAAATAGCTCAGCCCCAAAAGGTATAGTTCTTCGGGAGAACTTTCTGTAAGAAAGCTCCTTGCCAAGGCGGGTTTGCCCAAAAAGAGGGCAGATTTTGCCTTTAAAAGCCTTGCCTTTGGATGGTCTATTCCTCGAAGAACTTTTAAAACATCCTCGTACTTTTTAAGGTTATAGTAGCACAGTGCCCTGTAGTAAGAGTCCTCAAAGTAGCTTAGGGCTGAAAGCCAATCCCCTTTTCTAAAAAAGCTCCAACCCAAGTATTCCTTATAGAGCTCTGGATAGCGTCCCCTTACAGCCTTCAGTGGTTCCTCCATGGGCAAGTTAGCCCAATAAGCACTTTCCAAAAGCCAGAGGTAATCTTCTCTATCCTTTTCCTTTTTGCCCTCCAAAAGGGTGTAGGCGGTCTTGTAGTCGCCCATTCTAATAGCAGAATAGACTGCGTATCTTATGTTTTTAGCTTCAAGAAAGTTGGAAAGGGCAAGCTGATAGTCCCCTCTGTTGTATGCTATAATTCCCGCAAGCTCTAAAAAGCTCGGGTCCTTGGTTACGCTGTATGTGATCCTAGCCAAAAGCACATCCCTTTGGGCTATCTGAGAGTAAAGGGAATTGGCGTATTCCCTGTTTAGGGTCTCAAGGAGACTGGCATACTGATAAGCCCGGTTGGTATCCTTCTTCTGCAGGGCTATAAGCCCAAGGTAGTATAGGGCGACACTTCTGTAGGGTTTGGTGGGTTTTGAGTATTCAAGGAGTAGTTTTTCCGCCTCATCCAGCTTTCCTGTCTGAAAGAGAAGGATAGCCCTTCTCAGGGTTGTGCTGTCTTTGTATTCTTCTCTGACTCTCCCTTTAACGAAGTCCAAAACATAGTTGCAATAATTTTTAAACACAACCTCTTGACAGTTGGACTCCCTGTAGGTTTTTTTCTCTTTAATCTCGTAAATGACACTCCACAGAGGGTTTTCGTTTTTAGGAACACTGTCCTTCAACTCAAAGTTCAGGGCGTAATAGAGCTCGCAGGCGGAATCTCTGTATACGTGCGGAAACCTACAGGAATTTTCAAAGAATTTGAGGGCTTCTGACATTTGCCCTTCTTTAAGCTTTATAAGACCGAGCACATACTCCGCCATAGGTCTATAGGGAGAAGGCATTGTTAAAATTGGGCTGAGTTCCCTTTCTGCACTAAGAAAATCACCTTTGAGGTAGTGATCAACTCCCACTTTGTAAGCAATGGCATCTTTGGGTTTTCCACAACTTAAGCCGTCTCCTTCCACCTTGGCGACCGGTATAAACTCCATCTCCTTTGGAGGCTCCAAAAGCCTTGGAGACAGATCCATAGGTTCAGACCCTTTCAATGGGAGGTTCTGAGGGGGGCTCAGTTTGGGCTTTTCCTCCACCTCTTTGGCTATGATCTCCACCTGAAGGTCAAACTCCTTTTTTATCTGTGAGAAAGCTATTAGCAACAGAGATAGACTAAAGAGCGTGATGAGCCTCAACATACCATTCTCCTAAGTGGCAAGTTATGTTTAACTTTACTATAACATTTCTTTTTTCTTCCATACGCACCAAGCTATAGCTGGCGTTATCACAGCCAAAAACCCAAAACTTTGAAAGGTCTATGTTCAATAGGGCACAGAGCATAGCCCTTATTGGAACTGTGTGGGAAACTGTAGCCACCGTTTGTCCCCAGTGTTTTTCTCTTAAAAACTCCAAAAAGTCCTTTACCCTTTTGAAAACATCCTCCAAAGATTCACCCCCTTCAAACTTTACCCGGTGCGGTTCCTCAAGCCACATTCTGAAATCCTCCGGAAACCTTTCCTTTACCTCCTCCACAAGCATACCAGACCAAACTCCATGGTCTATCTCTATGATCCTTTTGTCCTCTATGATCTCCAATCCATGCCTTTTGGCGACCTCTTGGGCAGTTTGATAGGTTCTCCTCAGGGGGGAAGAGTACAGAAAATCTATCTTTTCCTTTTCCAAAGCCCTGCCCAAGAGCTCTGCTTGCTTTAGCCCACGCTCGGAAAGCCCAGGGTCCAAAAGCCCCTGATACCTACCTATTGGGTTCCACTCGCTTTCTGCATGCCGAACTATAAAGAGCTTTACCACAACCCGCCCTCTGTTAGCACCTCGGAGTATGCCCTCACACCCTCACCCAGACCATCAAACAAGCCAAGCCTTTTTAACACCACCTCCAACATTCCCACCAGCATGAGCCCATCCTTTGGGTCTACGCCCATGTGGGATATCCTGAATATTTTACCCTTTAACCCATCCTGCCCGCCGGCAACCCTCACTCCATATTTCAAAAGGAGCTTTCTTATGTCCTCTGCCATTGGAGAAAAAACCGAAGAAACTGAAATGGAGGGCTTTTCTGCAAAGGCCTTTAGTCCAAGCACCTCCACCGCCCTAAGTGTAGCCTTTGAAATTAGCCTGTGCCTGTTTTCCACCCTTTCCATACCCTCCTCCAATAGCATGCTGAGGCTTTCCTTTAGGGCTAAGATCAGGCTTATGGCGGGTGTCCAGGCGGTCTGTCCTTCTATCTGCTTTTTTAATTCCTTCTTTACGCTAAAGTAAAAGGCACGGTCCTTTAGCCTTCTTTCTGCCCTTTGAGAAAACCAAAGCACCGAAAGTCCCGGAGGCAAAAGAAGGGCTTTTTGGGAGCCACCAATTAAAACATCAATGCCCCATTGGGAGGGCACGATCCTATACACACCCAAGGCGGTTATGGCATCCGCTACCAGTAAAACCTCCCGATCCCTGCACAACCCACCAATCTCCATTGTGGGATGGTAGGCACCAGTGGAAGTCTCTGAAATCTGCAAAAGGACACCCCTGCAATCTGTATGCTGGTCCAGAAGTTTTTTTACTTCCTCCGGGTCGGCGGATTTACCCCATTCAACTTTATACTCTATTGGCTCCAAGCCCCAGTGTTTTGCCAGGTTTAACCATCTTTCCCCAAACTTTCCACCGTTTATAACCAGAACTTTTTCCCCCTGCCCAAAGAAGTTCAGAATGGCAGACTCCATGGCACCGGTGCCCGAGCTGGCAAAGAACACAAAGTTCTCAGAGTTCTCCTCCAACAGCCTCTTAAAGAGCTCCCTAACCTCCAGAAAGCTCCTTTTGAACTCCTCCGTTCTGTGATGGATGATCTGCTCCCCTAAAACCTTCCTTACCCTTTCGGGAATTTCTACAGGACCGGGTGTAAAAAGCCTCTCTTTCATCTTTCCCTTTCTCCTCTTATGAACTCCTCCACCATCTTCTTTGCCTGCCAGTCAGGATATTGGATGGGTGGATGCTTCATGGTGTAGGCACTTATGGAATATAAGGGTCCTCCTATGCCCCTATCCCTTGCCAACTTACAGCACCTTATGGCATCTATCATAGAACCCGCACTGTTTGGCGAATCCTCCACATCAAGCTTTAGCTCCAAGTACATGGGCACATCGCCAAAGAGCCTTCCCTCCAACCTTATGTAGGCGATCTTTCTGTCCTTTAACCAGGGCACCCAGTCGGAAGGTCCTATGTGTATGTTTTGGTCTCCTATTTCGTAAGGAAGCAAAGACTCTACCGCCTGAGTTTTTGAAACCTTCTTGGTTTTTAGCCTACTTCTTTCTAACATGTTTAAAAAGTCTGTGTTCCCGCCAAAGTTTAGCTGGTATGTGCGGTCTAACTTTATACCCCTGTCCAAAAATAACTGCACCAGGGTTCTGTGCACTATGGTTGCACCCACTTGGGACTTTATGTCATCTCCCACCACAGGTATGCCTTCACTTTCAAACTTCTTTACCCACTCTGGGTCAGAGACTATAAAGGTGGGCATACCGTTTATAAAAGAAACGCCCGCCTTCAGGCACGCAGTAGCGTAAAACCTCGCAGCCTCCTCTGAGCCCACGGGCACATAGTTTATGAGCACCTCCGCACCAGTATCCTTTAGCACTTTAACCACATCCTCCAGTTCGTCTTCTTTTTCCTCCGCAAGCACAAAGGTCCTGTCGGGTGGGTAATTCTTCATATGCTCCGCAAAGCCGTCCAAGACCTTTCCCATACGCACTTTTACACCAGTCTTTGGCACGTTTGGTTCAAAAATTGCTGTGCAGTTGGGTGGAGAGAAGATCGCCTCCGAGATGTCCTTTCCTACCTTTCTTGCGTCTATGTCCCACGCAGCCACCACTTCAATATCCCAGGGTTTGTATCCCCCCACGTCCTCAAACATTAAACCACTGACCCCTTGACCTTGATTTCTTTGGTAATAATAGATGCCCTGAACCAAAGCACTTGCGCAGTTGCCCACACCCACTATTGCCACCTTGATTTTTTTGCCCATTCCAAACCTCCAAGAAGCTTATAACTATTATATGAATACTTAACCCTTTGGTGCCCTATAAAAGAAGCTCACCGCCCTCGCACCTATGAGGGACACGATCCCAAAGGACCAAAAGAATACATCCATCCCAGAGAGCTTTCCTTCAAAGAGATGCAGCATAAATTCCCTTATAACAAAGGCTATTAGGACTTCTAAGAGTATATCCACCCTAACCCTTTCGTGTTCAAAGAAGTCTATAAAAGCCCTTATGAGCTCAAGCACTACAATCAAAGAGAGCACGTTGGTAACTAACTCTTTGAAACCTAATCTGACTGTGGCTTCTGTGATGGTAAGACCAAGCTCTGAAATGGTCCTGAATATACCTACAAAAAGCCCGATTATGAGAACTATTATGGTTATGTTAAAAGCCAGTTTAACAAACTGCTTGTATAGTTTAGAGACAACATCCTGAAACATTTCCTATGGTTTATATTTTAAGATAGAAAAGATGGAAAAGACCTTAGAGGTTGGCATACTTTCCGTAGTTAATCAAACCGCAAGGATCCTTAGCAAAAGCTTAAGCTTTGAGGAGGGTGCGGAGGAATTTCTAAAGATACTATACTCCTTTTGGGATGTGCCCTACAGCTACATAGCCCTTTATGATAGACCCAGTAAGGTCCTCAGGATTGTTCGGTCTTTTGGCTTGAGTAGGGAGGAGGCAGAAAGAGGAGTGTTCAAAAGAGGAGAAGGGATCATAGGAAAGGTTTATAAGATGGGCTTGCCTGTTGTTCTCTCTGACCTTCACGTAAGCCAATACTTAAACAAGACGGGCTTGAGGGATAGACTGAGCGGAAGGGAAACCTTTGTGGCGGTGCCTATAAAGGTAGGTGAGGAAACGGTGGGTGTGCTGGCGCTTTTTAAAGAGTTCAAAAGGGAGAGCGTAGAGGAAGGAATAAAACTCGCCATGATCCTTTCAACCATGTTAGGAATGCTATACAAGATAAGCCAGAGGGTGGAACAGGAAAAGCAGGAGTGGGAAGAGGAAAAGAGAATGCTAACGGAAGCCCTCTCGGAGAACTTCCGCATTGAAGGGATCGTAGGCAACAGTCCAGCCATAAGGCACTTGGCTGAGCTTGTCCGAAAGGTGGCACAAACGGACATAACCGTTTTGATCACCGGAGAGAGCGGGACTGGGAAAAGCCTTATTGCCAAGGCTATACACTTTGCAAGCCCCAGAAAATCAAAACCTATAATAACCATAAACTGCTCAGCCATACCCGAAAGCCTCTTAGAGGCAGAGCTCTTTGGATATGAAAAGGGTGCCTTCACGGGCGCCTATGCGCCAAAGAAAGGAAAGTTTGAGCTTGCCAACGGTGGCACTCTCTTTTTGGACGAGATAGGAGACATGCCTTTGTCTATACAGCCCAAGATCCTGAGGGCTATACAGGACAAAGAGATTGAAAGGCTGGGTGGAGAAAAGACCATAAAGGTGGATGTGCGTATTATATGTGCCACCAACAAAAACTTGGCAGAGATGGTGGAAAAGGGAGAGTTCAGGGAGGACCTCTTCTATAGGATAAGCGTGTTTCCTATACACATTCCGCCCCTCCGGGAAAGAAAAGAGGACATTCCTTTGCTTGTGGAACACTTTTTAAGGGTCTTCAACCAAAGATACAAAAAGAATGTGCGGATAAGCTGGAGGGCTATGGAAAAGCTGATGGAGTATCCTTGGTATGGAAATGTGAGGGAGTTGGAAAATTTCATAGAAAGGCTCGTTATTTTGAGGGATGGGTTGCTAACAGAAAAGGACATTCCCGAATACTTCCATCCGGAGCACGGAAAGGTGAGCTTTAAACATCTGCCGAGCTTTGTAGAAGCTACGGAAAGAGAAGAAATCATAAAGGCTTTGGAAAAAACCGGATATGTAAAATCCCGCGCTGCAAAGCTCTTGGGTCTTACCCTAAGGCAACTTGACTACAGAATAAAGAAATACAACATAGAACTGAAAAAGTTCTAAATTAGCCTTCTTATAAGGCTTTCGATGAGCCGGTAATTTCTCTCATACACCCAGTCCTCCACCCGTAGCATGTCTTCCCCGACCTTCTCCTCCTGAAGCTCATTGCGGTAAAGCTCCGCCCACTCTTTAGCCATATTCTGGTCCACTTCTATGTGAAACTGCAAGCCCACAGCCTTTCCATACACAAAGGCTTGGTTTTCATACTTTTCGGATGCATAAACCCTTACTGCACCCTTTGGAAGCTCAAAGGTGTCTCCGTGCCACTGAAAGACCTTTAATACGTTTGGAAACTCTTGGAAAAGCTCATGCCCTCCCACCTTAAAAACATCCATCCAACCTATTTCCTTTCCCTTATCACCCTTAAAGACCCTTGCCCCCAAAACCTTTGCGAGCATTTGGGCTCCCAAGCATATGCCCAAAATAGGAATGTTCAATTTCAGGGCTTGTTCCATGAGCCTAAACTCGTAAGAGAGAAAGGGATAAAGGTTCTCTTCATAAGCACCCATATACCCGCCGAGAACAACAAGAAGGGAGTACTCTTCCAAGGGCTCTTTTAGAGTTTCCTCCTTTACGGTGTCCAGATATTCCACTTTAAAGCCTAAATTTCTCAGGGACCTTTCCATCATTCCCAGGTGTTCCGCAAGCACATGCCTTATGGCTAAAGCCTTCATTCTAAAGCGCCTCCATTAAAGCTTTTGGTAGTTCATTTACATTTTCCAACAGAAGGTCTGGCTTTATACCCTTCTCAAGGTCGCTTTCCCTGAATTTTCCCGTTTTTACAAGGCAAGCCTTCATTCCAACTTTTTGGGCTCCCAAAATATCAAACTCAATGTCATCACCCACCATCAAAGCTTCTTCAGGTTTAACTCCTAAATATTCTAAAACCAATCCGAAGAATTCCGCGGAGGGCTTACCTATTACAGTTGCAGTCTTTCCGCTTGCATACTCAAGGGCTTTTACAAAGGGTCCCGCATCAAGG
This sequence comes from Thermocrinis sp., assembly GCA_028276475.1. Taxonomy (GTDB): domain Bacteria; phylum Aquificota; class Aquificia; order Aquificales; family Aquificaceae; genus Thermocrinis. Next base: position 29,278 of record JAPYWH010000007.1, read on the forward strand.
GAAAGTTTTCCATCTTCATCCAGAAAATATCTGTTTGGGGCAACCGCTATGAGCTCCGCACCCTCTAAAAGTAGCCTAAAAGCGGTGTTTAGGTTCTGATAGGTAAAGTTCGTGTATGCATCCGCAACAACCACATACTTTATTGGATAATCCTCCAAGCCTTCAAACTCCTCCCGTGCCATGTCAGAAACCAAAAGGTAGGCGTTGGCTTTGTTCTTTACCAAGAACTCCCTTGAAGCCTTGAGTGCAGTAAAGAGCTCTTCCCTTCCCAGGTCAAAGCCGAGATTTCTCAGCCTTTCAAAAATCATGCGAGAGGAAACCCTCGTCGTGTTGGTGACGAGGGCTATTTTGAAGTTTTTTCTAAGTTCTTTGAGGGTCTGCGGAGCCCCCTCTATTAACCTATCCCTTATGGTTAGCACCCCATCTATGTCCAAGAGGACAGCCTTTATGCCCATACCTCAAAATATAAACCCAACTTCTGCACCTATGCGTGTTTGATCCTTCTTATTGTTCTGAGTGAAGGGTTGGTCTGCCTTTACATAGGATAGCTCACCCCTCAAGAATAGGGGACCCTTGGTGTAGGCGGGAGTTAGGGTAAAGGTCCAGCCTTTGTTTCCGTCGCTAAGACCCACTAAATCTATGCCCCCAGCGTCAGAGTTGTCCACTACATACTCTATCCTACCAGAGAGCTTAAAGGGTTTTAGGTCGTAAGATAGATGCAGTGCTACACCGCTTGCCTTTGCCTTCTCGGACACACCTGCAGTGTTGCTCCTTGGAGCCTCCACATAGAGCAAGTCCGCACCAAGGGAAAGTTTATCCAGTGTGTAGGAAGCTACCAAGTTTAACTCCCTCTTGTTGGAAGGATTCGCGGTATTATTTGGTTTTGAGTCTTTGTCAGGAAAGATCACATTAATGGCTATTGAGCCATCTTTTATGGGAGTTAGTCCAAGGCTTGCCTCAAGGGCGGGTTTTGGGTCGGTTGTGCTGAGAGTATAAAAGCCGTCGTTTACTCCAAGCTTTACAAAGAAGAGCTCTGTGCTGTAGGTTAGCCTAACGCCGTTGTTTATTACAGGTTGCATGTTCCAAACCAAACCCCTTTGGATGTAGTTGTTTTGGTAAGTAAAGGCGGACTCATAGCCTATTATGGTGGGAAGCTTTCCCGCTTGAACGGAAAGCCCTTTCATAGGAGAGTATTCCACATATGCTACAGGAATTGGGCTGAATGGGTCTGTGTATTGGGAAGTTCTTATGAGTCCCAAGCCCACCACTGGAGTTGCGTATGCACCACCGATCAAGGTAAAGCCAAAGGGCTCTGCGGACTTGGAAAGACTTACAATGGCTGAGCCAACATCGTAGCGTGTTTCTTTGTCGTCATTGACGGCTCTGTTGTTGGAGTTGATGATATAAACAGATAGCGCACCATTAACGTTGATGGTGCCTATGGGCTCAAGCTTTAGCTCAAGGGCTTGTGCAAGGGCTAAGGGACCAAAAAGGCTGAGAAGGGCTAACTTTTTCATGGCAAAACTTCCTTTGTTAAAGGTTGTAAGCCTTTTCACGGTGCTGGGAGCTGTCTAGCCCAGCTACTTCCTCTTCAGGGCTTACCCTCAGACCTGTGAGGGCTTTCACTACCATGAGGATCACAAGGGTGGCTATGGCATCGTAGATTATAGTTACTACAACTGACGAGGCTTGGATCAAAACTTGCTCCGGGTTTCCGTAGAGGAGACCTTTGCCCGCCTCGTTGATGGAAGGGTCCGCAAAAACACCGGTAAGGACTGCACCAAGTATGCCCGCCACTCCGTGAATGCCAAACACATCAAGGGCGTCGTCATAGCCAAGCTTGTGCTTTAACACTGCCACTGCAAAGTAGGGCACAACGCCAGCCACCAAGCCTATGATGATGGCACCTATCACGTTCACAAAGCCCGCCGCCGGAGTTATGGCTACAAGCCCAGCTATGGCACCGGATACAAGACCAAGGACTGTGGGCTTTTTGGCGTGGAGCCATTCCACAAACATCCAAGATAGGGCTGCAACCGCCGTGGCAACGTTAGTGTTTAGAAGAGCCACCGATGCCAGAGCATTTGAAGCTACCGCGGAGCCTGCGTTAAAGCCAAACCATCCAAACCACAAAAGCCCAGTGCCTATAACAACCATGGGAAGGTTGCTGGGAATGAGGGCAGTATCCTTACGCTTACCCAATATCAAGGCACCCACCAAGCCCGCAATACCTGCGTTTATGTGCACCACTGTGCCACCCGCAAAGTCCAAGGCACCAAGCTTTGCCAAAAAGCCATTACCCCACACCCAGTGGGCTACGGGCACATAGACCAAGCTCACCCAAAGGATGCTAAAAAGTAGCCATGCGGAAAACTTCATCCTTTCTACGTAGGAACCGCTTATGAGGGCAAGGGTTATTGATGCAAAGGTTCCTTGAAAGGCTACGAACAGAAGCTCTGGAATTGTCCCCTGAAGGCTTTTAATATCCACACCGCTTAGAAAGAGCTTGGCTGGACTACCTATTACTCCTCCAATGTCCGTGCCAAAGGCTAAGGTGTATCCATAGATTACCCACACCACGGAAGCAATGGTATAGGCGGTAAAGACCATGGCTATGGTGTTTAGGGTGTCCTTTGCCTTTGCCAATCCGCCGTAGAAGATGGCAAGACCGGGCAGGCTCATGAGCATAACTAAGGCTGTGGCTGTAAGCATCCAAGCGGTGTCCCCTGTGTCTAACTTGGGGGCTTGCCCTTCCGCAAAGGCTAAGCTTGAAAGCAATAGTGGTATAATACTTGCTACGCGACGCATTCTATCTCCTCCTTTGCCCCGCCTTGAGGGCGGGGCGGTTTTTTAATTAAATGTCAAAGTAAAGTTCAAACTCCTTGGGGTGGGGTATGAACCTTATCTCGTCTATCTCCTTTCTCTTGGCTTCTATCCAAGTTTGGATTAGATCCTCGGTGAAAACACCACCTTTCAGAAGGAACTCAAAATCGTTTTCGAGGGCTTTTAGGGATTCCTCCAAGGAGCCGGGCAGTTGGGGTATGTCCTTTAGCTCTTCCGGAGGCAGTGAGTATATGTCCTTGTCAAAGGGCTCTCCGGGATGGATTCTGTTCTCTATTCCGTCTATTGCAGCCATCAATATGGCGGAGAAAGCCAAGTATGGGTTGCAGGTGGGGTCTGGGAACCTGATCTCAATCCTCTTTGCCTTGGGAGATTGGGAGTAGGTGGGTATTCTTATTGCAGCGGAGCGGTTTCTTGCAGAGTAGGCGAGCCTTACAGGTGCCTCAAAACCGGGCACAAGCCTGTGGTAAGAGTTTATGGTGGGGTTGGTAAAGGCGGTCAGTGCAGGTCCATGCTTTAGAATACCACCTATGGCATAAAGGCATATCTCAGAGACGCCCGCATATTCGGAGCCCGCAAAGAGGTTCTGCCCATCCTTCCATATGGAGAAGTGAGTGTGCATACCGTTTCCGTTGTCGTTGGGGAGAACCTTAGGCAAAAAGGTGGCAAACTTACCATACTTGTGAGCCACCATTCTAACCACATATTTGTAAATAAATAGCTTGTCCGCTTGATTTATCAGAGAATCGTAGCGTATGTCTATCTCTCCTTGCCCGGCAGTGGCAACCTCATGGTGGTGCAGTTCTACCACAATCCCAAGCTGGGACATAATGGAGACCATCTCGTTGCGGAGTGCATGGGTCTTATCCACAGGTGGCACTGGGAAGTAGCCCCTCTTGTAGGGTATCTTGTAGCCGGAGGAGGTGATCTCCCTATTCCACCATCCTTCCTCTGAGTCTACCTTCCAGAAGGCATAGTTAGCGGAGGTGCCAAACTCCACCGAGTCAAAGATGAAAAACTCCGCCTCAGGTCCATAGTAGGCGGTATCCCCTATGCCCGTTTGTCTCAAATACTGCTCTGCCTTTTGGGCTATATAACGGGTGTCTCTGCCATAGCGTTCTCTGGTGATGGGGTCGTAAATGTCGCATATCATCACAAGGGTTTTTGGCTCCATGAAGGGGTCTATGAAGGCAGTGGTTGGGTCAGGAAAGGCAAGCATGTCCGACTCGTGTATGGACTGCCAACCCCTTATGGAAGAGCCATCAAAGCCTCTACCCTCTTCAAAGGTAGAGAGAGACAGCTCGTAGGCTGGGATGGTAAGGTGTTGCCACTGACCAAAAAGGTCAGAGAAGCGGAGGTCCACATACTGGACCCCTTCCTGCTCAATGAGGCTCAGCACCTCCTCCGGTGAATACTTTGGCATGGTTTGACCTCCTTTATAAGGTTTTTTATATAGCTTGCTCGCCTCTTTCTCCGGTCCTTATTCGGACCACCTCTTCTACGGGGATGACAAAGATCTTGCCGTCTCCTACCCTTCCCGTTTGGGCGGTTTTCATTATAGTCTCTATCACCTTCTCCACATCCTCGTCCTTTACCACCACCTCAATTTTGACCTTGGGCAAAAAGTCAATAACGTACTCGGTGCCTCTGTAGATTTCCGTGTGTCCCTTCTGCTGACCAAAGCCTCTAACTTCCGTGACGGTCATGCCTCCTATGCCTATCTCCACGAGGGCATCCTTTACCTCGTCCAGCTTAAAGGGCTTGATGATTGCCTCTACCTTTTTCATTTTCCAACCTCCTGTATGGTTTTTTGCAAAAAGTGTGCCAAAAGGGCACACTCCGCACGGGCAATATTTTAAAAGCCTTTGAATGTTTGATATAGTCCAAAGCTTTGTGTAATTGCTTACATTTTTGTAAATTTGTTAGCACAGTTAAAAGCTAACCGTATCAAGAAAGAGCATAAGAAGAACTCCCGCCAAAAAGCCAAGGGTGGTGGCAAGGGCTCTACCTTCCGAGTAAGCCTCCGGGAAAACTTCCTTAACGGTTATGTAAAGCATGGCACCCCCTCCAAAGCCCATACCCACCGGAAGGGAACCCTCAAAGACCCTCATAAAGCCAAAGCCGAAGAGTGAAAAAAGTCCCTCTATTGCACCACTCAAAAAACCAACCGCCAAAGCAGTTCCCATCCCTCCCCCCAAGGCATATATAGGCAGGCTAACCACCAAGCCCTCTGGGATATCCTGAAGGGATATAGCCAAGGCGGTCGCTAGTCCGTCCTTACCCGAGTATGCGGTAGCTATACCCACACTAAGACCTTCCGGGATGTTGTGAATGATTATTCCCAACACAATCAATGTTAGCTTTTTCATTTTCAGGGGCAGTATGCCCTCCTGTCCCATAGTAGGATGTTCGTGAGGAAAGAGCCTCTCCACGAAAGCCATAACTCCAAAGCCAAGAACTACACCCAAGGCGGTTTTGAAAAAGCCACCCCTTTCCACTGCAGGCAGTATAAGGCTTGTAAAGCTGGCGGTTAGCATCACACCACCCGCAAAGGACAGGCTAACGTTCAGGGATGGAGAAGTTTTTCCTCTGAAGAACAAAACCATAAAACTGCCAAGGGCGGTGCCTATTACCAAAAGCAAAGACGCCAGCCAAATTTCCATTAGACCAACTGGGAGAGCTTAAAGAGAGAATAAAGTTCAACGCCCTCTTTACTCAAGTTCTCCTGTGCCCCTTCCTCTCTATCTACCACCGCAAAAACGCCCACCACCTCCAAGCCCTCCCTTCTGCAAGCTTGCACCGCCTTTAAAGAGGAACCGCCAGTGGTGATCACATCCTCCACCACCGCTACCCTTTCCCCCGCCCTTAGGAGTCCCTCCACCTGCCTTCCTGTGCCGTGTCCCTTTGGCTCCTTTCTAACCACAAAGGGCTTTATGGGATTTCCGTCCAAATAGGATACAAAGGCTACCGCATAAGCTATGGGATCTGCACCAAGTGTGAGCCCACCCACTCCTTGAACGCCAAACTGCCTCACCAACTCATACATGAACTTGCCAACCAAATAGGCTCCTTCCGGGTCAAGGGTAACCTGCTTTAGGTCTATGTAGTATCTACTGAGTTTTCCAGAGGAGAGCTTAAAGATTGGCTCCTCTGCTACCTTTAGGGCTCTTCTGAGTATGAGCTCCTTTAACTTATCCGCTGACATTTTTGCTCAGCTTTTCTTTTGCATACTCCATGAGCCCACCAGCCCGCAGGATCGCCTGAAGCTCCTCTGGGAACTTGGTAGCCTTGTATTCCTTGCCCGTGGTAAGGTTTCTTATTATGCCACTCTCCAGATCCACCTCCAGCTCATCGCGGTGATTTATCTCATCCACCGCCTCTGGTGCCTCTGCAATAGGAAGCCCTATGTTTATGGCATTTCTAAAGAAGATCCTCGCAAAGGACTTGGCAACCACCACAGGGACCCCCGCATACTTTATGGCAATGGGTGCATGCTCCCTTGAAGAGCCACTGCCAAAGTTCCTACCCGCCACTATTATGTCCCCCTGCTGATGTTCCTTGGCAAAGTTGGGATGTTCTGAATCTTCCATAACATGCTGTGCCAGTTCATAAGGGTCCGAGGTGTTCAAATAGCGGGCTGGTATGATCTGGTCTGTATCCACATTGTCTCCAAACTTCCAAACCTTTCCTCTAAAGCGCATGGGCATATTTTAACACAATGCGTGTGTTATAATTCTTTCCATCAAAGGGATAGGCGTCTTAAACTATTCTGAGGATATAATGAAGGCAAAACTTTATTTAGCGGATGCCCGCAGTATGCAAGAGCTTGAAAATGAAAGCGTGCAACTGATCATAACTTCACCACCTTACTGGCATATAAAAGATTATGGAGTTAAAGGGCAAATAGGCTACGGGCAGAGCCTCCACGAATACCTGAGGGATCTTTACAGAGTTTTTTCCGAGTGCTACAGAGTGCTTGAAAAAGGTTCGCGGTTTTGCATAAACATAGGCGATCAATTTGCAAGAAGTGTGGTATATGGAAAGTATAAAGTAATACCCATACACGCAGAAGTAATATCTATGTGCGAAGAGGTCGGTTTTGATTATATGGGAGCTATAATTTGGCAGAAAAAAACCACTATGAACACCACAGGCGGAGCTGTAATCATGGGAAGCTTTCCTTATCCACCCAACGGCATAATTGAGATAGATTACGAATTTATCCTTATCTTTAAAAAAGAAGGTAAGAGAAAAGTTCCCAAAGATAAAAAAGAGCTGTCAATCTTAAGCAAAGAGGAGTGGAAAGAGTATTTTAGCGGACACTGGAAATTTGGAGGCGCAAAGCAGGTAGAACACGAGGCAGTTTTTCCCGAAGAACTTCCCAAAAGGCTCATAAAGATGTTTTCTTTTGTCGGTGATAGGGTGCTTGACCCCTTTGTAGGTAGTGGAACTACTTTAAAATCTGCATTGGAACTGGGTAGAGAAGCAATAGGCTACGAAATAAACCCTGAGTTTGTTGAGTTAATTAAAAGAAAAGTTGGAACTTTAAACCTAAAAATTATAGAAAGGAAGGAAAATCCAAGATTTCCTGAAGTGAATTATCAACCCAGAATAAAGGACGCAAAGCCAATTATTGAGGAGAAAAAACTAAGGTTTGGAACACAAAAGTTTTACAAAGTGGTAGAAGTAATATCAGAAAAAGAATTGCTGTTAGATACTGGATTGGTGGTTAGGCTTTTAGGCTTGGAAGTGCCAGAGAGTAAGGCAAAAGAAGCTATGGATTATCTAAACAGGTATGTGAAAGGCAAACAAGTATTTTTGAAGTTTGCAACGGGAAAAGATTTTTATCACAATACCTCTGTGGATGCTTATGTGTATCTAAAGAACAAAATCTTTATTAACAAAAAGATGTTAGAGATGGGTCTGGCGAAGGTTGATACGGAAAAGGATTTTTTCTACAAAAATAAATTTATGGAGGCTTCAAAAATTGGCTAAGGAGTGGGTTTTAAACGGAGTTTGGGAGGGTTTGTATAAATCACTTCTCAGCATATCTCAACACGAGCCTTTTAAAAACTTCTCCCCTCTCTTTATAATCCTTAAACATATCAAAGGATGCACAGGCGGGCGAAAAGAGAATAATGTCTCCTTCCTTTGCCAAATCAAAGGCTTTTTCTATCGCATCCTCAAGCCCGTGGCAGAGATAAGCCTCATTCCAAGCCTTTGCCATCTTCTCCTTTGCCTCCCCTATCAAAAGGCAAGCCTTTGTTTTTTTCTTAACCAGCGGTAGAAGTTCCTCAAAGTTAAATCCCTTGTCTTTGCCTCCTGCAATGAGGACTACCTTGCCATCGGGCATACTTTCCAAGGCAGACTGCAGGGCATGAGGTGTAGTAGCCTTAGAGTCGTTATAAACCCTCACACCCCTTATCTCTCCCACATACTCCAAACGGTGAGGAAGCCCCCTGAAGGTGTAGGCAACCTCCCGAATGTTCTCGGTGGGAACACCCATCCTCTTTGCTATGGCGGAGGCAAACAGAAGATTGTATGCGTTATGAAGACCAAAGAGTTTGAGTTTTTCCAACTCAAAGAGGGGTTCCCCAAAAAGGTAGGCTTTGCCATCTTCGATGAAGGCATCCCTCTGCCCTATAAAAATCTTTTGCGCCCTTGTGGGCATTTCTGCCACTTCCTTTTGGAATTCGTTTAGCACTATAAAATCCTCTTCCGTTTGCCTTGCAAAGATGTTGTATTTACTATGGAGATAGTCTTCTAAGGTGGGATGCCAATCTAAGTGGTCTGGAGAGAAGTTCAAAAAGGCTCCTCCCACAGGGCGGAAAGTGTTTAAGGTTTTACCCTGAAAGGAAGAAACCTCCAAGACCGCCAAGCTATTTGGTTTTTTTAGGACAATGTCCGAAAATGGAACCCCAATGTTTCCACCCTCCTCCACATTGTCAAAATGGGAGCTCAGCATAAGGTAGGTTAGCCTGGTGGTAGTAGATTTCCCATCAGTGCCCGTGATGGCTACTGCCCTTCCCTCAAAGAACTTCCATGCCAACTCCAACTCTCCGATAACTTCTATGCCCCTTTTTTGTGCTTCCTTCCAAAGGGGATGGCTTGGGGGAATACCCGGTGAGAGAACCACCGTATCCACAACCCCCAAAAACTCCCTAAAATCCACCTTGTCTTTATCATCACCCCAATAAACCTCAATACCTTTACTCTTTAAAAGTTCAATGGCAGACCTTCCGCTTACTCCTAAGCCCCAAACTAAGACTTTTTTCATGTGTGATAATATTTTACTTTGATGAGCTTAGAGAACTTTCTTCAGGTGGCAAAGGAGGCTTCCTTGATTGGCGGTTTGGTGCTAAAGGAGCACTTCCGCAAACTTCTATCTAACCAGGTTTATTTCAAGGGCGAGAAGGATGTGGTGAGCGAAGCAGACAAGAAAGCGGAGGAGAGAATAAGAGATTACATCCTAAAGCACTTCCCCCATCACTCGGTGGTGGGTGAGGAAAACGGTGGGTCCATCTTTGGAGAGGCGGTATGGTATATAGACCCCCTGGATGGCACAAAGAACTTTCTGTGTGGGTTTCCCATGTTTTGTGTGTCGGTGGGTTTGGTGTTGGAAGGAAAACCCGCCGTGGGTGCGGTCTATCTCCCTTACTTTAACAGTCTCTATTATGCGGGAGAGGGGCTTGGCGCCTACAAAGATGGAAAAAGGATCCAGGTGAGCACGAGGGAAGAAATGCGAAGGATGTCCGTCTCTTATGGTTTTCCCTCAAGGGCAAAAAGGAACTTAAACCTTTACTGGGAGATCTTTAAGGAGGTTTTTGAAAAGGTAGGGTCTATGAGAAGACCGGGCGCAGCGGCTGTGGACCTGTGCTTTCTGGCGGAGGGAGTTTTTGATGGGCTTATTGAGTTTGAGTTGAACCCTTGGGACGTGGTTGCGGGAATGGTTATCGTGAAGGAGGCGGGAGGGACAGCGGAGCTTACAAAGGGTTTAAACAATGGCACCGACGTTGTGGCGGGCACTCCAAACCTCTTCCCTTATCTATGGGAGGTGGTAAAATTAAAACTGGGAGTGTGAAGATGAAATTTTTAGTCCCTGTGGATTTTACTGACATAACGAACCCCCTCTTGAAAGTAGCCAAACTTTTAGCCCTTAAGCACAACGCCAGCGTGATCCTGTTGCACGCGGTATCTCCTATTATCTACCTTCCATACCCTGAGGGTTTCGGAATTACTCCCATTGACCTTTCCAAATTGGCAGAGTTAGAAGCCCAAAGCATTGAATCCGCCAAACAGCGCCTTGAAGCCCTGAGGGATTTCTTAGCGGAGCTGTCCGTGGATATAGTAGTGGATGTGGGAGAACCGTCGGAGGTTATATTGGCAAAGGAAGAGATGGCAGACCTTATAATCTTGGGGAGCCACAGCAAGGGTTTGGTAGAAAGGATTTTGATAGGCTCCACCTCCGAGAGGGTGGCAAGGTATTGCCACAAGCCCCTTTTGGTCTTGAAGGGTAAAGCCCCAGAGAGCTTTAAAAATGTATGCCTTGCCCACGACCTTTCAAAGCACGCCCAATCTGCCTTTGAATTTTTCCTCAACCTAGTCCCACCGGAGGAGGATGGAAGGCTAACCCTTTTGCATGTGGAAGAAACCATAGAACTGCCTATGGTGGACGCCCTAACGGAAGGGCTAACTAAGAAGATAGAAGAGGAGAAAATCAATTATCTCAATTCCCTTTTGGAAAGGGCTGAGGAAAAGGGATGGAAGGCAGAGCTCGTGGTGAAAAAGCACAGCAACACCGCCGATGGCGTAGTGGAGTTTGTAAAGGAGGGCGATTACGACCTTGTGGTGATGGGCAGTAGAGGACTTTCGGGTCTCAAACGTGTGCTAATTGGTAGCACATCCTCCCAGGTTCTTAGGAGAGTGGACGTTCCTGTGCTGATCCATAAAGGTATGCCCTCATGAAGCTTTTGTTTTTTCTATCTTTTTTTCTATACTTTGCCTTTGCCTACAATCCATACAGGGATTATGTCTTCTGCAGGTATCTGCAAGAGAGTAAGCCCCAAGAGGCACTCAACTTCTGCCTTAGGGCACTGCAGAAGGCTCCCACTCCCACCCTGTATGTGGATACCATAAGGCTTTTGGCGGTGCGGAAACGATTCCAAGAAGCCCTTGTCTATGCGGAAAAGTTTAAAAGGGAATATCCTCAAGACAAAGAGCCCTACTTGGTGCTTCACAGCATTTATGTTCTCAAAGGGGACCGTCAAAAAGCTTTGGAAGCCTTAGAGGAGGGCTACAGGGCAAATCCAAACTCCAAGGAGATCATGGTTTTCTTGGCGGAGGAATACATAAGGAGGAACCGCCTACAGGATGCAAAGGGCGTGTTGGAAAGGCTGGCAAATTTGGCGGTTGATAATCCCCTGCCTTACTATATGTTAGCTCGGATTTATCTGACTGAGGGTAAAAAGGAAAAGGCAATAGAGTATTTAAACAAGTCTCTGCAAATAAAAAGAACCTTTGAGGCAGGCTTTACCACCTTGGGAAGCATCTACGAAGGCGAAAAGGAGTTTTCAAAGGCGGAGAGCCTTTATTTGAGTGTGCTGAAGGAGGAGCCCACCAACCGCACCGCCCTTGAAAGGCTCGCAAACCTTTACACAATAACCGGACGCTTTCAGGACGCCAAGGATGTTTATAAAAGGCTCATTGACTATTACCCGGAGCAGGGCTACAAGCTAAGATACATTTACCTCCTAATAAAAACTTCAGACTTTAGGGAGGCGGAGGAGCTGGCGAGGGAGCTTTACTCTCAAGAGCCCAATAACTTAGACATAGCCTTTGCTTACGGTGTATCCCTTGAAGCCAACAAAAAAACAGACCAAGCCTTAAAGGTTTATGAAAAGCTGTTGGAACAGAACCCCAACAACCCCAAAATCATGGAAAGGCTCGCAGTGGCTTATATGGACCAGAAGGACTACAAAAAGGCTGAGGCTTTGGTTAAGAGGGCTTTGGAATTGGAACCCAACAATCCAGACCTTAATCTGCTCATGGCAAACCTCCTGAGCGAACAGGAGAAGAACGCAGAAGCCTTGCCCTTTGTGGACAAGGCAATAGAGCTAAACCCAAGGGATTACAGAGGATACTTCTTTAAAGCTATCGTTCTGGACAAGTTGGGAAGGATCATAGATGCGGAAAGGAGCCTAAGGGAAGCCATAAAGCTAAATCCCGAGGATCCTGAGCTCTTTAACCATCTTGGGTACTCCCTCCTTTTGTGGTATGAGGATGCAAGGCTATCAGAGGCAGAAGAGCTCATACTAAAGGCACTCAGCAAGGACCCAGAAAATCCTGCATACATTGACAGCTACGCATGGGTGCTTTACTATAAAGGAGAATACAAGAAGGCATACGAGCTTTTGCTAAAAGCCCTTGAAAAGGAAAAGGAAGACCCCGTAATATGGGAACACATAGGGGATGTTCTGATGAAGTTAAACAAAAAAGACCAAGCCCTGGACGCCTACAGAAAGTCTTGGCAACTTTTGGAGAAGGGTAAAAGGGGCGAGCCGGGGCAAAAAGAGAGACTAAAGGAAAAATTAAAACCCTGATGCTATACAGCTTTCTAAGCTGGAAGGTAGTAAAGTTATCCCTTTTAATAAGCATAATTTTGTCTTTTCTCTTTTTATTCGTTCAGCTTGTTCAGTTAGACCAAGTTCTTTTCAAAACTCCCTTCATAGAATCCTTCGCCTTTTTTAGCCTTTGGTTTTTGTATTTTGTTAGCTACTTTTTACCATCCTCCTTTTTTGTTTCCTTCAGTTGGCTAATTTTTGAACTAAAAGAGTCTAAAAAATTAAGTGTTTTGGCTTCCTTTGGCATAGACCCAAAGGTTTTATTTTTCAAGATTTTTTTGGTGTCTTCTCCTCTGCTGTTTTCTGTTTTGCTTGTAGGCTACTTCATAAGGCAAGAGGATGTGTCTTACATAAGAAGACTTTTTGTTTATAAGTATTACACGGAGGTTGTGAAAACAATACCTGAGAAGAGCTTTTACACCTTTGGCGGAATAACTATAAGAATTGAAAGGAGAGAAGAAGACCTTTTAAAGGGTGTTTTTCTCAAGATGGATGACTTTTCAATAAGCGCAGGACAGGCTCAGTTCAAAGGTGATGAACTGATTTTAAAGGACGGTTCTTTGGTTGTTAAAAGGGACGATAAATACTATCTGACCAAGTTTAAGACTTACGAATTAACCGTATCAAAGCTCTTTTTTCCTGAGAAAAAAAAGAGAGAAGCTTACCTTTTGCAAGTGATGAATGTAGGTTTTGCTGTTTTATTTACCTTTTTACTTTTTCAAATCATACTCCGATGGATAGACAAACATACCAAGCTATACTACACCTTAGGTTTGATTTTGCTCATCCATCATATAACCTTGATCCTTTTAAAAACTAAGCTATCTTAAATTCTTTTTTTTCTACGAAGATAAGCGGGCAACTCTTCTATGTCAGGTTGGACGGGCTCCACCGTAGGTTCAGGAACCACCTTTTGGAGGGGCTTTTGTTCCTTCTTGACGACGCGGAGTTGTGCTTGCTGGACTGCGTTTTCAAAATCCGTAGCCACAACCGCCACACGCATAAAGTTTTCTTTATTCTCTTCCAATATAGCGCCAAATATGATCAGTGCGTCGTCGTGGGCAGATTCTCTTATTCTGCCTATGGTCTCCTCCACATCTCTAAAGGGCACATCCTCGCTTACCCACAGGGTCACCAACAGCCTTCTTGCCCCGGCAACGGTGTTCCCTTCCAAAAGTGGGCTGGCAATAGCCTGCTCTATGGCAAAATCTTTCTTCCCTTCACCCATACCTATGAGGGCTAGTCCTCCCCTCTCCATCACAGTGCGCACATCCGCAAAATCCACATTTATCAAAGCTGGTGTTACCACTATGCTGGTTATACCCCTAACTGCCTTAGAAAGCACATCATCAACCATCTTAAAGGCATCCTTTATGCTAAAGTTCTTTTCTGCCACCTCCACCAATTTTTGGTTATTTATGACTATGTATGTGTCAACTACCTCTTTCAGCTTTTCTAAACCCTCCAGGGCGACTTGCATGCGTTTTTGTCCCTCAAAGTTAAAGGGCTTTGTAACCACTGCCACGGTGAGAATACCCATCTCCTTTGCTGTCTCTGCGATCACTGGCGCGGCGCCCGTTCCAGTCCCACCACCTAAGCCCACCGCCAAAAAGAGCATGTCCGTGTTTCTTAGCACATCCTTTATCTTGTCAATGTCCTCCAAAGCTGCTTGCTCTCCCACTTCAGGTTTTGCCCCCGCACCCAACCCCCGAGTGACCTTTTCTCCTATCTGTATTTTGTTGGGCACAGAGAGGGAAGTAAGATGCTGTATGTCCGTATTGATTGCAAAAAGCTCCACACCCTCAATACCATCCAAGTGCATTCTATTTACCGCATTGGACCCACCGCCCCCTATCCCAAAGACCTTTATCCTTGTTGGATTTACCACTTCCATCACAGCACCTCCTTAAAGAAAGATTTTATCCTTTCTAATAGAGAGCCAAGCTTAATTTTACCCTCCCCACCCAAACTTTCTGGGTTTTGGTTAAGAGAATAACCCTGCACCAATTGGGGCTTTAACTTGAGCAAGCCTACTGCAGTGGCGTAGGCAGGGTCCTGAACCTTTTCCCTCAAACCTATAACACCCATCGGACTGCCCAGCCTAACGGGTAGGTCCATGTATCTTTCAAAAAACTCTTTTATGCCCGCAAGCTTTGAAGAACCACCAGTTATGACAATCCCTGCGTTTATGGCGGACAAATTTACTCCCTGATTGTTTATCTGTTCAAGAACTTTGTCCGCTATCTCCTCCAGTCTTATCTGTATAACTTCAGAAACTTCCCTCTTCCCTACCATAGTTTCTTTATCCTCCCCCCTTGGTTTTACCTTTATTCTCTCCGATTCATTGACCATATCCGCCAAGGCAAAACCGTGTTCTATTTTTATTCTCTCCGCTTGTTCTATGTTTACTTTCATAAAGTGGGCTATGTCCTTGGTTATGCTGTTCCCGCCCATGGGTACTGTGCCAGTTAGCACGGGGGAGCCTTCCACAAACAGTATAAAGTCCGTAAGTCCGGCCCCCATGTCTAAGAGCAAAACACCCTCTTCCTTTTCCTCCTGTGATAAAACTGCCTCCGCACTGGCAAGGATGGAAGGATATCTATCCGCTATGGTCAAACCACTGGAGAGGACAGCTTTTTCAATGTTTTTTAAGAGGCTTGTGCCTACCTTTATAAGGTGCACCTCTGCAGTCAGCTTCGAGCCTAAAAGCCCTACGGGATTTAGAATTCCCTCTTGGTCATCCAATATGAACTTTCTTGGAATGTCGCTTATTATCTCATAGCCTTCCTCCTTAGCCCTTGTGGTAGCCCTCTCTAACAGCCTTTCTATTTGACTTTCGTCTATTTCCACCGGTTGTGGCGATACGTTTATTGTGTCCCTTTCGTTTTGACTTTTGAGAACAGGGGAGGATATTCCAAGGTTTACAGAGGTTAACTTGACACCAGCCATCTCCTGGGCTTCTTTCATAGCCTTTAGTATAGAGGCAACCGCCAGGTCCAATCGGGTTATTTGTCCCTTCTCTACGCCCTTACTTGGCACCTCCCCCACGCCTATAATGTGCATATCTCCGTAGCTGTCTATCTCCGCAAGGAGGGCAACGGTCTTGCTGGTACCAAGGTCTAAGGAGGCTACAACCTTCATTCCTTTATTTCTCCTCCTTTATCACCGCTATATTTCCAGAAGTTATAAGAACATCCATTTTCCCCATCCCAATTCTATTATAAATCTTTTTTATCCTATCAAAAACCAAGGGAGATATCTGGCTAAGTGGGGGCAGGACCATTCTCCCGCCCGATATGTATATAATGGTATTCCTATCGGTAACATATACTTCGTTAATGCTAAAACCCGTATCTTTAATGGACTCCACTAAATTGTTTAAATTGGTGTGATGTTTCTTTATGTAGTCAAAGGAAAATGTGTATATGGTGGGTAGTTTGTTTTCAATAGCTGGGTTATAAAAAAGCTCTCCCTGCCCGTCTATCATCATAAGGATGTTTTCATGCACCACATAGGCTATGGGAACCCTCTCCTGAACATAAACATTCACACGGGCACCATCCAAAGAGGGTATTCTCTCTATTTTTATATCCTTTAGAGAATTATTTGTTAATTCGTTGGTCTTTGCCAAAAGCCTCTTGGAATCCAAAAAGAGCCAGTTGTTTTTTGAGACCTTATAAACGCTTGAGGAAATGGCAGAAGGAGGGATGCTGTTAGTGCCGTATATCTGAATTTCCTTTATTTTAAAAACTGGGAGGGAGGTCAGAAAACCAGGAAAGAAAAAACCAACAAGTGCCATGGCGCTTAACCATACCAAAGCTAATGTGATCTCAAGGACTGCTACCCACCTTCTTTTCCCCTCCTTTTTCATAGCCACAGGTTAAAATATTAACATGGATATCATTCTGTTAAAGTCTATACCTTTTTTTCTGCAAGCCATAGGGAAAAGGCTAAGCTCTGTCATACCCGGTATGGTGTTGATTTCTAAAACAAAGGGCTTACCTTCATCGGACACCCTAAAATCAACCCGGGATATGTCCTTGAGCTCCAGCGCCCTATGGGAACGCAGTGCCAACTCTTGCAATTCCATTGCCAGTGTTTCGTCTTCCAAGAATTCATACTGGCTCATTCCCTTTGTGTATTTGCTTTCATAGTCGTATATACCCTTTTTGGGCTTTATCTCTATGGGGGGTAAGGCTTCTTCCTTTAAAATGGCTACGGTGATATCTCTACCCTTTATGAACTCCTCCACAAGAACCTTTTGAGTTATGCTCCATAGCTTTTCTATGGCAGTTTCTAACTCTTTTTTATCATTTGCCACAAACAATCCAACGCTTGAGCCTTGGTCGGCGGGTTTTACCACCGCAGGAAAGCGGTCCCAAGACACCTCTTCTCCTCTCCTTACCGCCACCCAATCGGGCGTGGGAATTTGATGAAACCTGAGAATTTTCTTTGTAAAGTCCTTGTCCATAGCTAAGGCGCTACCCAGCACACCAGAGCCCACATAGGGAATGCCGAGAAGGTCCAAAAGTCCTTGCACCCTTCCATCCTCTCCGTAAGGACCGTGCAATGCTATAAAAACCTTGTCGGGCTTTATCTCTCTCAACCTCTCGCAGAGGTTTTCATCTAAATCTAGAGCTATAGCCTCACAACCTAGCTCTTTTAGGGCTTTTAAGATGGCTTCGCCAGTTCTCAGGGATATTTCACGCTCCGCCGACCTTCCACCCATAAGCACTACTACTTTCAATTAGCCTTACCTCCTCTTCAAGCTCAATGTCAAACTCTTCAAAAACCCTTTTCTTTGCGTGATTGATAATTTTAACAACATCCTCAAAGACCGCTCCGCCTAAGTTTATTAAAAAGTTTGCATGCTTTTCCGAAAAGGCAACTTGCCCAACCCTGTAGCCTTTCATTCCTACCTTTTCCAAAAGTCGCCCAGCACTGTCAGTAGGTGGATTTTTAAAAGTGGAACCCGCAGTGGGCATTTGAATTGGCTGACTTTCTTTCCTTTTGCTTTTTATCCTCTCATACTCTTCATAAACGCCATAATTCAGTTTGGGAAAGAAAAAGATTGCCTCCAAGATTATACCCATGGAAGGGAAAGGAGAGCTTCTGTAGGAAAAGTTAAGATCTTCCCTCTTTAAAAGAATTTCTTCACCTTCATAAGAGAGAAATTTTACCGCCTTTAAATGCTGGGAAATTTCATAACCAAAGGCTCCTGCGTTCATAGCTACAGCTCCACCTACGGTGGCAGGAAAGCCCACCAGTCTGTAGATACCCTCCAAGTTTTCCTTGACCCCGAGCTCCACCAAAGTGTTTAAAGGAACACCTGCTTGGGCTATGATCTCCAAACCTCCATCTTGTTCCCTTATTTTCAAATCTCTCAACATCTTTGTATTGATCACTATGCCTTCAAAATCTCCAAAGATGGTGTTTGCACCCCTACCCAAAACAAAGAAGGAAATACCCTCCCACTGGGCTATTCTGAGGCATTCCTTTACCTGCTTTGCGTTTTCTGGAAAAGCCATATACTTTGCTATTCCCCCGATCCCTATGGTGGTATATTTGGAAAGCGAAATTTCTTTTTCCAGCCTCATATCGTATAATTATAGAGTAGGGAGAGTTTGAATGTTTGACGTAAAAACCTGTCCTCTTTACGAAAAGCTAAGTAGGGGAGAGCCCCTTAGCCAATCTGAGAAAAAGCTTCTGGCGGATATAGTTAGGGAGGAAATAAAATTCTTGCTGAGGAATCAAATACTGCCCACACCCAAAGATTATGAAAGATGGTTTTATATATTTTGTAATCTTGTTGCAAGCGGGCAAAAGCTTGAAGACAGCGCTCTTATAGAACTTTATAACAGTATTTATAAGAAAGAAAGCGACCTTGTAAATATTGAATTAGACCTCAAGCACACTACCCAAATTTTAAGCGATATAGTTACTGAGCTTCGAAAGTCTTTAAAAGAGAGCTACGAGCAAGCATCCATAAAAGAGCAGAAGATCGCTGATCTACAAAAGAAAGAAGCTAAAGAGGATTCCTTAACCTCTCTTCTTTTCGAGATGTTGATGCTTGTAAGAGACTTAAAGCGTCAAAATGAAGGCTTTTTGGAAAAAGTGGAAGCTCAGCAGAAGGTTATAAACGAGTTGAAATCAAACCTTGAAAAGGTTGAGGCGGAGGCAAATCTTGATCCATTAACTGATCTGTTTAATAGGCGTTCTTTGGAGAGGGCTCTTAAGGAGTTTTTTACCTTGTGTAAGCAATCCAAGATGTCTTTTAGTTTGGTTCTTATAGACCTTAATGATTTTAAGCATGTTAACGACAACTATGGGCATCATGTGGGAGACCTTGTGTTAGTAAAGGTGGCAAAGGTTTTAAGAACGAACATGCGTGCAAAGGATATAGCGGGTCGCTGGGGTGGGGATGAGTTTGTAGTTATAATGCCAAACACGGATTTAGAAAATGCAAAAAAGGTCCTTGAAAGGATAAAGTCCCAACTAGGGAAAATGGAAATACTTGCAGAAGGCAGGAGGTTTAAGGTATCTATAAGCGCGGGTGTTGTGCAATGTGGAGAAAACTTCCAAAGCTGGTTGGATATGATTAAAGAGGCAGACAGACTTATGTATGAGGAAAAAAAGAAAAAAGCCCTATAATATCCTTCCATGAAGGCGGTAATTTTGGAAAACTTTGGGGATGAAAAGAACTTAAAGTATGTGGAAGATTTTCCCATCCCCGATATAAGAGAGGATGAGGTCCTTGTTAGGGTGAAGGCGGTTGCCCTTAACCATCTGGATGTATGGGTCAGAATGGGTGCTTTGGCGGTCAAGCCTGAGCTTCCTCACATACTTGGTTCAGATGTTAGCGGTGTGGTGGAAAGGGTTGGTTCCTTAGTGAAGAATGTAAAGGTGGGAGAGGAGGTGGTAATTGCCCCCGGTCTGTCCTGTGGTGTGTGTTATGAGTGTCAGTCTGGAAGGGACAACCTCTGCAAAGATTACGATATACTTGGGCTAAAAAGCAAGGGTGGTTATGCGGAGTTTGTAAAGGTGCCCGCAAGGAATGTCTTGCCAAAACCAAAAAGCTTGAGCTTTGAAGAGTCCGCCAGCTATCCGCTCACCTTTTTGACCGTTTGGAACGCACTGGTTAGGAAGGGAGGGTTAAAGCCCCACAGTAGGGTTTTAATATGGGCTGGCTCTTCTGGTGTAGGCGTGGCGGGAATACAAGTAGCCAAGCTCTTTGGTGCCTTTGTGATAGCCACCGCAGGGGACGAAAGGAAGGCAAAGATGTGCAAAGACCTTGGGGCGGATGTGGTCATAAACCACTATGAAGAAGACGTGGTAAAGAAGGTTAGAGAGCTGTTCAAAGAGGGAGTGGATATTGTTATGGACCATGTGGGGGAGGCAACCTTTTGGAGGAGTGTAGAATGTCTTAAAAAGGGTGGAAGACTTGTTTTCTTTGGCACTACCACGGGCTCAAAGGCAGAGATAGATATAAGATATATTTTTGTTAGGGAAATTGAACTTTTGGGTGTTTATATGGGACCAAGGGCGGACCTCTTTAAGATCACCGAACTCTTTGAGAGGGGGCTTTTAAAGCCGGTGGTTGATAAGGTTTTTGACCTGAAGGATGCCCAGGAAGCTCACAGATACTTGGAAAGCTCTAAGCACTTCGGAAAGGTTGTGCTGAAGGTTGGATGAAGGATATGCCCTCCCTCTCGTAAGTCTTTTTGAGCCTCTTTATAAACTCGTGGCGTATAAAAAACTGATCGTCCGGGTCAAGAACTCTAAGAGTGATGTTTAAGGTGATCCCAAGCTCTGTAAAGGCACTGTAGCGCACGGAGGGCTCAAAGCTTGGGTCCGCACCTTCAACAGTTTTTTGCACCTCCCTTGCAACCTCTAAGGTTAACCTTTCTGCCCTTTCAATGTCTGAGGAATAAGGGATCACAACCGAAACTGTAATGTTCATTGAGGGCGTTGGTTTTTTGTAGTTTATTACTATGGAGTTAACCAACCGGGAGTTTGGCACCACCACAATGTTATTGTCTCTCCTCTTAATGACTGTGTTCATCCATGTTATGTCTTCTACATAACCTTCTTCACCGTTTTCTAACCTAACAAAATCTCCCACTTCAATCTGTCTGCTGGCAATTAGGTTAAGCCCTGAAAAGACGTTGGAAAGCGTGCCCTGAAGGGCAAGGGAGACCGCAAGTCCAGCAATGCCCAAGGTAGTTATAAAGTGTGCTACCTGAATGCCAAGATAGGACAGGAGGGTTATAACACCCAAAACAAAGACAACCAATTTTATTATCACAAAGACAATACCAGTCCTGGGAAATTTTAAGTTTGTCTTTGAAATATAAACCTGTAAAAGTTCAGGGAGTAGATTAGAAAAGAAAGAAGTTATGGAAAGGATCAATAGGGATAGTAAAACCTTTTCTACTACCGAAGAGTACCCCAAAAGTTGCCTAGGGCTGAGCTCTACCGTAAGGTAAAGGCTAATAACAATTGCCCAAAACAGAGAGGGTAGGCGGAGCACCCGAAGAAGCATTAAAGCATAGTCGTGGGAAGATTTTTTAATGAAGCCCAAAAACAGCCTTCTAACGAACAACAAAACTAACAGTGATCCCAAGAATATCAAACCGCTTAACAAAAGCCCATGCCTTACCAATACAACCTCCTCCTGTAAAACACTCTAACGAGTTTGTAGCCTACAAAAAATCCACCTATGTGGGCAAACCAAGCCACTCCACCCATACCCGCAAAGGGCAGTGTGATTAGCCCGTTTATAATCTGAATAAACACCCACATGCCTATAAAAAATACTGCCGGTAATTCCATAAAGGTCATGAAAAAGAAAATGGGCACAAGGGCAAGAATGCGGGCGTGTGGGAAAAGATAAAGGTACGCCCCCAACACTCCGCTTATAGCCCCGCTGGCACCTACCATAGGCACGTGCACCGCACCCGTTAAAAAACTAACAAGAGATTGAATAACCGCCGCGCCAAGACCAGACAGCACATAAAACAGCAGATATTTAAACTTTCCTAAACGATCCTCCACATTATCTCCAAAAACCCACAAAAACCACATATTGCCAATGATGTGAAGCCAGCTTCCGTGTAAAAACATGTGGGTAAACAACTGGTAAGGTTTGGAGAAGACCTCCGCCGGCACCAAACCAAAGTTATAAATAAAGTCATTAAACTCATACTCTTCCAAGCTTACCTCATACAGCCATACCGCAGAGCAAATAAGGATGATGGTTAAATTGGCGATTGGAAAGCTTCTGCTTGGGTTTATATCCTTTAAGGGGATCATGCCAACCAAAGATTATAACAGATTGCCTGTTCTTTAAAATATGCTTATAATCTTATAAGTTAATCTAATTTTGGAGGTGTGTCATGGGCAAGCATGTGGTTATATTGGGCGGTGGTGTAGGTGGTTTAGCAACCGCCTACAACCTAAGGAAGATGGACAAAAGCCTGAGGATCACGGTAGTCTCAGGCAGACCATACTTTGGTTTTACGCCCTCTTGGCCGCACTTAGCGTTGGGCTGGAGAAAGTTTGAAGACATAAGCATCCCCTTGGGGAGCTTACTGCCAAAGCACGGTATTGAATATGTGCCGGAGAATGGAGAGAGAATAGACCCAGATGCCAACAAACTTTGGACCACATCCGGTAAAGAGCTACAGTATGATTACTTGGTAATTGCCACTGGTCCAAAGCTGGTCTTTGGTGCGGAGGGGCAAGAGCAGAACTCCACCTCTGTATGCACCGCAGAGCACGCCCTGGAACTTCAGAAAAAGCTTGAGGAATTTTATAAGAACCCGGGACCTGTTGTGATTGGTGCAATACCCGGAGTTAGCTGTTTTGGTCCAGCCTATGAATTTGCCTTTATGCTACATTATGAGCTGAAAAAGAGGGGAATAAGACACAAGGTGCCCATAACCTTTATCACTTCAGAGCCCTATGTGGGTCATATGGGGCTTGGTGGTGTGGGACCTTCAAGAAGGGTAATGGAGGACCTTTTTGCGGAGAGAAGCATAAAATGGATTGCAAATGTAAAGATAACCAAGGTAGAAGCGGACAAGGTAATTTACGAGGACCTAAACGGTAACACCTACGAGGTGCCTTGTAAGCTATCCATGCTGATGCCAAGGTTCATGGGTCCCGAGGTGGTCGCGTCCGCTGGAGACAAGGTGGCAAACCCTGCCAACAAGATGGTGATCGTCAATAAGTGTTTCCAAAACCCCACTCACAAGAACATCTACGGCGTGGGCGTCGTAACTGCCATACCCCCTGTGGAGCAAACACCTATACCTACTGGTGCACCCAAGACAGGTATGATGATAGAACAGATGGCTATGGCAGTGGCAAAGAATATAGTCAATGACATAAGGAACTCTACAGACAGGTATGCACCGGAGCTCTCTGCCATATGCGTTGCAGACATGGGAAAGGATGCTGCCTTCTTCTATGCAAGCCCAGTTATACCCCCAAGGGCTGAGGTGAAGTTTGGCAAAGGCATGTGGGCACACTACATAAAATCTGCTTTTGAGAGGTATTTTATGTGGAAGGTAAGGAGCGGAAACATTGCCCCCTTCTTTGAGGAGGAAGGTCTCAAGCTGTTCTTTGGCACCAAGGGAGTTGTTCTCTGTGCAGATTGTTCAGGAACACCCGGTAGCGCGTGTTAAAATTAGGGGGCATTGCCCCCTTTAAAAATTACTTGAGAGAAAGAACCCACTCTGCAAGCTTCTTGGCTTCCTCGTCGGTTACATTCTGAGCAGGCATTGGCACATTACCCCATACACCAGCACCACCTTTCTTGATCTTTCCTGTCAGGTAATCCACTGCGTCAGCTTTGCCTGCATACTTGTTTGCCACATCCTTATATGCTGGTCCCACCTTCTTGGCGTTTACCTCGTGGCAGGCATAACAGCCCTTAGCCTTAGCTAAAGCCTCCGCATCTGCCATTGCAGTGGCTTGGGCTGGCTTTGCCTCAGACTTTGGTTGCTGGGCGGGTTTTTGTTCCTCTGCGGGTTGCTGGGCGGGCTGTTTTTGCTCAGGTTGTTGGGCTGGCTGAGGTTGTTGGGCTGGCTGTCGTTGCCGCTCGGCGGGCTTTTGCTCCCCTGCAGGCTGTTCCGCAGGTTTTTGTTGGCAGGACACCGCCAAAAAGCCCAAGCTGAAAAGTCCCAAAAGCAACGTCTTCTTCATGGCACACCTCCTTAAAATTGTTATGGTATAATAATATATCACTACATTAAAATCCTTGCTGGAGGTTTTGTATGCCGAACACAAAGCAGGCTGAAAAGCGTATGAGAAGGGATGCCAAAAGAAGGCTGAGAAATAGGTATCACCTTTCTCGTATGAAGACCTACATAAGAAACTTTAAAAAGCTTATAGCCCAAGGCAAGATAGAGGAGGCAAAGGAGTATCTGCCAAAGGTAATATCTGTAATACAGCATACCGCCTCAAAGGGAGTGATCCACAAAAACGAGGCAAGCAGAAGATGCTCAAGGGTTCAAAAGCTTCTTAACCAAGCCCTTGCCAAGGTTCAGGGAAGCAACCAGTAGTTCTTCCCTAAAAAGGGTTAAAAGGCTAAAGTAAAGGATGATACACATAGGTATTGCTAAAAGCAGGTGTATTTTGTCTTTCAAGAATAGACCAAACAGTCCCATCAGAAGGCTGGCAAGGGCTACCTTTACCGAACTTTCCATTAAAGTCTGCCAATCTATCAATTGGTAAGTTTTTCTCAGGAGGTATCCAAAGGAGAAGATGGAAGAGGTAGCAGTGCCCAAAGCCAAACCCACCGCACCAAGCTTTAGCACAAAGGCATAAATAAAGGCACTTGTGCCCTCAGACAAAATAGCCAAAAGGCTTGCTTTCATGGGTGTAAGGGTGTCTCCTTTGGCAAAAAATACACTGCTGAGGGCTTTCTGAAGGGAAAAAAAGACGAGCCCCAAGCTGTATGCCTTTAGCACATAAGAGACCATCAGAACATCAGTTCCAGAGAAGTTTCCTCTACCGTATAAAAGCCTCACGATCGGCTCCGAAAAGACAAAAAGACCTACCACCGCAGGAAAGGACAGCAAAAACAGAAAACGCATAGCCAAGGTTATGCTTTTGCCTTTGTCTTCCCCCAAAGAGAGGGCAGAAAGCAAAGAGTTTGCCACGCCCACAGATATGGCACCCAAAGGTAGCTGGAATATTCTGTTGGCATAATAAAGGTAAGATATAGCACCCAAAGCCAAAAAGGAAGCCAAAAAGGTGTCTATAAAAAAAGAGAGCTGGGCAACGCCAAAGCCCATAAGGGCGGGTATCAGCCTTTTGAACAAAAGCTTAACCTCAGGATGAAGCCTAAGGCTAAAACCCAAGGGAATGCCCCTTAAGAAGGGTAGATGAAAGGCAAACTGTAAAAAGCCTCCCACCAGAACGCCACCTATCAGTGCGTAATAGCCAAAACCCTGGGCAGAAAGGGCAATAACCAAAGAAAAGCCTATGTTAAAAATTGCTTGAGCAAAGGCAGGGACAAAAAATACACCCCGGGTGTTCAAAAGAGCCATAAAAAAGGCAGATATACCCACAAACAGAAGGTATATAAAGACCCATCTACCCATAAAAACTGCCAGGTCAAAGTAAGGCTTAGCCCTCAAGCCCGGTGCAATAATGCTTATGAGATATTCAGCAAATAACACCCCCAAAAGAACTACCGATAGATTTATGAGCAAATAGTAGCCTAGGGCGGAGCTCAAAAACTCTCTCTCTTTGCCCTCTTTTACCTGCTTAGCGTAAATTGGCACAAAGGCGGCGTTGAACCCACCCTCCCCAAAGAGCCTTCTGAAGGTGTTGGGTAGCCTAAAGGCAACAAAAAAGGCATCTGTTATCTGGGAGACCCCAAAGTGGTATGCTATGAGGGCATCCCTAACATAACCCAAAACCCTGCTCAAAAGGGTTGCAAAGGAAAAGGAAAGACTGTGTTTTATGAGCCTCATTGTCTGTTGGTGCCGGAGGCGGGAGTCGAACCCGCACGCCCTTTCGGGCACTGCCCCCTCAAGACAGCGCGTCTGCCAATTCCGCCACTCCGGCTTTAGATATTTATTATAACATGCCTCTGGGCTTTTTGGTTTGTGGTATAATAATACAAACACCATAGGTAAGGAGGTTTGATTATGGACCTGGAAACTAGGATTAAGGAGATCATCGCAGACCAGCTGGGCGTAGAAATTGAAAAACTTAGAGAGGACGCAAACTTTGTGCAGGACCTTGGGGCAGACTCTTTGGATGTGGTGGAGCTTGTGATGGCTTTTGAGGAGGAGTTT
Source organism: Thermocrinis sp. (assembly GCA_028276475.1). Taxonomy (GTDB): domain Bacteria; phylum Aquificota; class Aquificia; order Aquificales; family Aquificaceae; genus Thermocrinis. The sequence continues at coordinate 55,052 of JAPYWH010000007.1, forward strand.
GGCATAGAAATACCCGACGAAGACGCAGAAAAGATAAGAACGGTGGGGGATGTTATTAACTATCTCAAGGAGAGAGTGCAGGCTTGAGCAGGAGGGTTGTTATTACGGGCCTTGGGGTGGTAAGCCCCATAGGCACGGGGGTTGAAAAATTTTGGAAGAATTTAACAGCTGGTGTAAGCGGAATAGACATAATAAAAAGGTTTGACCCAGTAGAGATAGGTCTAAGCGTTCATATAGCGGGAGAGGTCAAAGACTTTAACCCAGAGCTATACTTTGACAAAAAGGAAGCCCAAAAGGTCTCCGACTTTATAAAGTTTGCGGTGGCATCGGCGGAGGAAGCTATAAAGGACAGTGGGCTTTTGGAGGACAAGTCTGACCCTTACAGGGTGGGTGTAATAATCGGCACGGGTATAGGTGGGCTCAGGGATATTGAAGAACAGCAAAAGGTCCTTATGGAGAAGGGTCCCAGAAGGGTATCTCCTTTCTTTATTCCCTATGGCATATCCAACATGGCAAGCGGGCTCATAGCCATTCGCTTTGGGCTGAAAGGTCCCAACTACTGCGTAGTCTCTGCCTGTGCCACGGGCAACCATTCCATAGGGGACGCCTTTAGGCTTATTCAAAAGGGAGATATAGATGTAGCCATAGCGGGTGGGTGCGAAAGTGCCATCACACCCTTGGGAGTGGCGGGCTTTGCATCCATGAGGGCACTATCCACCAGGAACCACGAGCCTCAAAAGGCATCAAGACCCTTTGACTTAGAAAGGGATGGTTTTGTTATGGGAGAGGGCGCGGCAGTGCTCGTCTTGGAGGAGTATGAGAGGGCAAAGGCTCGGGGGGCAAAAATATACGCAGAGCTTGTGGGCTATGGTGCCACTGACGATGCCTATCACATAACCGCACCCTGTGCGGATGGTGAGGGGGCATACATGTGCATGAAGTTGGCTTTGGAGGATGCGGGCATTCCACCCACAGAGGTAGATTACATAAACGCCCACGGCACCTCTACCCCATTAAACGACAAATCGGAAACCTTGGCAATAAAAAGGCTCTTTGGAGAGC
>JAPYWH010000008.1 GCA_028276475.1 Thermocrinis sp.
CCTTTAACTGCCTTTTTTTCTCCTTGTCCTTTACTACCACCACTTCCCAAGGTTGGAGGTTGTATCCGGAGGGTGCGGTGGCGGAGATCTCTAAAATCTCCTTTATAAGTTCATCGGGAACTTCTCTTGTTGGGTCAAAGAAGGTAATTGACCGCCTTTCGGTTATCAACCTTAGGCATTCTTTCATGGCAAACCTCCTTTGTAGGTTTTGACTAAGTATAAGCCAGTAGCCTCCCTCAGGCAACAGTCTCACTCATCAACCCAAGGCTTGTACTCCATTACCTGCTCAAAGGTATAAGGGCATTCTTGTAGAAAATCCTTTTCTGTGGGAAGCTTTCCAAAGTATTTTTTAGCTATGTGGTGGTTTTGAGGCTCTTCAAACCACCTCGTAAGCCTTTTTATAGCAATGCGCCAAGCGATGGAGAGTTCCTCCATTGATTTTTTCCTTATGCTTGGGTATCTCTCAAAGATGGTATCAAGCTCATTCCTTGCGTTGTTTATGCTCTTTATCCAGCTGTGCCCTACATACTCGTTGTACTTAAAGTTTTCCCATTTGTAAAGGTGTTCCAAAATTACCGCTATCAGGCTAACCACACTGTCCAGATATCTCTGTCCCATATCCTCCATCTCCTCCAATAGGTTCTCCCAGTCTACAAGGTCATATTCTTTGTTTTTGAGAAGTCTGAGATTTTCCTGCACCCACAGATAAAAGTCCTTTTCATAAAGTTCTTTTAGGCTTTGTGTTTTTAGCTCCATGAGTTTTAAATATAAGCCCTTCTTCTGGAGGATACTTTCAAAAATCCCTACACCCCTATGGGCTTTTTGCAGTTTATATGAGAGTTTTTATATAATCGGGAGTCATAGGTAGTTGATTGACCTCTATGCCATACCCCCAGAGTAATGCGTTTGCCACCGCGGGTGCTATGGGTGGAAGACCGGGCTCTCCCACGCCACCCATGGGTCCTTGCCCTTTTACTATATGCACCTCTACCTCCGGCGTCTCTTCCATAGTAAGGAGAGGATAGGTATCAAAGTTAAGGCTCTGAGGACCTCCCTTTGAAAAGCTCACCCTTTCCTTTAGGCTCGCACTTAAGCCCATAACTATGGCGCTCTCCATCTGAGAAACCACCAAATCCGGATGCACCACTGTGGGACCCAGATCTATCACGCATACAACCTTATGCACCCTTATTTTGCCCGTTTTTTTGTCCAAGGAAACCTCTGCACATTGGGCTACATGGCTTCCAAAGGAAAAATGATAAGCTAATCCCATAGCCCTTCCCCTGTAGGAACCCCTGCCCCATCCCGATTTTTCAGCACACACCTCTACCACCCTCCGAGCCCTTGGGTTTTTGGAAAGTAGTTCAAGCCTTAGCTCCACCGGGTCTCTGCCACCCGCCTTGGCGAGCCTGTCTATGAACGTCTCAAGGGTGAAGGCATTGTGGGAGCTTCCCACCGAACGCCAAAACCAAACAGGTATAGGAAGGTCAATTTTTACAAATTCCACATGCAAGTTGGGAACCGAATAGGGCATGTTTTCTATTCCTTCCACCGCCGCCCTATCTATTTGTGAAGGCATTCCTGCCCACTCAAAGACCGCAGGCACAGCTATTTTGTGATGTATGGCTATTACCCTCCCCTTTTCATCCAAGGCTCCCACAAACTTTGTGGCGTTCATGGGTCTATACCAGCCGGATTTTACGTCATCCTCTCTGGTGTATATTAGCTTTACTGGTCTTCCAAGCTTTTTGGATATCTCCACTGCCTCTCTTACAAACTCCACGTTTGCCTTCCTTCCAAAGCCTCCACCCAAATAGGTGGTATGTATTTCAATGTCTTTTTCGTCCAAACCCGTTATTCTGCTGACGGTTTTTAAAGCCCAAGTTTGGGATTGAATGGGTGCATAAACCACACACTTATCCTTTCTCACATCCGCCACGCAGGACATGGGTTCCATAGTGGCATGATAGAGATATGGCAAAAGATAAACGCTTTCTACCTTTACCTTAGCCTTTGATATTACATCCTCTGGGTTTCCATCATGCCTCGCCACTGCACCTGCCCTGTTTAGGGCATTAAGGTAGTAGCGTGCTAACTCTTGGTCGTTAAAATCCTTTATCGGGCTTTCGGTCCATTCTACCTTTAAGCTCTCCCTTCCCTTTTGGGCTGAGTAGAAATCCTTGCCACACACCGCCACCCCAGTGGATATGGCAAACACATCTATCACTCCTTCCACCTGCTTTGCCCGACTTGGGTCAAAACCCTTTAGCTTACAGCCAAAAGCTGGAGGTCTTTCCACCACCGCATAGACCACATCTTTAAGCCTTACATCAATACCAAAGATAGCGCTCCCATCCACCTTTTCTCTGGCGTCTATTCTTGGAATGTTTTTGCCAATGTATATAAACTCGGAGGGATCCTTTAGTTTAACCTTATGTGGAATAGGAAGCTTTACCGCCCCTTCCCAAAGCTCTCCGTAAGAAGCCTTTTTTCCATTTCCAAAAACATAGCCCCCCTGTGCCTTTAGCTTTTCCCTTGGTACCTTCCACTCTTCAGAGGCGTAATTTATTAGCATCTCCCTCATTGTGGCACCAAGCTGTCTTAAAAAGTCGTACATATTCCTTACGCTGGTGCTTCCACCCGTCAGTTGCATGCCCAACTTTCTGTCTATGTATTGAGGTCCTGCAGGTGCAGACCTTACCCTTACCCTCTCCCAAGGGAAGTCCAGTTCATCCGCCACCAACATTGCAAGCCCTGTCCATACCCCCTGCCCCATCTCCGATTTGTTAATTAAAAGAACAAGGTGGTTGTCTTTGGTTATGTTTGCCCAGAGAACTGGGTTTATTGTTTCTTCTTGTACTGCCTTGATTATCTTGAAACCTCCCTCTGTTAAAACAAGTGCCAAACTCAAACCAGTAAGCTTTATAAAATCCCTTCTGTCCATCATGTTTTAACCCCCATCATACTTTGGGCTCTAAGTATTGCCCTCAGAATTCTTGGATAAGTTCCACACCTGCAAAGGTGGGAAGACATGGTTCTTACTATTTCCTCCCTGCTCGCCCTTGGGTTTTTCTTAAGGAGTGCGTAAGCCTCCACTATCTGACCGGGCTGACAATAACCGCACTGGGGCACGTTTAACTCCACCCAAGCCCTCTTTACCGGATGGTTGGCGGGGATACCCTCTATGGTGGTTATCCTCTTACCCTTTACCGCCTTTAAGGGAGTTATGCAACTGCGGATGGGCTCCTCCTCCAAAAGGACTGTGCAAGCTCCACATATACCCTTGCCACATCCAAACTTGGTGCCAGTCAAGCCAATATGCTCCCTTATCACCCAAAGAAGAGGAGTATCCTCGGGCAAGCTTACCTTGTATAACTTTCCGTTGATGTAGATTTCAGTCATAACAAACCCCCTTTCCAAAAAGCTTAATCCACAGGATATGGGTTGTCAAATTTTCTAAATTACTCCCACTCTTTCCAGTGTTTCCAATGTTTGTGTTTGTGTTTGTGAATTATTACTATCCTTTCCTCCACTGGCACGTAATAAATGGGAGGATAGTAAGGACGATAAACCACTGGTCTTTCCACGTATACAACCTTCTCAGGGCAGTGGTAAGGAGTGCCTAGGTTCACTCCCACGGAGAAGAAAACGTGATCCTTTGCAAAGGACAGTCCGCCAACCAGAAGAAGGGCCAAAATCAACTTCCTCATCCTTACACCTCCTTAAGTTATAGCTTACGACTTTTACATGAATAAAAGATGAAAAATTTTTAACGTGGATCGTTAAGCTTTTCTTTTCCTGAAAAACTCATAAAAAAGAAAGACAGCTATGGCAACGGAGATTGATGCGTCAGCCAAATTAAAGGCTGGGTAGGAAAATTTCCCATAGGAGAGGTAGATAAAGTCCCTTACCTGTCCCAAAAGGAAGCGGTCGTATAAGTTTCCAATGGCTCCACCACCTATGGCACCCATGCAAAGGGAAACCACAGGATCCTTTTGCTTGATGGAGTATACAAAGGTTATAAGGACCGCAATGGGTGGAAAAAGTAGCAAAATGGGAAGCCTCAGCCAGTCGGGAGCTTGGGAAAGGATGCCAAAGGCTACGCCCTTGTTATAGACCATAACCAGCTTGAGAAAAGGCAGTATTTGTACCTCTCCCTTTATAAACTGCTCCGCCAGGTGTTTTGTATAAAGGTCTGCCATCAATACAAAAAAGCAGACCGCCAAGTAGGTTAAAGCATATCGGCTAAAGGATCTCTCCATAGCTTTTCTAAATCTTCGACCCTCTCTTTGAGTATGGGCTCTTCGTAGAGTTCTACAATAAGCTCTGGCTCGCCCTTTACTTTACCCAAAAGGAGCCAGTCCAATCCCACGCCTTCCACATGGTTTTTCAAAAGTTCTTCCTTATCCTTTTCTATGCTAACTACCACCCTTGTGGGACTTTCGGAGAAGAAGAACCTATCAAGGGCTTCCTCGGTGTAAAGGTTTAGCTCCAGACCGAGCCCCGTGCCAAAGAGGCACTCTAAGAGGGCGATCATAAGTCCGCCCGTGGATACATCGTGGGCAGAAAGGATTATTTCCTCTCTTATTAGCTTTATTAGGGTTTCATGCAGTAGCTTTTCTTTCTTCAGGTCCACCGCGGGCACATCTCCGGCCACAATTCCGTGCACCACCTTTAGGTATTCGCTACCCCCCAAGCTCCAGCTTCTTTTCAGGTCTCCTATCAAAAAGACCATACTACCCTCTTCCTCAAACTTGTGGGTTACGAACCTTTTCCCTTCTATGGCACCCACTGCCACCAAAATGGGAGTTGGGTATATGTTTCTGATTTCCTTTTCCTCCACCGTCTCGTTGTAGAGGGACACATTTCCGCTTACTACGGGCACCCCAAAGAACTTGCAAGCGTCCGCCATCCCCCTTATTGCCATCTCCAACTGCCACATTACCTCCGGCCTTTCTGGATTTCCAAAGTTCAGACAGTCCGTTATGGCCAAAGGTTGTGCACCCACACAGGCAAGGTTTCTGAGGGCTTCCGCCACTACGTACTTTCCGCCTTCATAAGGGTTCAAAAAGACCATCCTGCCGTTCCCTTCACAGCTCAAAGCTACGAGCTTTTCGCTTTTTATCTCCGGGCTTACCACCCACTTTATACGTAGAACTGCAGCATCTCCCCCCGGCACCAACACCGTGTTTGTCCCCACTTGATAGTCGTACTGACTGTAAACCCACTCCTTGGAGCACACATTGGGAGAGGACAAAAGCTTAAGAAGGGAATCCTTTATGTCCTTTTGCTCCAACTCCTCTTCTTTGAAGGACCTAACCTGCTTTATGTAATCGGGCTCTCTGCTTGGCCTTTCGTAGACGGGTGCCTCCTCGGTTATTAAGCTTACGGGCAGTTCTGCCACCAACTCCCCGTGGAAGTATGCACGGAACATACCATCATCGGTCATTTCCCCCACCACCTCACCCTCCAAGTGGAAATCCTTTGCCAACTCCTTCAGCCTTTGAACCTTGTCCCTCTCTATCACCAAAAGCATTCTCTCTTGGCTCTCAGAGAGGAGTATTTCATAAGGGTTCATTCCCTCCTCCCTAAGAGGCACCTTTTCAAGGTGTAGCACCACGCCCATTTTGGATTTGTTCGCCAGCTCGGAGGATGCACCCGCAAGACCCGCGGCGCCCAGGTCCTGAATACCCACCACCAGACCTTCCTCTATTATCCTCATAAGGGCTTCTATGAGCTTTTTTTCAAAGTAAGGATCTCCCACCTGCACGTTGGGTCTTTTGCTCTCTGCATCCTCGCTGAACTCACCAGATGCCATAACCGCACCGTGTATGCCGTCCCTTCCAGTGGAGGAGCCCATCAAAAAGAGCAGTTGTCCGGGTTTTGTTGCCCTCGCCCGGAACATCCTGCCCGCAGGAATTATACCAAGGCAAAAGGCGTTCACCAGAGGGTTGGTTTTGTAGCACTCCTCAAAGAAGGTCTCTCCGCCCACTGTGGGAATGCCCACCGAGTTGCCATAGTGAGATATGCCCTTTACTACGCCTTTGACTATGTGCTTTGTCTTTGGGTCCAAGGGCAAACCAAACCGCAGAGAATCCATCAAGGCTATAGGTCTTGCACCCATAGAGAGCACATCCCTTATGATCCCACCCACACCTGTGGCGGCTCCGTGGAAGGGTTCTATGAAGGAAGGATGGTTGTGGCTTTCTATCTTAAAGGCGAGCCAGACTTTGTCATCAAGCTTTACAACGCCCGCGTTCTCCCCTGGTCCCTGAAGGACATGCTCTCCTTGGGTGGGAAAGAGCCTCAAAAGTCTCTTTGAAGATTTATAGGAGCAATGCTCCGACCAAAGGGCACCAAGAACACCAAGCTCCACATGGTTTGGCTTTCTACCAAGCCTTTTGACTATGCCCTCATACTCCTGTTTTGTGAGCCCATAAAGCCTATAAACCTCTTCCACAGGCATAGTATTATACTATCCAAGCACAGAGCTGTAAGTCAAAAGGGCTGTTAAAAAGGAAGTGAAGAAGGATACCGTAAGCAATATAAACATCACCACCACCTGAAAGACCATTGCACTTATCGGGTCCGCACCAGCCACGATCATGCCCACCGCCACGCCCGGTATGTGCACCAGTCCCGCAGACCTAAGCATGTTGTATTTTGGCATCATAGATACCCTTATGGCGTTTTGGATTACCTCCTCCATAGCCCTCTTTAACGGAGCCCCCAAGGCAACCTTTGCTTCTATCTCCCTTATTCGGTTGAAAGCTTCCGAACGCATCCTTTCAAAGGTCAAAGAAACGTTGCTGAGGGAATTGCCAAGCACCAATCCCCAAAGGGTGATCATACTAACCGGGTCCTTTCTAACGTAGCCCATCAGATAGAGCAAAACAAACACAAAGGAGGACGGAACCACCAGAGCTATGTAGCTCTTTAAAAAGAGCCTCCCAAAGCTACCCTGTAGCTTGAGCCTTTCCACTGCGGTTATACTTCCAAAAATAGACATCAAGAAGAGAATGAGCATTAGAAAGGCAAAGGATTGCACTTTTAAAACAAACTGAAGGACATAGCCCACCAAAAGAAGTTGGACTGTAGTCCTAATGGAGCTTTCAAGCAAATCCCTTTCTGCCCGTAGGTTGTAAAAGTAAGAGAGGGCTACCGCAAAGAGGACCAAAATGAAAGCTTGAGGTAAGTGGCTCGGCTCAAGGCTGTTCATAAAAGTCCTTTTAAGGCTTCCTCCCTCTGCTTGCAGGTAGCACACTCTCCACAGGGTGGCTCTGTGCCCCTATAACAGGAGTATGTTTTTTCAAAGGGAACTCCCAGCTCCTTCCCCAAAAGGGCAATTTCCCTCTTTTTCATACCCAAAAAGGGTGCGTAAATTTTCATGGGAAGCTTTTTTGTGGCGGTTAAGATAGAACCTGCAGTGAGGGCACTTTGGGCGGAGGTTATGAACTCGGGTCTGCAATCGGGATAGGGAGTATCCAAAGAATGCACTGCTATGCCCACCGTGTCTATCCCCAAGGCGTCCGCGTAAGCCCCCGCAATGGCTAAAAAGATCAGGTTTCTCATGGGCACTGTGGTAATGGGTGGTGCGTTGGAGTATTCTTCTGAGGGCACCTCTGGACCTCCTTCCAAAAGGGCGGAGGTGGTTATTCCCTTTAAGGAGGGCGCATCCACTATTAGATGCTCAACGCCCGCCAGCTTTGCTAACTCCTTTGCGTACTTTAGCTCTACCTTATGTCTTTGTCCGTAATTAAAGGATATGGCAATAACCCTGTCAAACTCTTTCTTTGCAAGCCACAGAAGGGTGGTGCTGTCCAATCCTCCAGAAAAGAGAACTATTATGCTTTTCATCATTTTTTAAATGCCGGAGGAGGGACTCGAACCCCCACGCCCTTGCGGGCAGGAGATTTTGAGTCTCCCGCGTCTGCCAGTTCCGCCACTCCGGCTAAGGATATAATTATAATGTGATTTGCCACAAAATCCAAGAGATTGAACAGAGGCTCGCAAGGGCTTGCGAAAGGGCAGGAAGGAAAAGAGAGGAGGTCCTGCTCCTTGGTGCATCAAAGTACGCCAGTGCAGAAAAGATAAGGGAAGCTTATCAATGTGGTGTGCGTGTTTTTGGAGAAAGCAGAGCCCAGGACTTTCTTAAGAAGTTTGAAGAGCTCAAGGACCTACCCATAGACTGGCACTTTATAGGAAGCTTGCAAACCAACAAAGTGAAATACATCATAGACAAGGTATCCCTGATCCACTCCTTAGACAGGCAGTCCCTTGCGGAGGAAATTCAAAAGAGGGCAGAAAGGCTCGGAAAGGTTCAGGATGTTCTCATTGAGGTAAACGTGGGAAAGGAAGAGACAAAGGGAGGCGTTAAGGAGGAGGACTTAGAAAAACTCTTTGAATACTGCCTGAGTTTAAAAAATCTTAGAGTTCTCGGGCTTATGGCGATCCCTCCCCACAAGGAAAACCCAGAGGAAGTAAGACCATACTTTGTAAAGCTAAGAAAGTTAAAAGAAAGGCTGGAGGATTTGTATAAGCTAAGGCTTCCTCACCTTTCCATGGGCATGTCCGAGGATTTTGAAGTTGCAGTGGAAGAGGGTGCCACCATAGTTAGGATAGGCTCCTCCATTTTTTCATGAAATTTTCATCTTTGAACCTGTAATATAGATTACATCAAAACCCTATAAAAGGAGGTGTTGCCATGAGGAAACTTTTAGCAGCCCTTTTAGCAGTAGCTTTCGCAGGTGCCGCAATGGCACAGCAAGCCGCCCAGCCCGCACAAGCTGAGCAAAAGAAGGAAGAAAAGCCTGCTGCCCAAGAGCACAAGAAGGTAAGGAAACACAAGAAGGCTGAGCAAAAGCACGAGCAAAAGCAGGAACAAAAGAAAGAGGAAAAGAAGGAAGAGAAACAAGAGCAAAAGCAAGAACAAAAGAAGTAACCTTCCTGTGGGGGCTTTGTGCCCCCTTTCATCTGTTGTTTTTAGCCAACCTTTCGCATAACCTTAAGGCATGTAGGGAGGGAGAAATATCTGCTATTCCTTTCCAGGCTATATCGTATGCGGTTCCGTGGTCGGGGGAAGTTCTTGGAAAAGGAATTCCAAGGGTCATATTTACTCCCTCTTTGAAAGCTAAAAGTTTAAAAGGTATTAGCCCTTGGTCATGATACATACACAAAAATAGGTCGTAATCTCTGTTTAAGAAGGCAGTGTCTGGGGATAGGGGACCATCCACTATGTATCCCATAGACTTTAATTCCTCCACCGCGGGGGCAATTTCCTTTATATCTTCCTCTCCGATGGTTCCGCCCTCTCCTGCATGAGGGTTCAATCCCAAAACTCCAATTTGAGGGGATTTTTTAAACCACCTTTTAAACTCCTCCGCCAAAAGTTTGACCTTTTTTACTATGTTTTCCCTCTTAACCCTTTCTATTGCCTCCTTGAGAGGTATATGGGTGCTAAGCAGGGCAACCTTTATGGTCTCTGAATACATCAGCATGGCATAATCCCTTACCCTAAAAGCTTGTGCCAAAAACTCGGTTTGACCCTCGTAAGAAAAGCCCGCCATCCTAGCCCAAAACTTGCTTATGGGCATGGTCAAAAGCCCGTCTATGTTACCATAAACCGCATCCACCACAGCCCTTCCCAAGTAGGCTACTGCCACCTTTCCCGAGGTGTAAGAGGGGGAAGGTCTTTCTACGTCGCAGATGTTAAGGTCAATGAGATAAACGCCCGGGGCGTTTACTTCCTGTGGGCTGTTTATCAAATTGGCGGTAAAATTCCTTCCAAGTGCCTTTGCACAGGCTTTTAAGATCTTCTCCTCTCCGTATATTATGTATGCGTACTGTGGGTCCAAGTGTTCCGTCAAACGCACTATGATCTCGGGTCCTACTCCCGCTGGATCTCCTATGGTAATGCCTATTTTAAGCATTTGAGCTTATAATTATAAACTTATAAAGGAGGTCAAAAAAATGCTTTTGAACTTGGAAGTGAGGACCCAGCTAAGGGGGATGTTTGAAAAGGAGCTTGAAAACCCTGTTAGCCTAAAGCTTTTCAGTCAAGCCATAGGTTGTGAGACCTGTCCTACTGCGGAGGAACTTCTTAAGGAAGTGGAAGAGGTATCCCAAGGCAAAGTAAAGCTTGAAATATACTCACCGTTGATAGACAAAGACAAGGCATCCGCCTATAGCATTGAGAGGGTGCCTACCATTGTCATAGAGGGTGATAAGGATTATGGCATAAGGTATGTGGGACTTCCTGCGGGGCTTGAGTTTTCAACTCTCATAAACGGCATCATTCAGGTTTCAAAGAGAAAGCCCAGACTTAGCGAAAAAACTCTGGAGATTCTTCAGTCTATAGACATACCCATGGAAATTTTGGTCTTCGTGACCACATCCTGTGGCTACTGTCCCTCTGCTGCGCTGATGGCTATGAACTTTGCCCTTGCAAGCGACTATATAACTGCAGTGATCATGGACGCCACCGAGAACATAGACCTGGCGGAGGTCTATCAGGTGGTTGGTGTGCCAAAGATCGTTATAAACAGAGGTGTGGCAGAGTTTGTGGGAGCTCAACCGGAAAACGCCTTCCTAGGATACTTGGTGAGTGCCTACGAGAAGATCAAGAAGGAATTAAAATAAGGTAAAGGAGGTTTGCCATGCAGTTCTTTTTAGACACAGGAAACGTAGATGAGATAGAGCAGGCTTTAGAATGGGGCATACTGGATGGCGTTACCACCAACCCAACCCTCATAGCCAAGACAGGAAGACCCTTTTTGGAGGTGGCAAAGGAAATACTGCATTTGGTGGATGGTCCCGTTAGCTTGGAGACGGTATCAAGGGATGCCAAAGGTATGGTGGAAGAAGGAAGAAAACTGGCGGAGCTTGGTGATAATGTGGTGGTGAAAATTCCCATGACACCGGAAGGTATGATAGCGGTTCAGGAGCTTGAATCCGAGGGAATTCCCACCAATGTTACTTTGGTCTTTTCTCCCACTCAGGCACTTATTGCCGCAAAGGCGGGAGCCACCTTTGTATCTCCCTTCATAGGCAGGTTGGATGATGTTTCCAGCGATGGTATGAAGCTCATAAGGGATGTAAAGACCATATACGACAACTATGATTTTGACACTCAGATAATAGTGGCAAGCGTAAGGCATCCCATGCATGTTTTGGAGGCGGCGCTCATAGGGGCGGATATATGCACCATGCCCTTTGAGGTGATGAAAAAACTCTTCCAGCATCCGCTAACCGACAAAGGCATAGAGCTTTTCCTCAAGGATTGGGAAAAGGTGCCTGGAAAACCCTTTTAATTCCTTTATAATCTTTTGCTTATGATGAAACGCACCAAATACTGCGGGCAAATATCCCAAGAGGACTTAGACAAGGAGGTTGTTCTCTGCGGTTGGGTCCATAGGGTCAGAAACCACGGAGGGGTGGTCTTCATAGACCTAAGGGACAGGGAGGGCATAGTGCAGGTGGTAGTGGAGGAGCTGAGCTCTCCCTCCGCCTACGAAGTGGCAGACAGGCTGGGCTCAGAGGACGTTATATGTATAAAGGGTATCGTCAGAAGAAGACCACCCGGCACAGAAAACCCAAGGCTAAAGACAGGGAACTTTGAAGTTTTGGCAAATTATGTGGAACTTATAAACAGTGCGGAGATCTTGCCCTTTCCAGTGGATGAAGAAACACCCATCTCTGAAGAGCTAAAGCTCAAATACAGATACTTGGACCTCAGAAGGGAAAGTATGAAAGAAAACCTCCTCTTCAGGCACAGGGCTTATCAGATAGCAAGAAAGGTCTTTGTGGAGAACGGCTTTGTGGAGGTGGAGACGCCCTTTTTAACTAAATCTACACCAGAGGGGGCAAGGGACTTTATAGTGCCCTCAAGGTTGCATCCGGGTAAGTTCTACGCCCTACCTCAATCTCCTCAGCTCTTTAAACAAATTCTTATGGTTGCGGGCTTTGACAGATACTTTCAGATCGTCAGGTGCTTGCGGGATGAGGACTTGCGGGCAGACAGACAGCCCGAATTCACCCAAATAGACTTTGAGATGTCCTTTGTGGATGAGGAGGATGTTATAGCCATCACGGAGCAGTTGATAAAGACCCTCTTTGAGGAGCTTTTGGGAGTTGAGGTAAAAACACCCTTTGAAAGGCTCAGCTACCAAGAGTGCATGGAGAGGTTCGGCTCCGACAAGCCCGACAGAAGGTTTGGCTTGGAGCTTGTGGAACTTACAGACCTTTTCAAAAACACCGAATTTAAAGTGTTCATGGATGCCATAGAAAAGGGTGGTGTGATAAAGGCTCTAAACTTTAACTTGGGAGAACTTTCAAGGAAGGACCTGGATGAGCTTACCAAGTTCGTTCAATCTTTGGGGGCAAAGGGCTTGGCGTGGGTAAAGGTTGAAAAGGACAAGCTAACCTCCCCTATAACCAAGTTTTTAAAAGAGGAAGAGATCAAGGGCATCCTTGAGAGGACAAAGGCAAAGCCCGGAGACACTGTCCTGTTCTCCGCAGACAAAAGGGAGATAGTTTATAAAATCCTTGGAAGTTTAAGGCTCCACCTTGCCAAAATTTTTAACCTTCAGCAAAAGGACCGCTTTGATTTTCTATGGGTGGTAGACTTTCCCCTAATGGAGTGGGATGAAGAAGAGGGCAGGTTTGTGTCTTTGCACCATCCCTTTACCTCCCCAAGGGAGGAGGATGTTCCGATCTTACAAAAAGCTTTAGAGACGGAGGATTTAGAAGAAAGGAAAAGGCTCGTCCATTCGGTAAGGGCGAGGGCATACGACCTTGTTATTAACGGTTATGAAGTGGGTGGTGGCTCTGTTCGGATCCATCGCAAGGACCTTCAGGAGTTGGTTTTTAAACTTTTAAACATATCTCCCTTAGAGGCGGAGGAGAAGTTTGGCTTTCTCTTGAGGGCTTTGGGCTTTGGAGCACCGCCCCACGGAGGTTTAGCCATAGGCTTAGACCGCTTACTTGCCATAATGCGTGGGTTGGACTCTATAAGGGATGTGATCGCCTTTCCAAAAACCCAAAAGGGTATATGCCCCCTAACGGGTGCGCCGGATTATGTGTCTCCCAAACAGCTAAAAGATGTGCATATAAAAACGGTGGAAACCCAATGACTCCCTTTGAGGAGCTTTTAAAGATAATGGAGAGCCTGAGGGAAAAGTGCCCTTGGGACAAAAAGCAAACCCACGAAAGCTTAAAAAAGTATGCAATTGAAGAGGTTTATGAACTTTTGGATGCCATAGACAGCAAAGATGACCAAAAACTAAAGGAAGAGCTCGGAGATGTGCTGTTGCAGGTGGTTTTTCATAGCCAGATCGCAAAGGAGCGTTCAGCCTTTGATGTGTGGGATGTTATAAGGGCGCTGAACCAAAAACTTATAGAGAGGCATCCCCATGTTTTTGGGTGTGAAAGTGCGGAGGAGGTGCTAAAAAGGTGGGAGGAAAGGAAGGCTAAGGATAGGGAGAGCGTTCTGGATGGAGTGCCAAGGAGCCTTCCTGCCTTAATGAGGTCCCAAAAGCTCCAAGACAGGGCAAGCCTTGTGGGCTTTGATTTTGAAAGAATAGAACAGGTTTTTGAAAAGGTGGCGGAGGAGTTGGAGGAACTGAAGGAGGCAGTTCAAAAGGGGGATAAGCGGGATGTGGAGCATGAAATTGGAGACTTGCTTACTGCGGTGGTGGAGTTGGCGAGGTTTTTAAAGGTGGATGCGGAAGAGTGCCTGCAAAAGGCAAACGACAGATTTGAAAAACGCTTTAGATATATGGAAAAAAGGGCAAAGGAGATGGGAAAGGAACTAAAGGATATGACCCTGGAGGAGATGGATAAGCTCTGGCTGGAAGCGAAAAACTTTGATTACGAATAAAATTTAAACCATGCACATAAAAGGTAGGTCCCTCAGCCTTTTAATTCCGGAGGAGAAAATAAAGGAGAGGGTCAAAGGGCTTGCAAAGGAGATAGAGAAGGATCTGGGAGAAAACTTTGTGGTGGTGTCTTTGCTTAAGGGTTCCTTTGTCTTTACCGCAGACCTCATAAGGGAGTTTTCTGTGCCCGTGAAGGTGGATTTTATGTGGGTCTCAAGCTACGGTTCCTCTCAGGAGTCCTCGGGCAGTGTGCGTATCCTTCAAGACCTTTCTATGGATATAAAAGACCAAATGGTGCTCCTTGTGGATGATATATTAGACACGGGCTATACCTTAAAGAAAGTAGTGGAGTTTTTAAGGGACAAGGAACCCTCTGTGCTTAAGGTTTGCGTCTTGCTTGATAAAAAAGAAAGGAGAAAGGTAAATTTAGAGGCAGACTATGTGGGCTTTGAAGTGCCCGATAAATTTTTGGTGGGCTACGGTTTGGATTGGGACGAGGAGGGCAGGAACCTGAGGGGGATATATGCGGTGGATTAAGGGATTTTTAAAGATAAAGGATTGGCAAAAGAAGGAAAAGGCAAGGGATTTGGAGCAGTTAAGGGCAAACGCCCAAGCGTTAAAAGAGAAGATAGCCCTCCTTGAAGAGAGAATGGCAGAGCTTGAAAGGAGCATAAAGCAAGCCTTCAGCTTTGAAAAGCTCGTAGAATATAAAAGCCTTCTTTCTAAAAAAAGTGAGCTTGAAAGGGCTTTGGGAGAGCTTGAGAGGGAAACTGAAAAAAAGAAGGATGAGCTAAAGCTCATATACAAGGACATAAAGGCGGTGGAAGTAGTAAAGGGAAGGTTAGAAACAGAGATGAGAAAAAGAGAGTCTTCTCTTGAGATGCAAAGGGCAAACTTTCTCCATCTTATAAAAAAATTCCTTGTGTTTTTGCTGGTTTTCCCTTTGATCTCTTTTGACCAGAGTGCCCTTCAGAAGAAGATAAAGGCAAAGAAAGAGGCAAAGACAGAGAGCGACTTGAAGGCTGTTTCCAAGGAGCTTGAGGAAAAGTTAAAGAAGTTAGAAGAGGAAAGAAAAAAACTTGAAGAACTCAGAAGGGTGGAACCCAAAAAGGAGGAGGTCTCCCCCGATTTTCAAAAGCTGATTGCCATCTTCAACAAGGCGGACCCCGACGAGGCGGGAGCTATAATGAACAACATGGACCCAAACCTTGCGGCGGAGATCCTTCTGAACCTAAAGGCATCCCAATCAGCTGCCATTCTGTCTGCTATGGATGCCCAAAAGGCGGCAAAGGTCTCTCAGATAATGGCTCGCAAGAGGGCTCAATCTAAAAGAGCCCCCTGACGGGGGCTGTTTATATTAGTCCAATTCGGGCATTTCTGGAGAGGCGGGCACTTTGTCCTTCTTCTCCTCGGGTATTTCTGCCACCAGTGCTTCTGCAGTTAGCATGGTTCCAGCAACGGATGCGGCGTTCATTATGGCGGTTCTTACCACTTTGGTGGGGTCTATGATGCCCGCTTCTACCATGTCTTTGTATTCGCCAACTGACGCATCAAAGCCGTAGTTTACACCCTTTTCCTTTCCGAGGGCGATCACCTTCTCAAGAACCACGTATCCTTCAAAGCCTGCGTTGGCTGCTATTTGCCTGAGGGGTGCCCTGCATGCCCTCTTGACTATATCCACACCGATCTGTTGGTCAGGATTATCCACACTTAGGTTATCCAAAACCTCAGAAGCCCTCACCAGGGCAACACCACCGCCGGGCACTATGCCTTCTTCCACTGCAGCCTTGGTGGCGTGCACTGCGTCTTCTACCCTTGCCTTCTTTTCCTTCATTTCCGCCTCGGTGGCAGCTCCAACCCTGATTATGGCAACTCCGCCGGAGAGCTTTGCCAATCTTTCTTGGAGCTTTTCCCTATCGTAGTCGGAGGTGGTCTCTTGAATTTGCTTCCTGATCTGCTCTATTCTTGCCTGTATGGCTTCCTTGGAACCCTTACCACCCACTATGGTGGTGTTGTCCTTATCTACTATTACCTTGTCTGCCCTTCCGAGCATGTCAAGGGTGACGCTCTCAAGCTTTATACCGAGCTCTTCGGTGATGGCGGTTCCACCGGTGAGTATGGCTATGTCTTGGAGATAATCCTTCCTCCTTTGACCAAAGCCGGGTGCCTTTACCGCGCAAGCCCCTATGACGCCCTTTATGTGATTTACCACCAATGTTGCCAGGGCTTCCGCTTCCACATCCTCCGCTATTATAAGTATGGGTCTTCCTGCCCTAACCACCTGCTCAAGGACAGGTAGCAAGTCCTTTACGTTGGAGATCTTCTTTTCATATATGAGGATGTATGGTTCTTCAAGAACGCACTCCATCTTATCGGGGTTGGTTATGAAGTAGGGAGATAGATAGCCCCTGTCAAACTGCATACCTTGGACCGTTTCCAAGGTGGTTTCCGCAGACTTGGATTCCTCTACGGTGATCACGCCGTCCTTTCCAACAGCCTCCATAGCGTCTGCGATGATTTTTCCTATTGTTTGGTCGTTGTTGGCAGACACCGTTGCTACCTGTTCTATTTCCCTCCTACCGGAGACGGGTATGGAGAGTTTTTTGATCTCTTCCACCACTGCGCTTACTGCCCTGTCAATGCCCCTCTTTAAATCCATTGGGTTGGCACCGGAGGCTATTGCCTTCAACCCTTCTGTGAAAATGGCTTGTGCCAAAACTGTTGCGGTGGTGGTGCCATCTCCTGCCACGTCCGCGGTTTTGGAGGCAACCTCCTTCACCAGCTGGGCGCCCATATTTTCATAGGGGTCCTTCAGCTCTATTTCCTTGGCAACGGTTACGCCGTCCTTGGTAACCAAGGGTGAGCCCCATTTCTTTTCAATGATCACTTCCCTTCCCCTTGGACCAAGGGTAACCTTTACAGCGTTGGCGAGCTTATCTACGCCAGCTTTTAGCTTAGCCCTTGCATCTTCTCCATAAACTACTCTTTTTGCTGCCATGGCTTCACCTCCTTTTGGTTTTTATTCAAGGATCGCTAAAACTTCATCCTCAGACATTATGAGATACTTCTCACCGTCAAGCTCTACCTCTGTGCCCGCATACTTGTTAAAGACCACCTTGTCCCCCACCTTTACCCTTAGGGGGGCAATCTCACCGTTGTTTAGACGTTTGCCCTCTCCCACCGCCACCACCTCTCCAATTTGAGGCTTTTCCTTGGCGGTGTCGGGTATGATTATTCCTGATGCAGTTCTTTGTTCCTGTTCCTCTTGCCTTTTAACCACAATCTTGTCGTAAAGTGGTTTTAGCTTTGCCATGTCTTCCACCTCCTTCTCAGGGTTTTACGGATAGATATTATATTAACAGACCGCACCTTTGTCAAGAGGTTTTGTCAAAAAATTAAGCATAAAAGACTAAGATTTCATAATATCGGTATACGCATATTTTGCATGGTATAATGTTCCCAAATGGCAAACTACATAACCCTCTTTAGATTCCTGCTTACCTTTCTGGCTGTGCCCTCCATTTTGAACCAACATCACAAATTAGCCCTCCTTCTGATCCTTTTGGGAGCCCTCAGCGATTGGTTGGACGGAGACACCGCCCGGAAAAGGAATGAGGTCAGCAAATTGGGTGTTCTCCTTGACCCCTTCGTGGATAAGGTCTTTGTGCTCTCTTGCCTTTCTGCCTATCTCTACCTTGGACAGGTTTCTCCCTACGCCTTTGTCCTTTTGCTAATAAGGGAGCTTTACATATCCTTTTTGAGAAGCTTTGCAGTGGAAAAGGGCTACCTTATGAGTGCCTCCTCCCTTGGTAAGCTCAAGACCTTTGCGGAATTTACCACCTTGGTCTTGCTCGCCCTTGGTAGTCCTTTGGGTAGCCCTGTGCTTTGGTTTTCGGTCCTTTTGGCTTACCTCTCCGCCTTAGACTACACCCTTAACTTCTTTAAGCGTTTTTGACTTGTATAACCACCTGCGCCTTTTTGAGAAGGGGAGAGTTCTCCTCTCCTTCGCAAAGGGCTACCACCAATCCCTTCTTTATTAGCCTATCTTCCAATTTCTTGGCTAACTTTCTGTCCTTCACTATCAACCTTTTCATTTTTCCACCTCCTTTCAACTTGAGAAATTATGCGGTGTGCGTTAAGAAATGGTTAAGTTTGGGTACTTTTGATATACACTATAGCCAACCTTCAAATTCATTAAGGCAGATTGAAAACTTTGGTATAATCTTATAAAGAGGAGAGGGAGATGGTTAAGGTAATAATAGTGCTGCTTATCTTACTTTTAAGTTTCAGTTCATACGCATCTTTGCAAGCTTGTTCTATAGCCTTAGATGATATACTGGTTAAAAACTACTCTTACCCAAGAGATGTGTTCTATGTAAGCATCCAATACAATGATGGTAGTATTTTGGGATATGATCCAACCAAGAGTAAATTTGTGGGTTATAAAGAGGTAGAAACAATAAAAGCAACACCGCCGGTTAAAAAATATAAAGACCCTGAATGGATACTTTATGCATGGCCAATTTTTGAAAGTTATAAAGATGAATACATCTATATCTATATAAACTCCAATGGCCTACGCATAGTAAAATATCCACCTTCAGTCTCTTACGACTACGATAAGAAGGGCAATCCAATTGAGGTTGGTAAATACATAACAGCTTACTATATTGAGTGTGCAGAAGGTAAAAATACTGTAAAAATTATGGCAAATGAACCGGCTATCTTAGGATGGGATGTGAGCGCGCTCTATGGAGAGTGGGAGGAGAGAATAACTAACTATTTTGCTGGTTTAGAAGTCCCAGAAGGTCTTTACGGTTCTTTTGTAATAACACCAAAAATGGAACAGAGGGAACTGATCTTTTACGTGGATAAAGACTACACGAAGATAAAGATTGAACTTAAGACAAATCCAGAAATTATGATGGATGCCCTGAAGGGTTGCTGGGAGCTTGGACTCATCAAAAATAGAGGCATTCTAAACTCTCTGCTTTCAAAGCTTGAGAACGCAGACAGGCAGTATAAGATGGGAAGCATAGATACCGCAAAGAAAATCATAAGGGCTTTTAGCAACGAGCTTTCTGCCCTTAAGGGAAAGCAGATAGACAAAAAGTGTGTCTCTGCTTTGCAGATGGATATAAAGGCTTTTCTTGGTGTGAATATAGTCCAAGAAGGGTTAGAAAAATTTATTAAAGAAAGTGGGTCTTAGGGAGACAACCTCCAGCCTCAGAGCGTCAAATCTGAAGGCACACAAGTTCAAGCATCTGGCTCCTCGTCTTCCAAGGGTGGAAGTGGGCGTTCTATGGTTAGTGGCTCGTCTGTATATTAGATGAGAAAGGTAACATATTAACCATGGACCCTGCTTATAATGGTCGTTATAGGCCAGAAGATTGTAAAGGTATGAGGATCTTTAGCAGAAAATAAAAAGGAGGTGGTGTATATGGTGGCAATACTACTTAGCTTAATATTAAGCATCAGTTCTTTTGCCTCTTTGCATGATTGTGTTATTGTCCTTGGTGACGAGTTTACTAGGAACTACTCCTATCCGAGGGATGTTTTCTATGTAAGCATTCAATACCCAAACGGTGGGCTTTTTGGATATGACCCAGCTACGGGGAAATTTACAGGCTACAAGGATATGGAAGTGATAGAAGTTAAAGCTAAGAAGGGTACACACCCTACTTGGCCATTATTTGAAAATCAAAAGAACAAGTACATATATGTGAACCCAAACGGTTTAGAAATGGTAAAGTATCCACCTACAGCTTGGGAAGAATTTGACAGCAATGATAATCTTGTGGAGAGGAAATACTTGACTGGCTATGATATAGGTTGTACAGAGGGGAAGAACACAATAAGGATAGTAGCCAAGGAACCAGCCTTAGTATGGTGGGGCGTTTCTGTGGTTTACGAGGAATGGAACAACGAAGTTATTCTTAACTATTTTTATGATACTCCAGAACCACCCGAAGGTCTATCTGGCACTTTTATGATAACTCCTGAGATGGGACAGAGGGAGATGGTCTTTTATGTAGACCCAGATTACAACAAGATAAGGATAGACTTCAAAGTGAACCCAGAAATGCTCATGCAGTCTCTCAATGGATGTGCACAATTGGGACTCATCAAAAATAGAGGCATTCTAAACTCTCTACTTTCAAAGCTTCAAAACGCAGACAGGCAGTATAAGATGGGAAATGTGGACACAGCAAAGAACATCATAAGGGCTTTTAGCAACGAGCTTTCTGCCCTTGAGGGAAAACAGATAGACAAAGAGTGTGTCTCTGCTTTGCAGATGGATATAAAGGCTTTTCTTGGTGTAAATATAGTCCAAGAAGGATTAGAAAAATTTATTAAAGAAAGTGGGTCTTCGGGGGACATTTTCCAGCCTCAAAGCGTCAAATCTGAAGGCGAACAAACCCAAGGCAACAGCCCTTCATCTTCTAAGAAAGGTTTTGGATGTTCTATGGGGGGCACCTCGTCTGCTGTTTATGTGCTTGGATGGCTCTTATTACCAATCTTTATCCTTGTAAAAAGGCTTAGGAAACTGTAAGCTTGCAACTAACTCCTATAATTACCTGGGTCCCTGTGAATAGTTAAGTTTGAAGGTTTTGTATAATCTTTAACTAAATGATAAAGGCGATATTCGGCAAGCTTTGTCCTAACTGTGGAGGAGATATAAGCGTAGAGAGGCTTGAGAAGGGGCTTCCCTGCGAAAAGTGTATGCCCAAAGAGGGGGACCCTTGCAAAAGCCTAAAGAAGGGGACCCTTTGGGAAGTTTGCCAGGTAGAAAAAGAACTCTTAGAGTGGGTGGAGGAGTTCAGAAGGGGTGTGTCTGCGGAACCTTGGGATTTGCAAAGGACATGGGCAAAGAGGGTGCTTATGGGACATTCCTTTGGGCTGTTGGCACCCACCGGTGTGGGCAAAACCTCCTTCGGTCTTTCTATGGTCTCTTTTTTGGCAAAGAAAAACAAAAAGTCCTATGTGATCCTTCCCACCAAGCTGTTGGTGGAACAGACTGTAAGGAAGCTAAAAAGCTTTGGATTGGACGAAAGGCACATCCTATATTTTGGGGACGATACAGAGAAAGAAAAGAGGGAGAAGAGGAAAAGGTTAGAGGATGGGAACTTTTTGGTGCTCGTTTCCACCTCCATGTTTCTTTACAAAAACTATGAGAGCCTACCGAAAGATTTTGCCTTTATCTTTGTGGATGATGTGGATTCCTTTTTGAAGACCGCTAAAAACATAGACAAAGCCCTCTATCTTCTGAACTTCTCTCCCGAGGATATAGGGCTTGCCCTAAGGCTTATCCGATTGAAGGAAAAGCTAAACAAAAGCCAAGAGGATTGGGAGGAAATAAAAAAACTCTCCGAGCAGGTTGCCACAGTGTCCCAAAAGAGAAAGGGTGTCCTTGTGGTGTCCTCCGCCACCTCTAACCCAAGGTCAAGCAGGATCAAGCTCTTTAGGGAACTTTTGGGCTTTGAGGTGGGAACTCCCACCTTTTACCTTAGGAACGTGTTGGACGCCTACGAAGACATAAACAAACTTCCCTTGGAGGAGTGGATCAGAAAGCTTGGCAAGGGAGGGCTGGTCTTTGTTCCCTCCGACAAAGGGAAGGAGTACGTGGATGTCCTAAAGGAGGAACTCTCCCAAAAGGGAATAGCCTGTTTAACCTACGAGGAGCTTTCAGAAGAGAACTTAGCCCGTTATGAAAAGGGAGAGGTAGATGTGCTCATAGGTATTGCGTCCTATAGGAACCCTTTGGCGAGGGGCTTTGACATGCCTCACGTGGTAAGGTATGCCATCTTCTACGGAGTGCCAAAGATCGTTGTCTCCCTGAGGTTTGAGGAGAACCTCTCCCACCTGCTTTGGGCTTTAAGTAGCATAAGGGCGGAGATCGTCAAAAAACTTCCGCATTTATCCCAGAAAATTGACAGTTGGCTCACAGCCCTAAAGAAATACCAATACCTAAGCGAGGAGTTTTTGCAAGATAAACCTCAGCTTAGGGAAAAGATTGAAAACCTCAAGAGGGAAATAGAGGAATTTTTCAATTCGGAGGAGGTCTCAAAGCTCTTGCAAACTTCGGAGGATATAACCCTTAAGCTTGAAGAGGATGGTGGTAAGCTTTTTGTTTCCGATGCCACCGGCTACCTTCAAGCCAGCGGTAGGACCTCCCGTATGTTTGCGGGTGGCATAAGCAAAGGTCTAAGCCTGGTGCTTGTGGATGACAGAAGGGTTTTCAAACATTTGCAGAAAAAGGTCCGATGGTTCAGTGACGATATAGAGTTTGTAGAGTTAGGGCGGATTGACCTTGAAGGCGTTCTTGCTGAAATAGACAAGGATAGGCTTTTGATAAGAAGGTTCCTTGAGGGGCAGGAAGTCCAAGAAAGGAACACACTGCTAAAGCCCATCCTCTTGGTGGTGGAGTCTCCCAACAAGGCACGCACCATAGCCAACTTCTTTGGAAAGCCTGTCAGGAGGAGAATAAACGGGCATGAGGTTTATGAAACATCCACCGAGAGCCTATATTTGATGATCAGTGCGTCTTTGGGTCATGTCCTTGATCTGGTGCCCGAGGGTGGCTTTCACGGAGTTTTGGTGGATGGGTATGTTAGCCCAATTTATCAGACAATTGAAGGAAAGGAGGATGTGATAAACAGCCTTAGAAGATTAGCCCTTGAAAGCCAAGAAGTTTTTATAGCCACAGACCCGGACGCGGAGGGTGAAAAGATCGGCTGGGACATAGCGAACCTGCTCAGACCCTTTGTCAAAAGCATAAGGCGTATGGAGTTTCACGAGGTTACCAAGAAGGCAATAATAAAATCCCTAAAAGAACTCAGGGACATAGACGAAAACAAGGTTAAAGCTCAGGTAGTCCGAAGGGTCTCCGACCGGTGGGTGGGCTTTGAATTTTCCCAAAGGCTTTGGAGTGCCCTCGGCAAAAACTGGCTCTCTGCGGGTAGGGTTCAAACGCCCGTCTTGGGTTGGATCATACAAAGGGAAAAGGAATACAGGCAGAAAGTTTATAAGGTGCAAATAGACCTTTCCCAAGAAGGCAGGAAGTTTTTGCTTGAGCTTACCTTTGAGGAAAAGGATAAAGCAAAAGCCTTCTTTGAAAGCTTAGAAAAGGTAGATATAAAGGTCCTCGGAGAAAGGGAAGAGCTAAGAAATCCTCCTCCACCCTACAGAACAGATACCATGCTAAAGGATGCCAGCGACAGATACAGGTTTTCCTTGCCAAAGACCATGGAGCTCGCCCAAAGCCTGTTTGAATGGGGATTTATAACCTATCATAGAACAGACTCAGTTAGGGTCTCAGACTACGGCATAGCCTTAGCGGGTGAATACATAAAGGAGGAATTTGGAAAAGAGTACTTTAGCCCAAGGATGTGGGGAGAAGGCGGAGCCCATGAGTGTATTAGACCTACCAAAGCTTTGGAACCGGAGGAGCTAAGGTCCTTATGGCTCAGCGGTCAGTTAGGTGTGGACGGCTTTAGCAGAGATCATCTCCTGTTGTATGAGCTCATCTTTAAGAGGTTCATGGCAAGCCAGATGAGACCGGTGAAGGTTAAAGTTATAGATGTTCTCATAAAGGCGGGGGAATTTGAAATCTCCCGGGAGTTAGTCATGGATATTTTGGAGGATGGCTGGAACAGAATCCTCAGGTTTGAACTACAACCTCCACTTTCCGGTGAGTTAGACGTCAAAGATAGAAAGACGCTAAAGGTCCAGCCCAAGGCTTACCTTTACACCCACGGCGAGTTGGTGCAAGAGATGAAAAATAGGGGCATAGGCAGACCCTCCACCTACGCCACCATAATAGCCAAGCTCATAGAGAGGGGTTATGTGATAGAAAATAAAGGCTTTCTTATACCCACGAACCTCGGCAAAAAGGTATATGAATTTTTGAGTGCGGAAGATAGCATAAAAAAGTTTCTTTCTGAGGAATGGACAAAGGAACTGGAAGCCCTCATGGACTTGGTGGAGGAGGGCAAAGAGGATTATGTGAAAATTTTAAGGGAGCTTTACCACCAAATCCTTGCGGTAAAAGTAGAAGAAAAGCCCTGAGGGCTACTTACCAAATATCTTTTTTATTCTGTTGAACAGCCCTCCGAACCTTCTGTTTACCTCCAGCCTTAACTCCTCTGCTATGGTGCCCAGCCTTCCTGACACCTTGGATAGCACCGATTTGTCCTTTACCTTGTCTCCTTCAAGAAACTCCTTTAAGAGTTCGTTGGTTTTTTCCACCGCTTCTAAGACCCTTCTGAGCTCCTTTTCGTTTTCAAGGTCAAGCCTGTTTATACGGGCTTCTATGCACTTTAACATGCCCTCCAAGGCACTGTCAAAGGCGGGAGTAGCCAGAAGTTCCACCAGCTTTGCCCTGAGCCTAAAACGATAATCCTCTAAATGATGGGCAAAGGGCTCCTTTTCCTTTACATTATCCAGAAATTCTTCCACTATGAGAACTACCCTCTCTTCTATGCTATAGACCTTTTCCATCTTTCAGTCCGTTTCTGTGTGATGCTCTTCGCCTGTGGGGGCTTTTTTGCCCTCTTCCAGCTCGTAGAACCTGTCTTCCAGCTTCTTGAGGATCTTGGGAAGGGTTGTGTATTCCATCTCTTCGGAGGGTAGCCTGTGGGGTTCAAAAATACCCTGCCTCCTGAGAATGTCTGCGATAAGCTGGGCTTGTTCCCTTGCCCTGTCAAAGGCGGGGTCGTCAAAGAGGTCCCTTGGACCTATCAGCTTGCCGTTGGCGATCTGATAACCCGCCGCTATTACCCTCGGCGGTCCATCAAAGCGGGTGGGAGTTGCCTGCTTAAAGGATACGGGCATAAGAGGTCCGTTGTGGGACCCTCTCATCCAACCTTCCACGATCCAAGGTCTTGCAAAGGGCTCAAGCACTTCACCAACTGCAGGAAAACCAGACTGAGCCCTAACGATCATAACTGGGTCATCCTTTCCTACATACTTGCCAGCGATAAGGGAGAGCCTTTGGGTGGAAGCAACCGCCGCAATCTCTCCGTCCGAATTCCTCCATACGCTTTTGACCGCATACCTTTCCACACTGCCGATCAGTGCCAAAAGGTCATACAGCTCTGCGGGGGTTGATAGCTTAACTGCCTTTCCTGTAAAGGTATCCAACACTTCAAAGGTAAATCCGTCGTGCATTTTGGGGTCTATGACCAAGCCCGCACAGACCATTGGGTCTGCAAACATCTCATAAAGGGGTAAGTTCCACGCACTGGGGGAGGTTTTATCCGCAAAAAACACGATCACAGGCTCAGATGGTCTTTCTTCAAACTCCATCTCTGCCACACCCGGACCCATACCCTTAACGTTTCCAGAGAAGGTGTCCGAAAGCAAGTCTTGTCCTGCGCCATACAGTTTTAGTTTTTTGGAAATTGCTGTTCCCTCCTCAAAAGCCCTCCAGGCTATGCCGTGCACCAGCTCGCTATCCACAACGTGCTGATGGGTCATAACCAGGGCAATATCGTCACCGCAGACCAGTGTTTGACAATCAATGAGATTGCCCTTTTCCACCTCTTTAAGCCCTACCTCTTGAACCTTTTGCAAAACCTCCGGATGCACACCAGAGTGTCCCACAAATCCCCCTATGTCTGCCTTTATTACGCTCAGCGTGATCTTCATAATGCACCTCCTTAACTTTTACTTTTATTATAAAGCACCCTGAGCCCATAATCTGTTAGTATGTGCAAGGGCTCTCTGTTCAGAGTGGGATCCCTAAAGGGCACCGCAAAGGGAGAATTTTTGAGCTTCTGAGCTTCTACTTCCGTCAAAGACTCCTCAATCTTAAAGCCTGCCCTTGTCCCTCCCATCTTCCTTCCCACAGGGGAGGTGCTTTGCAGGTTAAAGCCCAAGAGCTTTAGGGCTTTTTTGACCGCAAGGGAAGAGGTGTAGGAAACCCACACACCATCCCTTTTTAAAAGCTTGGTGAGAAGGGCTAAAAAGTCCAAGGTCCATAGCTCAGGGTTTTTGTAAGGTGAAAACCCATCGTGAAGAATGGCATCTGCATCAAAACTTTTAATCTCTCTCACCCTTTCCCTCGCATCCCCCAAAAGTAGTTTGAAGGAAATTCCATCCTTTTCAAAGGAGGGTAGGTTTTCCCAAAGTAGCTTCCAGTATGGCAAATATTCCTCCGGTGGTGGGGGAACATCTTTGGGTAATTCCTTTTCAAAGGAGACAACTTCAATGGCTATGTCCCTTTTCACATCCCTCAGGTGCTTGAACATGACCGCCACATTGTAGCCCAGCCCAAAGCCCACATCCACCACTCTAATTATCTTACTCCCTTCTGCTTTTTCAAGAAGTCCGGAGGGTTTTAGGAACTTCTCTATGCATTCACCTATGGCTCCTGCGGTAAGGCTATGGTAGGGCTCTCCATACTCTTTGGCTATTAAGGTATAAGAGCCATCTTTTGTAAGAGAAATGCCTTCTCCCAGGACGGAAGGCTTTAGCCAGCCTTTCATCAGCTTAAGGAGGGCTTGGTAGGTCCCTTCGTCAGAAATTCCGTATTCCTTTTCTAAAATTTCCCTCAGCCTTTCCTCAAGTGGTGGAGCCTTCCTCGTCAAGATAAAAAACATCATCGGAAATGGGATCGTTCCACCTCTTAAAGCCGGGCAGGGCTTCTATCCTATACCAGGAGGATTTATACCATATGGTCTTGGGCTCCCTCTTTACAGGGGCTAACTCTGCCGCCTTTGTCTCCGAGTGGTAATCCCATGTTATGTAATGGTTAAAGTTCTGAACTATGTCTGTGATGGCTACGCCAAACTCGGATGTGAGGGATATCTGAAAGTCCCTCCAACGGAAGACAGAAGAGTCCCTCAGGGTCAAGCCAAAGTATCCAACTCCTCCCTCTTCCCTCAGGGTGGCAATGCCCCTCCCTATGAAAGCCCTAAAGGCGGGCAATGTTTCCGGTGGGTCCGACACAAAAACATCAAACTTCCCCAGCATATCCTTAGGGAAGGGGTTCCTAAGGTCCCAAACCATCGCCCTGGCGTTGTCTATACCCAACTCTTTGAATATTTGATTGTCAAAATCAATGAGCCTTTTGTCTATGTCTATGACCAAAACGCTCTTTGCCTTTCGGGTGAGGGCTATTGCAAGACCGGTTAAATCATCCTCCGCTCCTAAAACTATGATGTCCTTGTTTCTCAGGTCTCCCCTTGAACCCATGAAAAGCACCCGAGATATGGTAGTCTCGGGGGTAACGGAGCCCTGGTCGTAATCCCTTATAGCCTTTGGTCTGTCCTTTGTTAGCTGTAAAAACTCTCTGTAGAGGTTTAGCTCCGCATAAAAGGGTATTCCTCTACCCTCACAGGCTTTGCAAAGGTGGTCTTCAAAGGTTTCTATGCCCAGTTCCCTAACAAAATCAAAGCCCTTTTGGGTCAGTTTTATGTTCTCTTCATCGTCAATAAAGAGAATGCCTTCGTCAATTAAAACCTTTACTATGCCCGATGCGGCGGGCACAGGCAAGCTTGACATATCTACGATCTCCCAAAAATCTCCGCTTTTCAAAACTGCAGAAAGCGCCGCTTCCACATTTTTTTTGTAGATCCTTACTCCGCTCAGTTCTCTTGCCCTGTTGGCAAGCTCCACCAAAACTTTCATGCACACCTCCTGAAGGGTTTTAACCTATTTATTTTAACTCAAGTCCTCTGGAAACAAAGGATGTTTGAAAGTTGAATATGTTAGATTAAAGTTCTTCATCAAACCACTTGACATTGTCAAACAGGTGGTATATATTTATACACCATGGATGAGGTAGTAAAGATAATGGCAAGGGGACTCATAGCCCTGCCCAGCGAGGTCAGGAAGAAATTGAACCTAAAGGAGGGCGACATAGTAAAGTTAGAGGTGAAGGAAAACGAAATAGTGATCAGGAAGGAGGAAAGATTGTATGACCTCAAAGGAAGCTTAAAGGGTGCAAAGGTGCAAGACAAAAGCTTTGCCCAAATTTTGCAAGAGGAGTTGAGTAAAAAGCACAAGGAGGGGTAAAAATGGAGGTGAGCTTTAAACCACAGGAGCCAAAAGTTCTTCCACCCAACCACACGCCGGGGGTGGATAGCCTTACCTCTGAGGACTTTTTGAAGATCTACATGGAAACCCTGCGCTATCAAGACCCTTTCCAAGCCCAAGACCTCTCTAAGATGCTTGACGATATGGTAAAGCTAAACCAAGTCAGGTTCTTTAACGATATGCGCTCCTTTACCGAAGGTCTCAAAGCCCTCTTTAATCAATCAACGCTCATCTCAAGCCTCTCTTTGGTAGGGAAGGATGTTATCTTGTCCACGGAGGAGGTAAATACTGTAAAGGGAGGGCAATATTACCTTTTATCACCTGAAAACATATCTCAGGCTACCGTTAAATTCCTTGACGGAGACCAAGTGGTAAAAGAGATAAGGATAGATTTAAGAAAGGGTTTAAACGAATTGAATTTGGACGGTCTTCCAAGGGGACAGTTTCAGGTAAAGGTCTTTAAGGATGGTTTGGAGTATCCAAATGTGCAACTTGGGATAAAGGGTAGCATAAAAGCTGCAGCAATAATGAACGGACAGCTACTTTTTGAGCTTTTGGATGGTAGCATGATAGACCCGTCAAAAATAATATACTTGGGAGGTGTGTAGCCATGATGAGGAGCTTTTTTAACGCAGTGACGGGGCTAAACGCCTACAGAACATGGATGGATATAACCTCAGACAATTTGGCAAACGTGAATACTATTGGTTTCAAGGGAAGTAGACCTATCTTTCAGGATGTAGCATCCTCCGTTATCGTAGGTCTAAACACTGTAACCAATACAATGAAATCTACCACCTACGGCGCTGGTATTTTGGTGGATAGCACCCAAAAGCTCTGGACTATAGGCAACTTTAAACAAACAGGTGTGAACACAGACCTTGCAATACAGGGAAGAGGACTTTTTATAATAAAGGACCCAGTTAGCAACGCTTTCTATTACACTAGGGATGGGCAGTTTAGGCTAAGCAGGGATGGGTATATGGTGAATTCGGCAGGATTTAAGCTTCAGGGCTTTAAGGTTGATGAAAAAGGAAAAATTGTTGGCACAGGTTTAGAGGATATACATGTTGTGCACCAGCCCCCGCCAAAAGCTACAAGCACCATAAACTTTTTGCAACCTTCCAACCTAAACGCGGATGCAGGCGTGCCAGCGGTAGCTTTTGACCCTACAAATCCTGCCTCCTACAACTACAAATACACCGTAAACATATACGACAGCTTGGGAACTCCCTATCAAGCAGACCTCTTTTTTAGAAAAACTGCAACGCCAAACACATGGGAAATACATCTTAGGTCTGATATAGACCCAGCTACCGCCGGATACGAGCTGTCGGGAGATTGGACCGTGAGCTTTGACCCATCAGGAAAGTTGATATATAACAACGCGACGGTTCTCAGGGAACCTTCCCCAGATGGTAAGAGTTATTTATATTACCTAAATCCAGCCGCATTAACTGTCCCCACCACTACCCCCAGCGGTGGGACCTTCCCCACCAACACCGATTGGCGTGTGTATGTGGGTGAAACGCTTCAAACTGGGGCTCCAACCCCTGGAAATCCTATATCAAACTCCTACATTAACCAATATTCTGCAGACTTTGTAATAACCGCAGATCAAAACGGATACGCCAAGGGCGACCTGGTGGATGTGTATGTGCTATCTGAGGATGGTGTGGTTGTGGGAGTGTATTCCAACGGAAAATCCCTGCCCTTGTATAGGGTAGCCATAGCGGTCTTTTCCGACCCTGAGGAGTTGATAAAAAAGGGTGCAAATCTGTATGCCTCCATTTCAACACCAACTATAATGGTCCCCGGTGGTGCAGAGAAGGTGCGTTCTGGTATGTTGGAGATGTCAAACGTGGATATCGCCTCCGAATTTATAAACCTGATCTCCGCCCAAAGGGCTTATCAGGCTAACGCAAGAACCATAACTGCGACCAATACGGTCCTTGAAGATACTATAAACTTGGTGAGATAGCTTAGAAGTTGGGTTGCTGGGAGAGGGGGATCAGTAAGGGGAGGGTGGGGGAGGGGATTCTAACAAAGTGTAGAAGTATTCCAAGTCTTCCTTTTTGTATTTCAAGCTTGCAGTAAGCCTTAGCCTTGCCTCGCCCATTGGCACTGTGGGATATCTTATAGCCTGTAAAAAGACGCCCCTTTCAAGTAGATACTTGGACAACTCAAGGGCTTTTTCCTCCGAATAAAGCATTATGGGTAGAATGGGTGTGCTGTGGAACTTTACAAAGAAGCCCATTTCTGAAAGCCTTTTGTATATCTCCTCCGCCAGACTCTTCAAAGTGGGCACCATCCACCCTTCCCTCTCCAAAATCTCCAAAGCCTTTTTTGCGGACGCACATAGGGAGGGAGGCAAAGAGGTAGAAAAGATGAGGCTTCTTGCCCTGTTTACGAGGTAATCCACAAGCCTTTGGGAACCGCACACAAAGGCACCATATGAACCCAAAGCCTTTGAAAGGGTCCCCATTAATATAATGCTTTCCTGCCAATGAATACCAAAGGCGTAAAGTATTCCTTTACCCCTTTCCCCCAAAGTGCCCGTTGCGTGGGCTTCGTCAAGCATTAGCATGCAATCGTACTCCTGAGAGAGTTTTAGTACGGTGGGAAGGTGGGCTATGTCTCCATCCATGCTAAAAACACTGTCGGAGACCAACAGACACCTTCTGTAAGCACTCCTGTTTTCCTTTAGGACCTCCTCCGCCCTCTCATAATCAAGGTGTGGGAAAACGAATACCCTTGCCCTTGAGAGCTTGCAAGCATCTATGATGGACGCATGGTTGAGCTGGTCGCTGAGGATCATGTCCCCTTCGGAGACCAAGGCGGGTATTGTGCCCAGGTTTGCCAGATATCCAGACCCAAATAATACGCAGGCGGGAACCCCTTTAAAATCCGCCAGCTTATCCTCCAAGGACTTGTGGTGGGTCGTGTAGCCGGAGACCAAGGCGGATGCACCGCTACCAACACCGTAATCCTTTATTACCTTGATGGCTTCTTCCTTTACCTCGGGGTGTTCTCTTAATCCCAGATAATCGTTGGAGCAAAGGTCTATTAAGCCCTCCCTTAGGGTTCGCTTTCTGAGGAGTTTTTGCTGTTGTATTTTCCTTAGCTCCTCCTCAATCCAATCCATCACCTGATTATTACTTTTGCACCGTTCTCCAGTAGTATCGTTTTTCCCCCTCTTAAGGCAGTCTGCCCTTGGGGCAAATATATGTATGCCCCCGCCGGGATCTTATCTCCCCTTATGTGGGGGTTAAAGTCCCTAAAGACGCCCTCTTTCAGGTTCGCATCCATTAAAACCTTCTCCACTTTCGTTTCCTCTTTAACCTTGTTTGCCACCAATCCGACCTTTTCCGTGTTGATGTTCAAGCCATACTTTTCTGGGTATCTTGTAAGAAGCAAAACAGCAAAAAAGGCGGGGACATAATTTTTTGTTTCAAGGGGAAGAAAATTTTGCATCTCCCAAAAGTTGACCCCACCTGTCCTCCTTGCTACGCAATTTTCCCCACAGTTGTAAGCTGCCAAGGCGAGCTCCCAGTTTTTAAACGTCTGATAGAGGTCCTTCAGATATATGGCGGCAGACTCGGTGGATTTTATCACATCAAACCTCTCGTCTATTTCTCCGTCCACCCTAAGTCCATACCTCCTTGCGGTGGAGGGTATAAACTGCCAGAGCCCAGCCGCACCAGAACGGGAAACCGCAAAGGGATTGAAGGCACTTTCTATTGCAGGCAATAGGGCAAGCTCCTCTGGCAGACCGTGCTTTTGCAGTATAGGGATTATTATCGGCATGTAGTAGCCAGACCTTCTTAGGGTATTTTCAAAGGACTGCCTGTTTGCCAGAAAATAATTGACAAACCTTCTTATCTCCTCTCTGTCTGGGATCTCTATGTTAAAGACCTTAGCCTCCTGCGCTAAAAACCTCTCCTCCTCCTCTGAAAAGCCAAAGTTTCCTTTTTTAACCACATCTATGTTGCTGTTTTTGTAAGGAAATACGCTCTGCCTTATGGTGGGCGTACAGGAGGACAAGAGGGCAAGGGCAAAAAGCACTACTATTTTCATTTTTCCTCCCCTTGGGATTAATATAATACCATGGCAAACAAAAACTGTCCAATCTGTAAGGGAACAGGCTTTGTGGATAAGGGTAACGTGGTTGAACTGTGCCAGTGTAGGTTTAAGGAGGAGAACTTTCAAAGGCTTTTGAACATTCCTAAAAAGTTCAGGAGTGCGGAGCTTGATAACTACCAACCCATCTCCCCAGCCCAAAGGAGAGCCCTTGAAGTTTGTAAAGACTTTGTTTTCAATTTTGACCCCGAGGAGGGCAAGGGCATTACCTTAGTGGGACCTCCCCAGATGGGAAAGACCCATTTGGTAGTGGGCGTCCTAAAGGCACTATACATACAAAAAAGGATCAGAGGCTTTTTCTTTGATACTAAGGAGATGCTTTTTCAACTTAGGTTTTACGCAGGCTCTCAGGAAGATAAATACAGCAGACTGCTCAGGTTTTTGATGAGAATTCCTGTTTTGGTGCTGGATGACCTGGGCAGTGAAAGGCTCTCCGACTGGAGCATAGAGGTTATCTCTTTGCTTATCACATACCGCTACAATCATCAACTTAGCACCCTGATCACCACCAACTACCAGCTTAAGAAGTCCGAGGAAGACCTTTTAAACAGTTTGGAGGAGAGGCTTTCCCCCGGGGTGGTGGGGAAGCTCTTCCACATGAACGAAGTGGTCTATGTTTCCTAAACACTAACCAGCTCTTTTCTCAGCTCCTCCGCACATTCCACCATGTTTTTGAGGGCTGGCACCACCTCTTCCCACCTTCTTGTCTTTAGCCCGCAGTCTGGATTTACCCAAAGTAGTTCCACGGGCAACACCTTCATCGCCCTTTCCAAAATTTGCCTTATGCTGTTCTTGTCCGGTATGGCGGGAGAGTGTATATCATAAACACCTATGCCGATCTGTCTGTCCCAACCTTTGAAGTTTTCAAAGGCAGATAAGATCTCTCCCTTGCTCCGGGATGCCTCTATGGATATAACATCAAAATCCATCTGATATATGTACTCTATGACTTCGTTAAACTCCGAATAGCACATGTGGGTGTGAATTTGGGTCTGGGGTTTTGCCTTGGAGCAGAGCCTAAAGGCTTTTACCGCCCAGTTAAAGTAATGGGGCCAATCCCTTTTCTTTAAGGGTGCCCCTTCCCTAAAGGCGGGCTCGTCTATCTGTATTATCTTGATGCCAGCATTCTCTAAATCCTTTACTTCTTCCAGCAAGGCTAAGGCTATCTGGTAGGCGATCTCTTCCTTGGGAATGTCCTCTCTGTAGTAGCTCCAGTTAAGTATGGTGACGGGTCCGGTTAGCATGCCCTTAACGGGCTTTTGGGTCAAAGACTGGGCGTAGATGATCTCCTTCAGGGTCATGTGTTCTGGGCGATAAACATCTCCGTATATGATGGGGGGTCTATAGACCCTTGAACCGTAAGAGAGAACCCATCCGTGTTTGGTGGTGGCAACTCCACCAAGCTTTTCTGCAAAGAACTCCACCATGTCGGTCCTTTCAAACTCGCCGTGCACCAAAACATCCAGTCCAATATCCTCTTGAACCCTTATGACCTTCTCTATCTGTTCTTTTATAAACCTTTCGTACTCTTCGGAGCTTAGCTTGCGGTTGCGGTATTCGGTCCTTGCCCTTCTGACTTCCTCCGTCTGTGGGAAAGAGCCTATGGTGGTGGTGGGGAGCAATGGAAGCTTTAGGATGTCTTGTTGAAGTTTTATCCTCTCCTGGTAGGGAACCTCTCTCACAAAGTCCTCTTCCCGCAGGTTCTTGACCTTTTCTCTAACCTCAGGAACCTCTCCGAACTTGGTGGAGAGGAGCTTTTTAACCCTGTCCACCTCCAACCTTGCCTGCTGGTCGCCCTCAAGGGCGGACTTTATAGTGTTTAGCTCAAAAAGCTTTTCCTTTGCAAAGGCAAGCCTTTCTTTTAAACCATCTTCCAATTCATTTTCCGGCTCTACGCTAATAGGTAGATGAAAGAGAGGACAGGAGTTGGTAATGATAACATCTTTAGCATATTTGCTAAGCTCTTCCACCAATCGGACCTTCTCATCCAAGCATGCCCTCCAAACCTGCCTGCCGTTTATTACACCCGCTATGAGCACTTTGTCCTCTGGAAAACCAAACCTTCTTATATTCTCAAGGTTTTCCCTGTTGGAAACAAGGTCAAAGCCCAGAGCCTTCACGGTGAGTTTTATATACCTTTGGTAGTCGGAGACGCTGTCGTAGTAAGTTAAAAGGTATATGTCCAGGTATTTTGAAAGGCAAGAATACATCTCTTCCACCAGGTCCCACTCATAGTCCTTGAGCTCCAAGCAGAGGGCTGGGTCTTGGACAAGCACCTCTTTTACACCCTCCTCCTTTAATTCTTTAAAAACCTCCTCATAAACTCCAAAAACTGCGTTGAAGTATTTTTCAAAGGTAGCCTGGTCTTCTATTTTTGAAAGCTCAAGGATGGGGAAGGGACCCTCTTCCTTTCTTTTGAGGGCTTTTGAAAGCTTTAAGAAGGTAAAGGGCGAAAGGATTTTGGGGATGGTCTCCACACCCATAGCCTTAAAGAACCTATACTCCTCAAGGGGGTAATTTTTCAAGGGCTTTAGCTCCGCATTCTCCAGCTCTGGCACCAAGTAGTGATAGTTGGTGTTGAAGTATTTGGTCATCTCAAGGGCATACTTGCCCCTTGCCATTTCAAAGTAGGTTTTTAAGCCTTCATACTGTCCAAAACGGGAGGGTATGGCAGAAAGCATTACCGCAGTGTCCAAGACAAAGTCGTAGTAAGGTAGCTCGTTGGATGGGATCATATCCACATTTTGCCTGTAGTTTTCCACCATCCACCGACGGAGGTTGTTCATTCCATCCACAAACTGGGTTTCGTCTATCTTACCCTTCCAAAAGTTTTCAAGCAAAGATTTGAACTCCCTCTTTTCGCCAAGCTTTGGAAATCCATAAGCCAAAGTTTTCATACCAGCACCTCCGCAAATTTTGGACTGAAAATTATACCATTCTTTTGGCAAACTCTTTCAAACCCCACTCCAAGCTTTCTTTGTAAGGTATGGGCTCTTTGTTGCACAGCTTTCTGACGCCGTCTGACTCCACATCCTTGTCAAGCCCGCAGATGTTATCCCTCCACATCATGAGCATTTGGTCTGAGCTAAAGGGTGGTGGGCTGAGGACCTTTTCCGCCACTTTTCCCGCAACATACATAAAAACCTTTGGCACGGGCAAAAGGAGAACCTTTCTGTTCCAACGGGAAAAGATGTCTTCTAAGAGTTCCTTAAAGCTAACCCTGTCTGGACCGCACAGCTCGTAAGTTTTATTGACTGCTTCCTCCTTTTCTATGGCGCTAACAAAGGCACAGGCAACATCCCTAACATCCACCGGCTGAAAGAGATACCCACCACCTTCAGGCAAGGCTACCACCCGCAAATATTTGGTAATATTCCACATATCCGCAAAGAGCTTTTGCTCGGGACCAAGGATTATGGAAGGTCTCAGTATAGTATGCCTTAGCCCGGAAGTCTTCAGAAACTCCTCCGCCATGAACTTAGTTTGGTGGTATAAAGAGGGCGCATCCTTGTGGGTGCCAAGGGAACTCATATGAACCACCCTTTTGGGGGATAACTCCCTTAATGTTTCATATAAGTTCTTTGCATAGAGATAATGCACCCTTTGAAAGGTGGAGCCAGACCTTTTGTTTTCAACTAATATGCCAATCAGATGGATAACGTAATGGGGCTGAGCCTTCTCAAGGGCTTTCCTTAAAGAATCCTTGTCGGAAAAATCCACCTCAAGGGCATCAACACCCTCGGGGAAAATTTCCCTTACTTTCTTGGCGTTTCTAACGAGCGCATAAACTTGGTAGCCTTTGTTTAAAAGCTCCTTGACTACATACCTACCCACAAAACCTGTGGCACCGGTGATGGCTACTCTTTCCATTTAGCAAGCTCCTTTATGTACCTCTCTTTATGCTTTTGGTCCTCTTCATCAAGGATACCAAGAATACGCCAAGTCTTTTCTTTACCATAGGTAAAGTAAATCCTACCACCCTTTGGCTTTAGTTTAAAGATGTTTTTTACACCCTTCAAGGTTTCAAAGACCTCTCCCAGTTCCTTCATGTTTAAAAGCATGAGCTCCTTTAAAAACTCCCTCTTCCTTTGGTGGTCCAGTTGGATAAATTCCTCAAGGGCTTGACCTTTCCACTCTATACGGTCAAGGACCAAATCCAACATCTCTTGGTAGAGTTCTTTTTTTGTGCTTTTTATCCTTTCATACTCCTCCAAGCGAAGCTGGGTCAAAGAGAGTTCCCTTTGCAATTCTTCCACTTGATGGCGTAAGTTTTCCCTTTCCTCATTAAGCCTTAAGTTTTCCTTTGAGGTTTCCTCCAAAAGCTCCTCCAAAGCCAAAAGCTCCTTCATCAGCCTCTTTTTTTCGTTTCTGAGCTTTGAAAGTTCTCTGTCTCCCTTATCGGTAGTTCTCTCCTGTTGAAGTTCCAACATCTCAAAGAGCCTTCTGTTTGCCTCCGTTAGCCTCTCTATCCTCTCCTCGTAGCCCTTAAGGGTTTCTCTAAAGGAGTTTAACCTTTTTACAATGTCCTCCTTTTCCTTCAAAAGCCTTTCTTTTTCTGCTGTTTCCTCCTCCGTTAGCCTCTCTATTCTTTTTTCAAGCTCGGACTTTTCTTCAGTAAGTTTTTCAATTAACTCTTTATATAGCCTTTTGGTTTTTAGTGCTTCCATCAGTTCCTTCTGGTTTTCTGAAAGCTCCTCCTCAAGTCTATGCTTTTCCTCTTGGAGCTGTCTCCACCTTTTTTCTACGGGCGACTCAAAGAGTTTTATGACAAGCAAGGTTATTAAAAAGGCGGGCATTTGCTCCAACACAACGCTAAACCTCTGCTCCACCACTGCCTGTAAAAGCACATTAAACACAAACAGAAGACCTATCCACGCCACAGTCCTTATCCTCTCACCAAAGAGCCAGGCTACATACAGGGCGGACAGAAAGAAGGTCAGGTGAATTTGTTCAGGCAGAGAAGAGGGATAGAGTCTGACATCTAACATATGGGACAGTTGCACCAAGGCAAAGTTGTAGGAGACGATCAAAAAGGCAAGCAGGATCGGCTCTTTTATCAGTGTTAGCATTAGTTTTAAAATATAAGCGGTGGGTTTGAAATTTGCGTATACGGTGATTTTTATCTTTGTTCTCTTTGCCCTTCTGGCAGACTTTATAGCTCCCTATCCTTACGCCCTGCAAAACAGACAAGCGCCTTACCATCCACCCACACGCGTTCATTTTTTTAAGGATGGCAGACCCACTCTACCCTATGTGCATAAGTATGGGCTAAAGGACCCTCTCTTTAAGGTCTATGAGAAAAAGAACACCACTTGCAGGCTTGAGCTTTTCCGTAAAACACCCTACGGCTTTAAGCTCCTTTCAGTGGCAGAGCCCTGTCATCTTCACCTTTTGGGCACAGACAAGCTGGGCAGGGACATCTTCTCAAGGCTTGTGTATGGGGCAAGGGTCTCCTTGACCATTGGTTTGGTGGGCGTGCTTACCACCTTTCTTTTGGGCTCGGTGGTGGGGGGAATCTCCGGTCTTTTGGGTGGCAGGGTGGATAGTCTTTTGATGAGGCTTGTGGAGGTTCTTCTTTCCATTCCTACCTTTTACCTTATGCTCTCCTTGAGGTCTGTCTTTCCTTTGAACATGGGTAGCTTTGAGCTCTTTCTTGCCATTGTGTTCATTCTTTCTTTTGTGGGATGGGCGGGGCTGGCGCGAGTGGTCAGGGGGATGGTGCTATCTTTGAGGGAAAAGGAGTTTGTCTATGCGGCAAGAACCTACGGTGCGGGCACATTCCGTATTCTCTTTAAGCATATCCTTCCGAACACTTATTACTATCTGATCGTTTCTGCCACTCTGTCCTTTCCGGGCTTTATCTTGGGGGAATCTGCTCTGAGCCTTTTGGGTTTGGGTGTTTCGGAGCCCGTGCCCAGCTGGGGCAACATGCTCTCGGAGGCAAGGAATATTCCTCTGATAAGTGCCTATCCGTGGCTTTTGGCGCCGGGTGTTGCCCTCTTTTTGGTTGTCTTTGCCTTTAACCTGCTTGGAGATCAGCTTTTGAGGAAGAGCAATGAGAGAGTTAAGGGTTAAAGTGTTAAAAAACTTAGAGGTGGGTCCGCAAACCTACCTTATGGAGTTGGAGTTTCCTTTTCCGGAGGAGATAAAACCCGGACATTTTGTGATGTTGAAGGGTTGGAGTGGGCTTGACCCTATGGGCAGGAGGGCTTTTGCCATAGCGGACAAGAAAGAGGACCGCATAAGCATATACTACCAGGTGGTTGGTAGGGGCACCGCCCTAATGGCAAAGCTCAGAGAAGGAGACAGCGTGGAAATTCTTGGTCCTCTGGGAAACAGACTCTTTAGGTTGGACGGACAGAGGCACCTTCTTTTGGGTGGTGGCATAGGCATGCCTGGACTTTCCCTTTTGGCAAAGGAGTTAAAAGCCCTTGGCAAAGAGGTCTTTGTATGCTACGGAGCGAGGAGTTCAAGCCTTTTGGTAATGAAGGAGTGGCTGAAGGAAAATGCCATAGAGCACAAGCTTTTTACCGACGACGGCTCCGAGGGACAAAGGGGTAGCGTTTTGCAAGCCCAAAAGGACTTTGATGAATCCTGGGTTGTTCATGCGTGCGGTCCTAAAAAGATGCTGAAGGCCCTCAAGGAGATGGCAGAGGACAGGAAGGTTTATCTCTCTTTGGAGGCGGACATGGCTTGCGGTTGGGGTGTATGCCTTGGCTGTGTGGTGCCATCAAAAAATGGAAAATTTTTGAGGGTTTGCTACGAGGGACCTGTCTTTCCCGCGGAGGAGGTGGTCCTATAATGTTCTCCGGCATAGTGGAAGAGGTGGGAACTGTTGAGAGCCTAAAGCCCACACCGGGGGGTGCAAGGCTGGTGGTAAAGGGTGCTTTGGGGGAGCTAAAGTTGGGCGATAGCGTAGCGGTCAATGGTGTATGCCTTACGCTGGTGGAGTGGAAAGGTCAGATGCTGAGCTTTGACTTATCTCAGGAAACCCTTAGCAGGAGTAATTTAAGGTTTTTAAAGAAAGGAGACCCAGTCAATCTTGAGAGGTCCCTGCGGGTGGGGGACCGCATAGGGGGACACTTTTTGCAAGGGCATGTGGATTTTACCTCTCCCATAGAAGCCCTTTCCCAAAGGGGCGAACATTGGGAGCTGAGGGTCCGAGTGCCAAAGGAGTATTTACCCTATGTGGTGGAAAAGGGCTCCATTGGCATAGACGGCATAAGCCTAACCATAAACTACATTCAAGGAGAAAGCGTAAGCATAAACATCATCCCACACACCTATCAAAACACAAACCTGAGGGCAAGAGAAAAAGGAGACCTTGTGAATGTGGAGCTGGACATCTTGGGTAAGTATGTGGTGAATTACCTAACCCTTTTGCAAAAGGACGCAAGAATAGAAAAGCTTTGGAGTGGGCTATGGGGCTGAGGTGGCTAATTCTCTTGGCTTTCTTTAACCTTTCTTTTGGTTTTTATCACTGCTTTTTTGATGCGGGGGAAAGATACAGAGTGGACCCATACCTTCTTTCTGCAATTGCCAGTGTGGAGAGCGGTTTTAACCCAAAGGCGGTCAATCACAACAAAAATGGAAGCGTAGATTACGGTATTATGCAAATAAACTCCTTTTGGCTAAAAAAATACAAAATTCCCAAGGAGTGGATATGGGAGCCCTGCTATAACATACACTTTGGCGCCATGGTTCTGAGAAGATGCATGGACGCCTACCCAAACAACCTAAAACGGGCAATAGATTGCTACAACAAGGGAGAAAGGGCAAAGGAAAACAGCGAGTATGTGCTAAAGGTGTATAAAAAATACTCAAAGATCGCGCAGATGGTTAGGTAGTTTATCGCGCCACTTCTACCGATGGATTTTGAAGGGTTCCCGAAAGTTGAAGGTTCAAACCCATGCCTGTTAGCTTGCCGTTGATGGAAGAACGGAGCGGGTCTGCCCTGTTAAAGGAAACAACACCATCCCCTACGACCAGGGAATCTAAAACCCTCGCCCGCCCGCTGAAGGTCCTGCCTTTGAATTCCACCGTCAGCCCATCCACCTTCAAGTCCTTGAGCCTTAGGTCCTCAAGCTCAAGCTTTCCCCTTATGCCATCCGTCAGCTCCAAGCTTACAAACTTTACACGTGCTCCTTTCAAACAGCCAAAGTTTTTCCCTTCTATCTCAATCTTTTTGTTTAAAAAAAGTTTTGTCTCCAAGCTACCACCCTGACAAGTGCCCCTCAGAGAGAGATAAAAGGGCTTTATAGAAAACACTGCAGAGTCAAACTCCGCAAGCTTTGAACTTTTATCATATACCTGGACCTTACTGAGCTTTACATGAAACAGACCTTCCTCTACACCCTGTGCCATAAGGTATATACCCCTCTCCATAAGCACCCTATCAAGCAGTAAAAACTTGGGGAGGGTGATAAACAAAATAAAGACAGAAAAAAGCACAAAGAAAACTGCCAGCAGAAGAACCTCTTTAATCTTCAGCTTCATCTTTTTTTCTCTTCTTTTTGTTTGCCTCCTCCGCCCTCTTTCTCAACTCCTGTGCGAGCTTTTGGTGTTCCTCCGTGATCTTTGATAGGTCCTCTGGCTTTTCTATCACATAGGGTGTTAGAAAGATGAACAGGGACACCTTGTCTTCGGAGGTGGTTTTTCTCTTGAAGAGCCAGCCAAGGATCGGCACATCCATAAGCCCCGGCACACCTTCTATATTGTCTAAGGTCCTTGTGCTCACCAACCCACCGATTATTATGGTTTGTCCGTTTTCCACCACCACATCGGAGTTCAACTGGCGGTTGGAGGTGACGGGCACCGCA
Source organism: Thermocrinis sp. (assembly GCA_028276475.1). Classification (GTDB taxonomy): domain Bacteria; phylum Aquificota; class Aquificia; order Aquificales; family Aquificaceae; genus Thermocrinis. The sequence goes on from JAPYWH010000008.1 coordinate 40,874, forward strand.
TAGCTGAGGGTCCCTATCTGTGGTCTAAGAAAGTCTATTATCTCCTGAAGGTTGAGATTGATCAAAAGCCTTAGGTCTTTTCCTGAGATGGTTGGCGTAACGCTGAGGTTTAGTCCTACCTCCTTGTAGTCGTAGGTGATGATAGGCTGTCCGTTTATGTCAAACTTTACCCCAGATGCAAAGGGCACCACCTGACCCACTTTTATGATCGCCTCTTGGTTGTCAAGGGTTAGCACCTTTGGGTTAGAAACAATGTTAAAACCACTACCCTTTTCCAAAAGGGAGAACAAAAGCATTAGGTCTGGAAAGAAGAGGGTAGTGGAGCCTATGGTAACTGAGGTGCCACTTCTGCTGAGGGCACCCATCACAAAGCTTCCCGAAAGAAGTGCATTATAAACATCCTGAAGGCTTGCACCACCAAAGGCAGAGCCCCCCTGCGTTCCAAGTATCTGCCACCGGACGCCTAACTCCAGAGCCTGACGTGTGCTCATCTCCACCACCGTAGCGGCGATCAACACCTGCTTCCTTCGGACATCTATCTTTTCTATGAAGGACTTTAAGCTTTCATACTCCTGAGGGGTGCCAAAGATTATTACCGAGTTGGTGCCCCTGTCAAAGCCTATCCTGAGCCCTTCCTTGGTCTCTATGGCTGTTAAAGGAATCCCCTGCCTTTGGGGTGTTTTTTGTTCTTCTTTTTTCAGTGGCGTCTCCGTACCCCTCGTATCCGGTGGAGTTGTCCTACGCTCTTGAGATTGAACTTGAGGTTGAACCGCCTGAATTGTGGAAGGTCCGCCCCCAAAGAGGGTCTGTAGGCTTCTGTATAATTCCTCTGCGGAAATATGGTTTAGCTTTATGATATAAAAGCCCCTCTCTAAGGGACCGAGGCTTTCTTCATCAAGGGTCTCTATAACTTCCTTTATTAAACCTTGAACCTTTTCATTGGCAACCACCACCATTGAGTTGCTGTCCTTGCTGAAGGTTATAAAAATTGGTGTGCCAAGCTGTTGTTGAAAGGCAGAGCCCAGAGCCTGAAGGCTTTGAAAAACGCCTTCCGCCTTAGCCTTCTGTAGCTTATACAGCTTGATGCTCAAGCCCCTCTCGTGAGAGTCAAGCTCTTTCAAAAGCTCCTTTAACTTTTCTATGTTTTTGGCTACGTCTGCAATGATCAGGCTGTTGGAAGGGGCATGCACCGCAAACTTAGCGTTGGGGGAAAGAAAGGGCTGGACCGCCTGCTGAAGCTGGAGGGCTTGGGTGTTTTCCGCCTTGTAGATGTATACGACCACCTCTCCTGAGTGGGAGGGTTTTTTTAAGTTTGCCAGGAATGTAGCCTTTTGCAGGGGCACTATGTTTACGTAATTTTTCTCCTCCACCACTCCGTAGCCCTGCAGGGATAATGCTAAGAGAAATATTTCCCATGCGGTTTGGACGCTGACGGGCTTTGCGGAGCTCACTGTAATGGTGCCCTTTACCGCCGGGTCCAAGACTATATTTTTGCCCGTAAGCTCAGACATGAACTTGACCACGAGGGATATGTCTGCATCTTGAAAGTTCAAGAAGACCCTGCCCGTCCTTTTTTGCTCTTGGGCTGTTTTTTGAAGTTCCTCCGAAGTTTGGGGATAAACACATACAGATAAGCCCAAAAGCAAGAACAGTATTAACCTTAGCATCTACTCTACCCTCACCAAAAGTTCTAATGGTTTGCCCTCTCTGATCAGACCTATTTTAAAACTGCTCTCGTTTCTCAGAACCTGCAGTATTCTAAAGGCATCCTCTCCGCTCTTTATCTGCTGGTTGTTTATGCTAACGAGCACATCCCCCTGCACTATGCCCACCTTTGAAAACATGCTCTGAGGGTCCACCCATTCAAAGAGAAAACCCGTAGTTCTTCCATCCTGCACATAGGGCACAAGCCTTATCTGTCTGAACATAACGCCAGGGTCCGCGGTGATGTTTTCTATTTCCCTCTTTTGGACTACCGCCTGAAGGGTTTGGGTGCCCTCTTGGGCTATGGCTTTAGGTTCTGTAGTCTTAGCCTCCGCCTTTGCAAAACTAAAGCCTATTGCCTTTTTCTCCTCACCCCTTGAAAGGATTATGTAGTTCCTGTCTATGTGTGCAACCCGGTAGCCACCCACCTCAGAGCCCACCCGAACTGTTTTAACCTGCCCATCTACGTCAATAAGTGCCAAATTTACGCTTCCTACTGCGGTAGCTAGCAGGCTAACGGACACTTCTTTTTGTTGCTTTTTCTCTTCCCTTTTGAACACAGGGCTAAAGTCTGCCACCCTTGGCTTTTCCACCCTCATCACTGGCACCGAGCTTATCCCTTTGCTAATAAGGTTAGAGTAAATCAACAAGGGCAAGGAAAAGCATACTGCAAGTAGAAGGAACATATAGCCAAAAAGATGTACATTCATGCGTATGGATATTATAAGGCAGTTTTCTGATGAAGTATAATTATTCTCGTGAAGGTGGATGTGCTGAAGGACTACAGGGTTATCCCCCTTGAGGAGGATGAAAAAAGGCTAAAGCTCTTGGCTCCCGAGGGATATGACTTTTTCCTATTGGAAGAGCTCAGGTTTTTGCTGGGAAAGGAAATAGATGTGGTCCTTGTGGATCAAAACACCTTTGCACAGGAACTTCAAAGGAGGCTCGCCCAAGAGGAGGTGGTGGTGGAAGGGGAGGAAGGTGAGGGAGAAGCTCTAAAGGACCTCCTACTTGAAGAGGACAAGAGTCCTGCGGTTAGCTTTGTGAATTCTATGCTCATAAAGGCAACCACCCTTTATGCTTCGGACATTCACATAGAGCCCTATCAGGATGCATCCTACGTTAGGTTTCGCCTTGATGGAATTTTGCACGACTATATGAGCATACCCCTCTCTTTGCACGAGTCGGTGGTCTCTCGTATAAAAATTCTTGCCAACATGAACGTGGCAGAAAAAAGGGTGCCCCAAGATGGAAAGATCAGGGTCAAGGTGGGTGGCAGGGAGATGGACATAAGGGTCTCATCGGTGCCCACCGTCTTTGGAGAGAGAATTGTCCTCAGGCTGTTGGACCGTTCCAATCAGATGCTAACCTTGGAGGACTTGGGGCTTTCTCCGGAGGACCTGCAAAAGGTCCGAAGGCTCGCCAAAAAACCTTACGGTATAGTCTTGGCTACGGGTCCCACTGGTTCTGGAAAGAGCACCACCCTTTACGCCATGATCCTGCAGGTAAAAAGCCCAGAGAAAAACATCATCACCATAGAGGACCCGCCCGAGTATCAGGTGAAGGGTGTTAGCCAAATTCAGGTTAATCCTAAGGTGGGGCTCACCTTTGCCAGCGGACTCAGGGCTATCCTCAGGCAGGACCCGGATGTGATCATGGTGGGCGAGATAAGGGATGCGGAGACTGCGGAGATCGCAGTCCATGCGGCGCTCACTGGACACCTGGTGCTTTCTACCCTTCACACCAACGACGCAGTCTCTGCGGTGGCAAGGCTTGCAGACCTTGGAATAGAACCCTTTTTGATAGCATCCTCCTTGGAGGGGGTCATAGCCCAAAGGTTGGTTAGGAAAATATGCCCTCAGTGTAAAACCGCATACAAGCCATCCAAGGAGGAGCTGGAAGAGCTTGGCTTGGAGGGAGATTACATCTTTTACAAGGGCTTGGGATGTGAGAACTGCATGGGCACCGGCTACAAGGGAAGGACGGGTATCTTTGAGGTGCTTGAGTTGGACGAAGGGCTAAAGCAGTTTATACTAAAAACCCAAGACGCAACCGCCATAAAAAGGTTTGCCAAGGATAAGGGTTTTAAAGACATGCTACAGGACGGCGTGGATAAGGTGCTACAGGGCATAACCACCTCGGAAGAGCTAATAAGGGCTATAAAGGTAGAATGATATACACGGGAGTGGACGGTAAAAAATCCTTTAGCGTGAATAAGTCCCTGCTGGGTAGGGGCTGGTCTCCCACCCAAAAGCTTGGCAAAAAAATATGTGTGGTGCCCTCAGACCTTTGCTTTGTCAAAGTTGAAAAAGCTTTATCCCAAAAGCTCTCAGACCTAAGGGATTATTACCAGTTGGAGGTTTCCGAAAAGTTCGGGCAGGTGGAGTGGGATGTTTCTTTGCATGGGGACCTTGCCATCTTGGGCGTTTATAAAAACTTTGAGGGGGAAGATTGCTGGGACATAGACCTTGAGATATTCTCCTTGGCGAGGGTTTTGCATTTGCTTGGGGTGGATGGGTGCGTGCTGGACCTCGGCAGAAGAAAGAGCACACTGGTATGCGTAGAGGGTGGAGTTCTCTCCCGCTACAGGGTGCTACTCAGGGGTGGAGATTATTTAAACTCTCTGATAGGGCTGGAGGAACCACAGAGGGCAGAGAGTTTGAAGATAGAAAAGGGCTTGGGGCTAAAAGAGGTGGAGGATGGGCTCAAGGGTATCCTGTCTAACCTGAGAGTGGATACTAACACTCCCACCCTTCTTAGCGGTGGCGGTGCAAAGCTGAAAGGGTTAAAGGGGCTCTTTGGTAGGCTCATAGAAAACCCATACTGCCAGCCCGAATACACGAGCGCCTTTGGTGCCAGCTTAAAGTATGTGGTAAAAACTCCCTACCCAGACTTTGTGAAAAGGGAGCTCTCTCCTCAGGAGCTTAGGTGGGCGGGCTTTTCTTTGGTGGGTGGGTTGTTGCTCTTTGGCTTGGCATACTTTGGCACAGAAAGGCTCTGGTCTGTGGAACCTTTGAGGGAAAAAGAAAGAACTGAGTTCAAAAAGCTATTTCCTAACGCGCCAGTTAGGGCAGTAAGGGAACAAGTCCTTTCTAAGGCAAGCAAGGAAGAGTCCTTCCAGCTTTCCCAAAAGCTCTCTGAACTATCTACTAAGCTCTCCTCGGACCTAAAGCTATACTCTTTGGAATTTTCAAAGGACAGTCTTTTGGTCAAGGGCGAAGGAAAGGAGGAGGTGGTCAGAGGGCTTTCGCCCAAGTCTGTTAAAAAAACGCCCTCGGGCACTTTGGAGTTTGAGTTGGAACTGCGATGAGGCTGAAAAAGAGGTATGCGATCCTTTTCTTTGTTTTACTCTATGTATTGCTTGGTTTTTTGCTCTTGGACCGGTATTACAGGCTAAGGGACAGCTACTACGGGGATTACCTAAAGCACAAAGAAATTATGTTTTTGCTGGCAAACTACCAAGGGAGAAAGAGGGAAGCACCCACCGAGCAGTTGGTAAGAGGGCTCTTTTCCCAATATCAGGGGGAGTTCAAGTCCTTTAAGCAAACAGAAGCAGGCTACGAAGTGCAGGGGACAAACCTACCCGGAGAAAAGCTTCCCTACCTGATCTATGCCTTGGAGGAGAAGGGCATAAGCGTGCAAAAGCTCAGGGCGGTGGATAACACCGGACAGGGGCTCTTTGAAATATACTTGCTTTTGAGATGATCCCATTGCTTGCCCTAATGCTCTTTTTGATGTCCGCCTATTATGTGCTGGATGCATACTCTACCGCCAAGTCTGCCCAGAGGGTTGTGGAGGAAGTATCCTTTAAAGTGCAGGCAAGCTATGTATTTTTTTACACTCTGCCCTTTGTCCTTGACCTTTTAAAAAAGGATGACCCTTCCGTGGATAGCCTTCAAGACAGCTGGGCACAGGAGCTAACCTTTAGAACAGAGAGGGGCGAGCTGAGGGCTACCATATACGACGAAGATAGGTTCTTAAACCTAAACTCGGTGGATGAGGGTCCATACGGAAAGTTCTTTGAAAGGCTCCTAAGGCTCCTTGCCATTGACCCTTCCTACAAAGAAAACCTTTTGGTTTGGACCGGCAAATCAAAGGGCACCATAAACACCGACTATCCCATAAAGAGGGCACCCTTGGATGCAAAGGAGGAACTCTATTACATGGGCTTTGAGAGGCAAGACCTACTGGGAAAGGAACTGGGCGGAAAGTTTTACCCGGGGCTTTTAGGGCTTACCACAGTGGATTCCAAAGGAAAGGTTAACATAAACACCGCAAGCCTTTATGTGCTGATGTCCCTGGACCAGAGAATAGACGAAACTTTGGCAAGCAAGATCATAGAAAGACGAAACAGAGAACCCTTCAAAAAGCCCGAAGATTTGCTGATGGTGGATGGCATGACCCTTGATATCCTTTACAATATCAAAGATTTAATAGACGTAAAAAGTTCCACCTTTCACATAAAGATGGAGTTGAGGAGCGGGGAGAGGTCGGCGATATTTGAGGTGGTCTATGACAGGCAAGCGGATAAAATCCTTTATAAAAAGCTACTCTGAGCACATCCTTTACCTGTTTGTGCTACTCTCCTTATTTTTGCACAAGTTTTTGGGCATTCCAAACCTTTCCATTTTCTTTTTGCTCTCTCCACTTGTCTTTCTTGAGATAAGGCTTTTGGACAGGTGGATTTTTCTTTGGTTCTTTTACCCCGTAGCCTTTTTGTTTTTTGATGCCCTTTGGCTTTTGGGCATGACCCTCTCCGCCTTTGCGGAGGAGCTCTTCTTTAGGGCATACCTTATGAAAAGGTTCAGCAACCTGGAGGTTTCCCTTATGTTTGTGATCCCTCACTTTATCTTATACCCCGGCATCCTTTCCCTGCTCACCTTCTTTCCCTCCCTCCTTTTTGGTTTTGCCTATCAAAAAACAAGGTCCTTGGCTTTTGTTAGCCTTTTACACCTTGTTTCCAACCTGGTTTATTTCAAAAGCGCCTCAAACTGGTCCTTGTTTAACTGACCTATCCAGAGCTTCCCATTGCTGGTTATGATTATGGGGTTTGGAAAGGCGAGCCCCATCTGGGCGTTTACAAACTTCATGTTTTTGTCAAGGGTAGCCCTGCCTTCCTTACAGTCGGCGGATGCATCGTAGTAGCCTTTTAACATCTGGTCAAAACTCTGCTTTTTACACAGGGCACTTATGGCTGTGTTGTAGCCCTCTATGTTAAAGTCTCCGGGTCTAACTATGATCTTGATCTTAATCTTCTTTTCCTTAGTCCATTGGAGGAGGTTTTTATAAGTCTCCTCCGCCTTCTCGTTTTTTGGCTCTGTGATCAGATAGATATAGTCTTTGCCATCTCCTACCACAAAATTCACATGCTTTTCAAACTGCTCCAAAATATCCTTCGGAAGGTTTTTCTGCTGGGAAGCCTTTTTGGCGATCACATCCTCTCCAGTGGATGCATCAAAGGCAGTGGGGAAAAGGTATTTAGCCTTTGGGTCTGTGTATAGGATCGCATACCTGGCACCCGCCCAGAGCTCCACCTCACAGAGGGGGACCTTATCAAACTGTTGGACTTTCTCTATCTTTATGTATAGCTCCGGGTTGAACTTCTTTAGACCCTCCACCATCTGTTTCTCAGAGGGACAGCTAACCTTTATGTAGTCCTCCTTCTTCTGACAGGCAAAAAGAGAAACCAAAGCCAAACCAAGCACCAAAGCCCTCATAGGATATTATTATACCACATGAACCACCATTAGGATAAAAGCCACATACTTTATGAAGAAAGATAAAATAAAACCCTATGATAGACGAGAGGGAACTGATAGCCAAAATTGCAAAAAAAGACCAAAACGCCTTTCAAACCTTCTTTTACATCTACAAAAACAGACTTTACTACTACTTTTATAAACTGCTTGAAAACCAAGAGGATGCAGAGGAGCTAACAATGGAGACTTTTTTTAGGATTTACAGAAATGCGGGCACTTTTAGAGGAGAGAGCAAGGTCTCCAGCTGGGTCTTTGGCATAGCCAGAAGGGTATATTTGGAACATCTAAAGGAGAAAAACAAGAGCATAAAGACCCTGGAGATTTACGAGGGGGACGCAGTATCGGAAGACTCACCCATCAACGAGGATGTGGAATTGGTAAGAAAGGCAATAGAAAAGCTCGCCCCCCACGATCGGGAAGTCCTATTCTTGGCATACTACGAGGAGCTTCCCTACGAGGATATAGCAAAGGTCCTTGACATACCGGTGGGAACTGTAAAGAGCAGGGTTTTTAACGCAAAGGCTAAGCTAAAAAAGATCATTGAGGAGATGAGCCATGAGAGAGGATGAGCTTATAAAGAAGGCTTTTAGCAGAGATATGGAAGAACTGCCCGTGCCAGATGGATTGGAGGAAAGGCTCTTTGGGCGTAAGCGAAGATTTTTGGCATGGTTTGTGCCCATTGGCGCCCTGGCGGCGGGCTTTGCCATAGGTCTTTTCATAACCCAGCTGTGGCATGTGGAAAAGGTGTATGTGCCCATGAGTGAGGAAAAGAAAGAGGGTGTTCATGTGGTCTTTGAAAGAAACATTAAAATAGGTCAGGTGGAGGATTTTCTAAAGGAGAGGGGTTTAACCATGGAGGGTCCCACGCCCGCGGGCACATACCTTCTTAAGGGTGCAAAAGAGAAAGATGTGCAAGAGCTCAAAAAAAGGGGATACATAAGAGAGGTTTTTAAATGAAGCTTTTAATTTCTATACTTCTTGGCATAGCCCTTTGCACCGCCCAGACCATTGAGGTAACAATACCCGGCGGAACAGCACCCGGCGGGCAGAACTCCAACGGTGGGGGTGGTGGCAGTTCCATAGGTTTGGTTATCGGTGCCTTGGTGGGTTTGGGCATAAGCTTTTTGATCACCAACGCAGTCTTTGGCAAAGCAAAGCCGGATGTCCAAAAGAACGGAGACAAAAGACCCGCCTTTTTGCCCGGCTATTTCATAGTGGTTTTTGAGGGTCCGCTGGACCTTTCCTCCTTGGGGGAGGTGGAGGATACGGTAGATATGGAAGAGGGAATAAGCTTTGCCTTGATAAAGGCTGATGTTAGCCTGGAGGAGTTTTCAGAGAAGGTCAAGGCATTGCCAAAGGTCCTCTTTTGGCAGCCCAACTACCTTTATCAGACCTTTGATGACCCTTTAAAGGAAAGACAGCCCTATTTAAAAAACACTGGGCAGTGTGAGGGTAAAGGGATAAAAATAGCCATCTTGGACACGGGGGCAGACACAGAGCACCAGGACCTAAAAACCGCCTTTTTGAGGGTGGAGAACCTTCTTAAAAGCCCCTACAGGGCAGAGGAGCACGGCACCGCGGTGGCATCGCTTATCGGTGCCCGGAAGAACGGGGTGGGCATGGAGGGTGTTGCGGTGCAGGGCGAGCTTTATCTTTTTAGAGTTTGCGAGGGAGGAACATGTTATAGCTTTCCCATCGCCAAGGCGCTGACGAGCCTTCTGAGGGAAAGGGTGGATGTGATAAACATGTCCTTTGGGATGTATGGAGAGGATAGGTTGGTTAGCCTTCTTTTGGAGAGGCTCAGTAAAAGGGGAGTTTTTATCACCGCACCGGTGGGAAACGAGCCCGGACCCCTACCCTTCCCCGCCAGCAGTCCCTATGTGATCTCTGTGGCAGGGCTTCCGTGCCAGCCAAAGGACCTGTGCGAAAAAGCCAAGGCACGGGAACCTTACAAAGACCTTTTGGTGGCGGTGCCCGGGGGCTACGGAGTGCGCTCTGGCACATCCCTGTCCTCCGCCTTGCACGCAGGGAGGTTGGCGTGTAAAATATCTGAAAAATGAGCTTAAGATTGCTGGTGCCCTTGTTTGCCCTTTTACTCTATGCTTGCGGTGGTGGGGGTAATGTTGGAGGAGAAGACAGGGGAATTGTGTTAAAGCTCTCGGAGGTTTCCCAAGGTCCATACTCAAGGCTCACTTTGAGAATATCCGGCAAGGACTTTGAACCCTTGACCTACTCGAAGGAGGGACCCCTACAGCCCGGTCAAAAGGTGGTTTTTAATGTAAACGTCCCGCAGGGAAGTGAAAGGCTGATAGAGGCGACCCTTTACGACAAGGATGGAAAGCCCGTATATTATGCCTACGCGGTCTCAGACCTTGCCCCGGATGCCTATGTGGTTTTGGGGCTAAAGCCCACGGGTGGGAGTGCAGACGTCTTTGAGGGATTTTCGGACCAGATGGTAAAAATCGGTGGAAGGGTGTTTGTTCTTAGCGAAGACCTGTATTCAACCAACTGGCAGTTGGACGCCAACACGAAAGACCTTCTCCCCGGGGCATACCTTGCGTATATAACTCCAAAGGGCGTTTTTTACGCACCCGTGGGCGAAAGGTTGGTGGTGGAAAGTTTATACACCCTAAACCTTCAGGACGCACCCGCGGATGTGGAACTCTTTGGCAGTGTGGAGGGACCAGCCCAAGGGAACCTTACCGCAAGCTCTTCAAGGGTAACCTCCGACAAAAGGGTAGTTCTTGTGGGTTTTGGAGATGGTCTTTATTATGCGGTGGGAAGTAGTCTTGAACAGCCCATAAGCCTGAGCGGTCCCACCTGCAGGAGCGGTTCCGAGCCAGACTGCGGAAGGGTAAGAGTTAGCGTGGGAGGCTTGGGCTTGGACGCCACCCAAATGCTTGCCACTTACAAAGGCATCACCTTTCCCGCGGGCAG
>JAPYWH010000025.1 GCA_028276475.1 Thermocrinis sp.
TATTACGATTACTACCAGCCGGAGGCATACATACCCGAGAAGGACCTGTACATAGAAAAGGACGCATCCATAAACGAAATACTGGAACGCTACAGACACTCCGCCACCATAGCGGTTCTGGAGAGGAGGGATGTGATAGTGGTGGCGTCTGTCTCCTGTATATACGGACTTGGCTCGCCCCACGCCTACTACTCTATGAGAATACCCTTAGAGGTGGGAAAGAAGATAAGCCAAAGCAAGCTGGCAAGGATGCTAGTGGAGATAGGATACGAAAGGAACGATTACTCCATAAAGAGGGCAACCTTTTCCTTCAGAGGTTCTGCCTTGGAGATCATCCCCTCCGACATGGAGGACCAAATTATCAGGGTGGAGTTTTGGGACGACGAAATAGAGAGCATAAGCCTTTTGGATGCCTTCAACAGAAACAAGCTAAAGGAACTCCAAAAGGTGGTGCTCTTTCCCGCATCCCACTACATAGCACCCCGTGAGACCATAGAATCTGCCCTGGAGCAGATAGAGAGGGACCTGCACGAGAGGGTAAAGTGGTTCAAGGATCAGGGAAAAATTGTGGAAGCCCAAAGGCTCTATCAGAGAACTATGCACGATATAGAAATGATCAGAGAACTTGGACACTGCAAAGGAATAGAGAACTACTCCAGATATTTTGAAGGCAGACAGCCGGGACAACCTCCCTACACCTTGCTTGACTATTTCCCCGAGGACTTTCTGCTAATAATAGACGAATCTCACGTAACGGTCCCCCAAATAAGGGCTATGTATAACGGAGACAGGTCCCGCAAAGAAAAGCTGGTAGAATACGGTTGGAGATTGCCCTCCGCCTTGGACAACAGACCGCTAAAGTTTGAAGAGTTTTTGGAGAGGATCAACCAAGCCATATACGTTTCCGCTACCCCAGGACCGTGGGAGATAGAGAGAAGTGCAGGTGTGGTGGTGGAGCAGATCGTCAGACCTACGGGACTTTTGGACCCACAGGTGGAAGTTAGACCCACCATGGGACAGTTAGAGGACCTGGTCAGAGAAATTCAGGAGAGAAAGAAGAGAAAAGAGAGGGCGCTTGTGCTAACCACCACCAAAAGGCTCGCAGAAGAAGTATCCGAATACCTTCAGGAGAGGAACATAAAAGCCAAGTATATGCACTCAGAACTTGACGCCATAGAGAGGGCAAAGGTGGTAAAAGAGCTGAGAGAGGGAAGCATTGACGTAATAGTGGGTGTCAATCTGCTTAGGGAAGGCTTAGACTTGCCGGAGGTTTCTTTGGTTGCCATTTTGGACGCAGATAAGGAGGGCTTTCTGAGAAGCCACACCTCGCTTATTCAGATGATAGGAAGGTCTGCAAGGAACATAAACGGCAAAGCCATCCTTTACGCAGACCGTATAACCCCCTCCATGCAAAAAGCCATAGAGGAAACCAACAGAAGGAGGGAAATTCAAGAGAAATACAACAGAGAGCACGGAATAACTCCCAAGAGTATAGTAAAGCCTGTAAAGGAACTCTTAGCCATAGAAGAGCTGGACTATGTGCGCCTACCGGTAAAGCTACCCAAGGACATAAAGAGCGAGGAAGACCTCATAGAAAAGATCAGTCGTCTGGAAAAGGAGATGTGGGAGTGTGCAAAAAGGTGGGAGTTTGAGAAAGCGGCAAAGCTGAGGGATGAGGTCAAAAAACTCAGGGAGCTTTTGAACCTGGTATGAAAAGGAGCATTATACTCCTTGCGGGAGGCGGAGGAAGTAGGTTTGGCACAAAAAAGCAGTATCTTCCACTTGGCGGAAAGCCCCTTTACATGCACTCTTTGGAGAAGGTCTTGGACCTCTTTGAGGAGGTCATCTTAGTATTGCCGGAGGAGGACCTGCAAAAGGTAAAGGTGCCGCCAAAGGTTAAAAAGGTAGCGGGAGGAAAAGAAAGGCAGGACTCTGTCCTTGAGGGCATCCTTGAGGCGGATGGAGATATAGTGATCGTTCACGACTGTGCCAGACCCTTTGCCAGCAGAGAGCTCTTTTTAAAGGTGTCTGAGCTCGGAGACTTTGAGGGAAAGATCTGTGCCCTACCCGTCAGGGACACCCTAAAGCAGGTCTCGGAAGGTATGGTGATAAGAACCATTGACAGGACAGGTCTTTGGCATTCACAAACACCCCAAGCCTTCTTAAGAAAGGTTCTCTTGGAATGCCACTTTAGGGCAAGGGGTGAAGGCTTTTTTGTCACGGATGATGCCATGCTCTTGGAAAGGTATGGCTACAAGGTAGGTGTGGTTATGGGCGAGCCCATCAACATAAAGATCACATACCCAGAGGACCTTGCCCTTGCCCAAAGGCTACTTTAAAAGACCACCATATAGTCCCTGTGCACTGCCTCCTCTTTGGTGGTCTTCAAAATACGCCTAACCTCCTCCCCCTTCTTTCCAAGAACCCTTTTTAGCTCCTCGGAGGAGAAGTTGGTTTTGCCCTTGCCCACCAGCAGACCATCCTCCGTATAGACCACCACCACATCACCACGCTGAAAACTACCCTCCACCCTCTTTATTCCCGCAGGAAGCAGGCTCTTGCCCGATTTGAGGGCCTTAAAGGCACCCTCATCTATGTAAAGGGCACCCTTTGGCTTTTCCACCATAGCCAACAGTTTTTTGCCCTGCCTTGGTGGAGGCAAGGCTTTAAAGAAGGTCCCCTTTGTTCTGCCCTGTAGGATCTCCTCCAAAGAGTCTTCCTTTCCGGTTATGACCACCGGAATTCCCAAACGGACCGCAATCTTGGTGGCGGTAAGTTTGCTGAGCATTCCGCCGGTGCCATAGGTGGAATTGACCCCTCTAACAAAGGCAAAGGCTGAATCCACATCCTCCACAAAGGGAATTACTTGGTCTTGGTGGTCTCTGAGCCCTCCCGCGGTAGATAGGATCACCAAAAGGTTTGCCTGAAGCATAAAGGCGGTGTGCACCGCAAGGAAGTCGTTGTCGCCAAAGAGAAGCTCCTCCACAGCCACCGCATCGTTTTCGTTGATCACCGGCACCGCACCCATCTCCAAGAGTTTTTCCAAGGCATTCTTAGCGTTCTCAAACTTGTGTTTGTCTGTGAACACATCGGAGGTCAAAAGCACCTGGGCGGGCACCAGTTTGTAGTTGGAAAAGACAAGGTCGTAAAGATGAATAAGATAAGCCTGACCAATGCCCGCCAAGGCTTGCTTTTCCACCAAACTCTTTGGTCTTTCTGTTAAGTTCAGCTTCTTTAGACCACAGAGCACCGCACCGGAGGAAACTATGACCACCTCATTTCCAAGGGCTTTTAGCCTCTTTATTTCTCTGCCCAGCTTGCTGATGAGGCTGAGGTCTATATCTCCCTCCTCCGTTTGGATAAGGTTTGAGCCTATTTTAACCACGAGCCTCATTTTCCAACCGTTTGGTCATCCTGATCCAGTAGTTAAACCTATCCCTCTCTTCAAAGCGGTGCTTTTTATAAAATTCTATAGCCCTTATGTTCTCATCACCAACCCAGAGCTCCGCCAGAGGCAGACCCCTCTCCTTAAAGTATTCAAGGGTTTTCTCCAAAAGCTTTTTTCCAACGCCCTTATTTCTGTACTCGGGCAGAACCACCAGCTCGTGTATGGCACCCACCACCTTGCCTTCCCTCTTGCTAAACCAATTTCCGTCCGCTGCCACAAACCCTACCTTTTTACCACCCACCTCCGCCACAAAAACTCCCGCCACATCCCTCCTAAAGAGCCAGTTAAGGTAAGCAAGCACATCCTCCCTGTGGGTGTAAGAGTATTCCTCAAGTCCAGCGTAGCCCTCCAAGTATATGTTGGCTAATTCCTCTATGTCCTCTGTGGTTGCCCTTTCCACCTTAACCATACGCTCAGTAGACCCTTTTTACCTTAACATTGGATGGCAGTTGTAGTTTAAAAAGACCTTGCGAAGGGCTAAAGTTTGTGCGCACCTCTAAAAACTCTATCTCTGTAATAGTTCCATCCTTTTCCTCTATGCGAACCAACCTTGGCGTTCCATCCCGGTCCGCATGAACAAAAACCCTATGAAAGAACTCATCATTAACCTTGGGCTTTAAGACAAAAAACCTCCTCCCGTCCCTCTCAATCTCTCCCACCAGGTCAAAGACCTCTCCCAGTGGCTTTGATACCAAAAGCAAAGATTCTACCACTGGAGATTGATTCTTCTCCATACTGTCTATTAGGATGTTGCCCTGGGCTGGATAGTAGAGAACGACCTCCCTTCCATCGGAGGCAATGATCATCTTCTCCGGCTGTTCATACTCTATGCGGAACTTTCCACCCTTTTGGGCATAAAAAAATCCCTTTGCTACATCTTCCTTTGTGCGCCAAGTGTATTTGGTCTTTTGCATAAAGGAGACTTTTATTGTGTTGATCTGGGCAAGCCTTTTTTCAAGCTGTTCAAAGCTTTGGGCAAAAACAAAAAGGGGGAACAGTAGCAAAACAAATAGCACCATAGGGTAATATTTTAAGCATGAAGGTCCTCAATTCAGAGGAAATGTCTCTTGCGGACAGAAGGGCTATTCAAGAGCTTGGCATTCCTTCCCTTGTGCTCATGGAAAACGCATCCTTGGCGGTGGCGAGGGTAATCAAACAGAAGTTCCCAGAAGGTTCAAAGGTCCTTGTGTTAGTGGGCAAAGGAAACAACGGAGGAGATGGGCTCGCCTGTGCAAGGCATTTAAAGCTCTGGGGCTACCGGGTGGATGTGTTCCTTGTGTTTGGTGAGGTAAAGGGAGATGCACTATTTCAACTCAACCTCCTGCGGGCTTTAGGAGTAGAGCCTCTGAAGGAGCTTCCACCCTTGGAAGATTACCACCTTATTGTAGATGCCATCTTTGGCACGGGCTTTCAGCCACCAGTAAAACCACCCGCAGAGGCAATAATAAAAACCTTAGAAAGAACAAAAGTACCCATCCTTTCGGTAGATATTCCCTCCGGGCTCTCCGCAGACAGCGGAAAGCTCTACACCCCAAGCGTTAAAGCCAACATCACCGTTACCTTTCAGTTTCCTAAGGTCTGCCACCTTTTGCATCCCGCATCAAAACAATGTGGAGAGCTTTACATAGCCCACATAGGAATACCGGAGGTTTTTGTGGAAGATGTAAGAAGGGAGGTAATTTTGAGGGTTGAACCGCCTAAAAGGGAGCCGGACATCCACAAAGGAAAAGCTGGGCATGTGCTTTTGGTAGGTGGTAGCGTGGGAAAAACAGGTGCCATTATCATGTCCGCGAAGTCCGCTACCCGGGCTGGTGCTGGGCTCGTTAGCGTGGGTGTTCCGCAGAATTTAAATCCCATCTTTGAAGTAGCCCTCACCGAAGAGATGAGCATTCCCTTACCCGGAGAGGACTTTCTCTCTTACAGGGCTTGGGAGACTATCCTTAAAGAACAGGATAGGTTTAGCGTTTTAGGGATCGGAATGGGTATGGGAAGGACAGAAGAGGGACAAAGGCTTGTGCTAAAGCTCTTGGAAGTCTGGGAAAAGCCCATCCTTTTGGATGCGGACGCCCTGAATAACTTGGCAGACAGCAAAAGGCTGGAAGTTTTGAAGGAAAGAGGCAGTCCCACCATTCTGACGCCCCATGTGGGAGAGTTTGAAAGGCTTTCAGGTCTACCAAAGGAGGATATCATTCATAACCTTATGGACCGGGCTTTGGAGTTTGCTGTCAATAACAAATGCTATGTGGTGCTAAAGTCTTCAAGGACCGCTATAGGGACACCCGATGGGAAGTGCTTTTTATCCACAAGGGGAACATCTGCCATGGCAAAGGGTGGAGTGGGTGATGTGCTCTCTGGCATTCTGTCCGCACTGGTGGGAAGGGGCTTTGAGGTGGAGTATGCCCTCAAGTTGGGTGTCTTTATCCATGGACTGGCGGGAGAGGTCGCAGAAAGAGAAAAGCACACAGAAAGTGTCCGAGCCCTTGATCTGGTAGAATACCTACCAAATGCATACAGGAGCTTGGAAGCAGGCGATTACAGTCTTCCTTTTAATTACCTTTATTAACTCCTGCGTGCAAATAGAGATCAGGGACAGAAGACCTCCAGCGTATAGAAAACAAGAGACCCCGCCCAAACCCCCAAAGGAAGTCCCAAAGCCTAAAGAACCCGCAAGGGAACAGGAGGTAAAACCGCCTACTGTGGAAGTTCCAAAGGTGCCAATGCCCGTTAAAGGTATCCCGATTAAATCCCAAAGGGGCTACTTTATAAAAAGCGCCTGCGATGAATTCTTTAGGGCTATTGAAAGGGGCAAAGTGCTCTATGCGGGAGATGACCTGAAAGGCTACGGTTGGGTGGTTATGGTAGAGCAGGAAGATGGATACATAACCGTTTATACAAGGGCGGAAATGGTCTTTGTGAAAAAGGGAGAAAGCGTAAAAAAGGGTCAGGTGCTTGGGAAAGTAGGAAAGCAAGGGCAAGACTGTGGCATAGGTTTTGAACTGAGGCTGAAGGACGGCTCTCCGATAAACTTTGAGCTTGTGAAGGAATAAATTTAAAAACCATGGAACTAAAAACCCAAAACTTAAAAGGGCTATACGAAAAGGACTTTTACCTTTGGGTTGTGGAAAATCTCAAGCTCCTTAAAAACGGAGAATACAACCTTGCGGACTGGGAAAACCTCCTGGAGGAGATAGAGGATATGGCAAAGAGGGAAATAAAAAGCCTGATAAGCCTTATGGCAGTTATAATGGAGCACCTTTACAAGTGGGAAAACTTCAGGGAGGAGGTTTATGCGGGTGGCAGTTGGAAAAAGAGTATAATTAACGCAAGAAACGAGATTAAAAAGCTCTTTAAAGATACTCCTTCCCTCAGACAAAAGGCTGAGCAAAAGGAAAACTTAGAAAAAGCTTGGCAGTATGCGGTCATAAACCTTGTAGGTTGGTTTGAAGAGGCGGAGGACTTAGCCAAAAAATACTTTGGCAGGCTTCCTATGGAGGAGGATTTCCCACAAGAATGCCCTTATACCTTTGAACAGGTGATGGAATACAGACCTTGGATGAAGGAGTCTTAAAGCTTTTGAGATTTCACAAAGTTTATGGCTTCCTCTTTGGTCTTTACAATTCCTTCCCATTGGGCTTGCTCCAAAGCCCTTTTTATCTCCCCCACCTTTGGACCTGGACCTATTCCTAAAATTTCCATGATCTCCTCTCCGGAGAGCAAAGGCTCTGTGGGTATTTTGCTAAGCTCCTTTCTTCTAAAATCCTCAAGCTCATGGATGGTCTTCAAAAGCCAACTGATTTCCTCCTGCTCATCTCCGCTGGCAAGGGCGTCCGCAATGGCGTGCAAAAAGAGCCAACCTGCAATATCTCCGCAATCCCTCCAAAACTTTGCCTTTCCCCGGTTTGTAAGCTCACCCTTTTTGAAGGCTTCCCTCAGATAAAAGGGTCGCAGATGATGTTCCACCAACTTGGAAACAAACTGAATTGCATCATCCCCTAGCCTTAGCCTCTTGAGAATGTCCTTTGACATTTGGGCTCCCAATTTATCGTGATTGTAGAAGGTAGCTTTACCATCCCTTAGCTCAAAGGTGTAGGGTTTGGCAATATCGTGAAGAAGGGCAGAGAGCTTGAGGAGTTCCAGGTCGGAGAATTCTCCCAAAAATTCTTTCTCTCCTATTCCTTTCAAAAGCTCTGCGGGCAAAAACCTTTCTCTTTCTTCCACCACTTGGTCTATAAACTCCATAATTCTCAGCATGTGCTCATCGAGGGGGTATTTGTGATGTTGCCCTTGGTTTGTGATCTCCTTCCATCTTTCCGTCTCTGGAATTATCTGCTGGAGCAGGTTGTTTTCATAAAGTAGCCGGATAACCTTTCCGCCTTCTCTGTGCCTTAGAATTTTTAGCAGTTCCAAGGAGACCCTCTCCATGGGTGCCTTTTTTATAAGCTCCGCCTTTTTCTTGACAAAGTCCAAAAAGTCCTGGGTTAGGTCTAACCTTTTTTCCACGCTGAGTCTAAAGCCCCTCAGCATTCTGACAGGGTCCTCTTCTAAGTTCTTCAAGGACACAGGTCTAAGAAGGCCCTCCTGCAGGTCTTCCATACCATGGGCTGGATCATAGAGGATCGTTTGCTTGGCACCTATGCTAAGAACGTCATCAATGCTAACAGCCATAGCGTTGGCGGTAAAGTCCCTTGAAAGAAGGTCCTCTATTAGAGCCTTCTCCACATCCTTTCCTTTTATTTGGGCAAAGTCAAACCTGTACTTATAAGGTGGAAGGTTTATTATGACGGTGGCTATGGTAGGTCTTCTAAAAAGCCCCTTCTTTTCAAACTCAAAGTATGACCCTCCCACAAGCTTTGCAAAATCTGATGCCACCTTTAACGGGTCGCAGGTAAGTAATAGATCTATGTCTATCTTGTAGCCAACCGGTTCCCCAAGAACTCTGTCCCTTACCCATCCTCCCACAATAAAGCAATAGCAATCTCTCGGCAAAACTCTGGCAATATCGTCAAAGTAGGAAAGGTAAAAGTTCAAACCGTGAAGGGTGTGTTTTATACCCTTTTCAAACAAGATCTCTTCCATAAAAGAAAAAAATATATAAAGCCCCCCAAAGGGGGAAAGGTGTGTTAGGAAATTACTCTTACGTTTTTTGCCCTTGGTCCCTTTGCGTCCTGTTCCACCTCAAACTCTACCTTCTGACCTTCCTGAAGGGTTTTGAAACCCCTCTGCTGAATGGCGGAGAAATGCACAAAAACATCCCCCTGATTGTCATCGCGGGTTATAAAGCCATAACCCTTTTCTTTGCTGAACCACTTAACGGTGCCTCTCAACGTCATGGTGCTAAAAACCTCCTTAAAAATTTACTTAGAGCGGAACTACAGAAGGTTAGGCGCCCTCCCTTCCATAGAACAGCTCAATGGACATAATTATAACCTCAAACAAAAAAAGTGCAAGTTTTTTTAATCTCCCAAATGTGAAGCGGTGGTAGAATTCCAAAAGCCAGGGAACAAGTATACCTACATACCCATAAACCATGAGTTCAATCATACAGGCTTTGGTATAAAATTACCTTTGGAGGTGTGGTAAATGTTTGAAGAGCTGACAGATAAGGACATATACGACAGGGCAATTTCTGCAGAAAAGCCTGCGGTGGTTGTTTTCTACAAACCCGGTTCGGAGAAAAATCAAGAGCTCTTTGACCTTCTTGCCAAGTTCAGGGCAATATACGGTGATAAGGTCAATTTCTTTGCCATGAACGCAGAAGAAAACACCACTCCCGAAGACTTGGGCATCTTTTACTTTCCGACGGTGCTCTACTTTAGGGACACTATGGAACTGGAAAGGCACGACTACCTGCCCACGGAGGAGGAAGTAGAAACCGCAATAAGGAGGCTTTTGAGACTATGAACCTTCTGTGGGCTCCTTGGAGAAGTTCATATGTGGAAAAGATAGACCAAACTTCTGGATGCTTTTTGTGTGATGCGGTTTCCCAACCGGAAGAAAAGCTGAGGGATCATTTGGTTTTATACAGAGGTAAAAAAGCTTTTGTGATATTTAACAAATATCCATACAATGCGGGGCATTTAATGGTTGCCCCCACCGAACACATAGGGAACTTTTGCCTTTTGGACCAGGAGACGGTTTTAGAGATTCACAGACTAACGGTTGTTTCCATAAAAGCGTTGGAAGAGGTTATAAAGCCCCACGGCTTTAATCTTGGCTACAATTTGGGTAGGTCTGCGGGTGCGGGCTTAGAAAGCCACATTCACCTTCACATAGTTCCCAGATGGAACGGAGACACAAACTTTATGCCCACCATAGCCCAAACAAAGGTGATATCCCAAGACCTTTGGGAACTTTACGACCGCATAAAGCCCTCCTTTGAAAGGCTTGTAAATGCTACTTGAGGTAAAAGACCTTTCCCTAAGCTACGGTGATAAAAAGGTTTTAAAGAATGTTAGCTTTTCCTTAAACAGAGGAGAAGTCCTGTGTATAGTGGGTGAATCGGGTTCAGGGAAGAGTTCCATTTTGCTGTCTATTATGGGTCTTTTGCCCAAGAACGCAAAGCTGAGCGGTAGTATCCTTTTGGAAGGGAGGGAACTTTTGAACCTGCGGGAGGAAGAGTACAGAAGGCTAAGAGGTAAAGAAATAGGCATAGTCTTTCAGGAGCCCTCTCTGTATTTGGACCCTCTTTTTAAGGTAAAGGATCAGATCCTTGAGGCATACACCGCCCACTTCGGTAAAGCAGGTGGAGAGGAGAGGGTCGTGGAGGTGCTAAAAAAGGTTGGTGTGCAGGATGTGGAAAGGGTTATGAACTCTTACCCTCATCAGCTTTCTGGAGGACTAAGGCAAAGGGTTTGCATTGCCATTGCGGTGGTTTGCAACCCAAAGCTGGTGCTGGCGGACGAGCCCACCACTGCTTTAGACTTAACCGTTCAAAGAAAGATCTTGGGACTTTTTACCCAGTTAAAGGAGGAGGGAAAGGGCATTATTTTGGTAACCCATGATTTTGGAGTAGTGGCGGAGGTAGCAGACAGGGTTTTGGTTTTAAAAGAGGGAGAGGTGGTGGAGGAGGGCGATGTGGTTTCTATCTTTGATGCACCAAAAAGCCCATACACAAAAGCCCTGCTCTCCGCCACATACCTTAAGGCTTAAACGGTACCTTCCTCTCTAACTCTCTGCCTTGAGAGGATGTAGTTCTTTCTTAGAATAGCCCTATTGAGGGCATCCACAAAGCCCTGCACACTTGCCTTTATCACATCCACATCCACACCCCTTCCGGAGGACTTAATACCATCAAGCTCTATTACAAGCCTTGATTCCGCTTGGGCGTCCGTGTTGGGCGTTAGGGCTTTTATGGAAAAATCCAAGAGTTTGGGCTCTATACCCAGTGCTTTTTGTATTGCCTTTATTACAGCATCCACAGGACCGTTTCCGGTGGAAGTGGCTGTCCTCTCTTCTCCCATGTAAGAGAGTACCACCGTTGCGGTGGGAAGTAGCTTGTCTCCCGTCTGAACCTGATAGTGAAGAACCTTCACAGGCTCCTCCTCTTCTACCTTCATAACCTCCTCGTAGATGATCGCCTCCAAGTCTTCTTCGTACACCTCCTTTTTCTTGTCCGCAAGGGCTTTGAACTTCTCAAAGATTTTGTCTATTTCCTCCTCCGAGAGCTCGTAGCCCATTTCCTTTAGCTTGCTTTTGAGGGCATGCCTGCCAGAGTGTTTTCCGAGCACTATGCGGGTGGATGGGAAGCCCACATCCTCCGGGCTCATGATCTCATAGGTTAATGGATTAGAGAGCACTCCGTGTTGGTGAATACCCGATTCGTGGGCAAAGGCATTGTCTCCAACCACCGCTTTGTTGGGTGGCACAAAGCTCCCGGTGATCCGGCAAAGTAGCCGGCTGGTTTTATAGAGCTCCTTGGTGTTTATGTTGGTGTATAGCCCACCAAAGAAGTCCTTTCTTACCTTTAGAGCCATTACTATCTCTTCCATTGCGGCGTTGCCCGCCCTCTCTCCTATGCCGTTTATGGTGCATTCTACCTGCCTTGCCCCGTGCTTTACCGCCATCAAAGAGTTTGCTACAGCCATACCAAGGTCATCGTGGCAATGGACGCTAATTATAGCCTTGTCTATGTTTAGCACATTGTTGCGAATATCCTCTATGAGCTGGGCAAACTCCTCCGGCACCGCATAGCCCACCGTGTCCGGTATGTTTATAACAGTGGCACCCGCCTTTATTGCCCTTTCTATGATCCTATACAAAAACTCCCTCTGACTGCGCGTAGCATCCTCACACGAAAACTCCACATCGTCGGTAAATCTTCTGGCAAAGGCTACCGCCTTCTCTGCCCTCTCAAGCACCTCCTCAGGAGATAGTCTTAGTTTGTATTTCATATGAATTTCAGAGGTGGCAATAAAGGTATGTATTCTCTTCCTTTCTGCCCCCTCAAGGGCTTGTGCTGCAAGTTCAATGTCCTTTTCCAAAGCCCTCGCCAAGGAACATATCACAGGTCCTTTGACTTCTTCCGCAATAAGCTTAACCGCCTCAAAGTCTCCCTTAGAAGCCGCCGCAAAGCCCGCCTCTATCACATCAACCCCGAGCTTTGCCAATTGAAGAGCCATCTGAAGCTTTTCTTCCGCAGTCATAGAAAAACCCGGTGCCTGCTCTCCATCCCTAAGGGTAGTGTCAAAAATATAAACTCTCTCCATTCCGTTTCCTCCTACTATTGATAATAATTCTCATTTAGCAAAAAGTCAAGGGTCAGGGTGAGGATGTTTTCCAATATCTATTGTATCTTCTACACATTTTTACCACCTTTATCGCCGTTTTTTGAAAATAGTCAAACTTCCTTAACCACTTACCAGGAACAGGTCTGCCCACAAAGGCGTAGAAAACAGCCTTAGCATAAATATCAGGATATACAGTAGAATTGTTTGCAATAAAAAGTTCATCATCAAGCTTAGCCCACGCTATCTGTTCACCCCGCACTAAATTTCTCATCACAGAGCTTTCTACACTATGAGAGAGCGTGAAGTAATAATGCCAATCGGGATCTTTTAACTTCCGCAGTAGAAATGAAAAAGCCCTAAGCCCGCATACACTCTCTATGTTGTCTACAAGATACTTAAGGTTCAAATGAGGGAGAGCTTTTATAAGTCCGTCCGTATCTTGCAGATAAGCTATCACATAAGCAATGTCCTTTAGCTTTTGCGAGTTATCTCTTATGAGCTGGTAATCTCCAGTTTCTTCTGTATAAATAAAAACAAGGAAAAGAAAAGTAGAAGCATAGGAGTCTGCGGAGTCGTATGTGTAAGCAGGAACTTCTGAAGTTCCGCTGATGTAATAATCATAAATGGTTCCCGTCAAACCATACATGTCTGGATAGTTAAGATGTCTTAGATACCACTCTATATATCTCTTGACACTTTTTGGGTCTTGAGGAAGTAGGTCTATGGCGGTGAGGTTCACGAAATAAGGCACTATGTGATGGTTATTGAGAATGTCAAGGACAGGGTGTGAAAAAGAAAACGTCATTGTAAGAAAAGTTGCCAATAGGAGCTTCCATAATTTCATAATCAATAGAATTTAAAAGTAAGCTCCAGCTCCTTAGCATTTTCATTAACGTAAAAGTAATAGAAGTGTTCATCCTGGGCGAGAAAGGCTACTTCCTTTGGAAAACTTAAAACTTTTCCATAATAATTTGGAATAGCAATTCCTATGTCTCCCAATCCTTCTGGATTTTTGAGCCTAACGATTAATTCATCACCCTTTTTCCTAAAGCTATATTCCGTTTTTAAAAATCTCAAAAGGAAGTCTGCAAAGTAGCTCATAGAGTGCACTTCCAATAGACCATCTTTCTCTTTACTTTCCCAGTAATCTATAGCCCTAAGAATAGCATTGGGATACAAAGGAATGTCGTAAGGATGTGAATAAAAAAGTCTAATTTGTTTAGTTTTTATGCAAAAGTCCGTAAGGGATACCAAAAATTTATAAACTTGTTCTTGGCTTATACCATTCTTATGCATTTCATAGAGGGAGGCAGATTCTTCATAAGGAGTTATAGGAAATGCTATAACTTTAGAAGAAACCATTTTGCCACCTATAAAAGTTCTGTTAGGAGATGAACCGCTATCTCCCGTATAGTAATAAGCAACGACACCAAGTTTTTCAAGGATCTTAGTAGTTTCAGGCTGGGGATGAACACCGGCAGGCGCAGAGTACTCCCTTATCTTGTAGTCTGTTATAGACTCAAGGCATTGGTTATTCTTTTCAATATACTTGTAAATATCCTTTTCGGAAAACCTTCCTTTAAGTATTCCATTAGAAAACCAATTGTGAGCCCATCCACCATGAGAACCTATAGTACCATAAGTTATAATCATCTCTACATACTTTTCACCTTTACCACATGCGTCAAAACCAAGGTTATCTCCCGGCTTATCCCTGAAGTCGCCAGCGGTGATATGAAAGGAATACTCAAGACCCTTTCTGATATAACCTTTTTCTAACATCA